>DAOMNN010000095.1:7224-10216 GCA_035443825.1 Rhodocyclaceae bacterium | reverse complement strand
CGGTGTCGCCGCTCTTGCGGAAGAAGACGCGAAATTCCTTCGCAACCGCCTCCGTTTCGGCCATGGTCCCGTACAGGCCCAGAAAGCGTGGGTCGAACACCGGAACATAGTTGGCCAGCAACTCCTGTGTGTCGCGCTCGGGATCGACGGTGATGAACAGGGTCTGAACGCGCTCGGCATCCGCACCAAGCTGTGCCATTACTTCGCCCATCGTCGCGAGGCTGGTCGGGCACACGTCGGGGCACTGGGTGAAACCGAAGAACAGGGTCACGACCTTGCCCTCGAAATCGCTCAAGGAGCGCGGCGTGCCGTGGTGGTCGGTCAGGGTGAAGCCCTTGCCGTAGTTTGCACCGGTGATGTCGGTATTGCGGAACTCGGGTGCGGAGGGGGCGGAACAGGCGGCCACCACCAGGGCGGCGGCCGCAATCAGAAGACGCAGCATCAGGTCGGACCGTATCAGAACTTGAGGTAATGATCGGTCAGGAGCGCGGCGAAAAGCAAGAACAGATACAGAATGGAGTAGCGGAAGGTGCCCCGTGCGAGCGCATCGCTGTACGTTCGATACAGGCGCCACGCATGGTGGAGAAAACCCAGTCCCAAGGCGACCGCCGCAACAAGGTAGATCCAGCCGCTCATGCGCGTGGCGAAGGGAAGCAGCGTCACCGCGAACAGCAGGCACGTGTATAGAAGGATGGACAGGCGCGTATATTCCTGCCCATGCGTCACGGGCAGCATGGGCAGCCCGGCGCGCGCGTAGTCGTCGGCCCGGTACAGCGCCAGCGCCCAGAAATGCGGCGGGGTCCACACGAAGATGATGAGGAACAGGAGCAACGCATCCGCGCTCACTTCACCGGTCATGGCGGCCCACCCGAGAACGGGCGGCATCGCACCGGAGGCCCCGCCGATCACGATGTTCTGCGACGTGCGCGGCTTGAGAAGAACCGTATAGATCACCGCATAGCCGACGAACGTCGCCAGCGTCAGCCACATCGTCAGCGGGTTGACGAGCTGATGCAGGATGACGAGTCCGGATCCGCCCAGCACGGCGATGAAGGCGAGCGTTTCCACCTCGCCCAACTCCCCGCGCGGCAGGGGTCGCGCCCGCGTACGCGCCATGTTCGAATCTATTCTCTGTTCGATGAGACAGTTCATCGCAGCGGCGGCACCGGCGACGAAGGCAATGCCGACCGTGGCGGCGAGCACCAATGCCGCATCGGGCAAACCGGCTGGCACCGCCAGAAACATGCCGATGATCGCGCAAAACACGATCAGGGTATTGACGCGCGGCTTGGTCAGCACATACAGCGCGTGCAAGCGGCGGCCGGACGCGAGCTTTGTTGTAATCTGCATGCTCATATTCTCTCTTCGGGGCAGCGACCGGAAACGGGTTCGGGGCCGGCAAGATAATGGATCGACACCGTCACTTCAAGCGCCGACATCAACCGACGCCGGAAAACTTGAGCAGCCGCTGCAGATCACGTATTACCAGGGCAACGTCAGGGTGACCGGGAAACCGCATCATCACGTTGCCCAGCGGGTCGACAAGATAGACGTGCACGCCCAGATCCGCGTCGGGCAGCTTGTCCAGCCACGCAGGTGCGGCGCGAACCACACGCAGCGAATCGTGGGCTTTCAAGATCTGTGCGTCCGGGGTTCCCCCATCGCTGACCAGCCACAGCCTTTCCACCCGGGACATCTCCCTGCGCTGGGCGATGCGGCTTTGCCTCATCGCGAAAAGCGCCTCTTCGCAGCCTGCTCCACAAGCCGCGGGCCCGACGTAGACAAGGGTCCAGTAGCCCTTCAGCACTTCCCGACCGCCCAGGGCCTGCCCGTCGAGTCCCGCCAGTGTCGCGTCGGGCAAGGGTTCGGGGCGAATCAGCTCGCCATAGTTCATCCGTCCCTCCGGCTGCCACACGAAGAAGGCGAGATAGGACACGACCACCGGGACGACACAAACCAGGGCCAGCACCGCGAAGGTGATCTTGTCACGACGCTGCATTGTTTCTGAAACTCCTGAAAACGTAGATGCCGGTAAGCACGAAGGACAATCCGGCGAGTGCGTACCACTGGAAGGCATAGCCGCGGTGGCGGTCGATACCCGCGTCCGGGCGCGGCCAGTCACGCACCAGCCCGTCATTCGACGCGCTCGTCTGGTAGACGATCCAGTCACGCACGCTCAAACCCGACCAGTCGCGATAATCGGCGAGATCGATATACTGCCAGAGCCGGCCGTCGGCCGCATGCGCGGCCAGCGTGAACGGATTGCGCTCGGGCCACCGCACCTTGCCCTCGATGCCGACCGTGCCGCCTTCCGCCGCGATTTTGGGCAACACGCTGCGATTCGCGCCCTGGGCAACCCAGCCTCGATTGACCAGCACCCACCCAGCCCCGTCGCCGAGACGCAGGGGGGTGAGCACCTGATAGCCCGGCCGACCCTGGTATGGACGATTGTCGAGGTAGATCGTCGCCTCGTCTCGCCATTCGCCGCGCATGTCCACCGCAAGCCATTCGCGCGGGTCCACCAG
This sequence comes from Rhodocyclaceae bacterium, assembly GCA_035443825.1. GTDB lineage: Bacteria > Pseudomonadota > Gammaproteobacteria > Burkholderiales > Rhodocyclaceae > DAOMNN01. The sequence goes on along the minus strand of DAOMNN010000095.1, from coordinate 7,691 downwards.
CGAAGCCGCCGACACCGGTCGGGCGTCGGCACCGGCTTCGATGAGCTGTTGAAGCTCACTCTTCTCGCCCGCGCGCTGGACCTGCCAGTTGCCAAGCAAGAGGGTTACGATTCCGACCACGACGCCGGCGATCAGAGGCACCGGATGCGGCCGCGCCATGATCAAACCTTACCCCCCGATTTACCCACGCCCGGGGCGTTTCGCGCGAAAATACAAACTCTGCGCGGGATCTCGTTACGGCTTCCGCGGCAACACATCTGCGGCGGGAGGCCGGCCATGCGCATCGTCGTTGTAATCTTCCTCGTATTGATCATCACGAGCCTGGGCTCGGCGCTGCTATTCCTGATCAGGGACAAGGGTACCGGTACGCGCACGGTGCGTGCGCTGGCATTTCGGGTGGGACTTTCTATCACTTTGTTCCTGTTGCTCATGGCGGGCTTCGCCAGCGGACTGATCACCGGAAAGCT
>DAOMNN010000095.1:1496-7124 GCA_035443825.1 Rhodocyclaceae bacterium | reverse complement strand
CAGCCATACGACGTCGACGAAGTGCCAGTACCAGGCCGTCGCCTCGAAGGCGAAGTGGTGGTCGGCCGTGAAGTGTCCTGCATTGACGCGGAAATACATCACCGTCAGCATGATCGCGCCGATCGTCACATGCAGGCCATGGAAGCCCGTCAGCATGTAGAACGTCGAACCGTAGATTCCTGAATCCAGACGCAGGTTGAGGTCGCCATACGCATGGAAGTACTCATAGATCTGGAAACCGAGGAAGGTCGCACCGAGCAGGATCGTGGCCAGCAGGCCTTTCTTCAACTGTCCGCGGTCGTTCTTCATCATGCCGTAGTGCGCCCACGTGAGGGTCACGCCGGAAGTGAGCAGGATCAACGTGTTGAGCGCAGGAATGCCCCACGCCCCCATGGGCGTGAACATCTCGTCGGCAAGCGGGCCTGCCGTCGGCCAGGCCTGCTCGAAACCGGGCCACAACAGCTCCAGGTTGTCCCCGCTGCCGATGGACGGAATACCCAGCACACGGACATAGAACAACGCGCCGAAGAAGGCTGCGAAGAACATCACCTCGGAGAAGATGAACCAGCCCATCGACCAGCGGAACGACCGGTCGACGCTCTTGCCGTACTTGCCGGACTCGGACTCCTTCACCACCTGACCGAACCAGCCAAACAGCATGTAGATGAGAATCGCCACCCCGAGGAAGAACACGAACGGCCCGGGGCCGACCTTGTTCAGCCACATCACCGCGCCCGACCCGAAGAGCAGCAGCGCGATCGATCCGAAGATCGGATACTTCGACGGCTCGGGAACGAAATACTTGTCCAGCGCCTGATTCATTGACCCACCCCCTTATTCTGAAAGCCCGACAACAAGTTGCACGAGCGCGACAATCGCAAGCACGAACAACACGCCTCCCAGCACACCTGCGACGACTACCGCCTTCGGATCCAGCGAAGTGGCATCCTGTCGATAATCGTTGAACCTCCGGACTCCCAGGAACGACCAGAGCACTGCCCTTACCGTAGCCCAGAAACCCGCCCTTTTTCCCTTCCCGACCGTCTGCGTGCCGATCCCGGGCCGATCCATGTCGGCCATCACGACCGGGGGTCGCTGCCCGCGGCCGTCTGGGCCCGGCGCCCGGCGATCTCGAAGAACGTATAAGACACGGTGATCGTATTCACGTCCTCGGGCAAATCCGGATCGAGCACGAACGCGACCGGCATGGTCCGCCGCTCACCCGCTTCCAGTGTCTGCTGCGTGAAGCAGAAACACTCCATCTTCAGAAAATACTGCCCCGCGCGCTGTGGTCCATAACTCGGCACGGCCTGACCGGTCACTGCCTCCCCCCGCGTATTCGCCACCTCGTACGCGATGGTGGTGAGCTCGCCCGGATGTACCCGGATCGAACCCTGCAGCGGCCGGAAGCTCCAGGGAAGGTCATGTATGTTGGCGTCGAACTGCACCGTTATCAGTCGCGAAGTATCGACCTGCGTATTGACCACCCGGTTCGGCTGGAGAATGTTGTTCACACCCGTGACTTCACAGATCTTCTCGTAGAAGGGCACGAGCAGGAAACCGAAGCCGAACATCGCCACCGCACCGATCGCGAGACGGACGAGCAGCTTGCGATTCTCGGTGGCGAGCTCGCTCATGCGAACAACCACCTTTGCTTCAGGATCACCAGCATGAAGAACCCGAACGCGACCGCCGCCAGCAGGAGGCCGGTCCGGATGTTCTTCGCGCGGCGCGGATCGGTCATGACCGCAGCCTCCCTCACTTGAGCACCGGCGCGACTTCGAAGGTGTGATGCGGGGCGGGCGAAGGCACGGTCCACTCCAGCCCTTCCGCGCTCTCCCAAGCCCGTGCGGAAGCCTTCTCGCCACCACCACGTGCCGCCTTGATCACCACTACCAGGAAGATCAGCTGACTGAGGCCGAAACCGATCGCGCCGACGGTCGCCATCTGGTTGAAGTCGGTGAATTGCAGCGCATAGTCCGGAACCCGACGCTGCATGCCCGCCAGCCCGAGGAAGTGCATCGGGAAGAACGTGATGTTGAAGAAGATCAGCGAACTCCAGAAATGCAGCTTGCCGAAGCGCTCGTCAGGCATTCTGCCGGTCCATTTCGGCAACCAGTAATAAGCCCCCGCATACAGGGAGAACAGGCTGCCCGCGACCAGCACGTAATGGAAGTGCGCAACCACGTAATACGTGTCGTGAATCTGGATGTCGATCGGGGCGATCGCACAGATCAGGCCGGTGAAGCCGCCCATGGTAAACACGAAGATGAAGCCGGTCGCCCACAGCATCGGAGTTTCGAAGGTCATCGAACCGCGCCACATGGTCGCGACCCAGTTGAACACCTTGACCCCGGTCGGTACCGCAATGAGCATGGTCGCGTACATGAAGAACAGTTGCCCCACGACCGGCATCCCGGTGGTGAACATGTGGTGCGCCCAGACTATGAACGACAGGATCGCGATCGACGAGGTCGCATAGACCATCGACGCGTAGCCGAACAGCGGCTTGCGTGCGAAGGTCGGAATGATCTGGCTGACGATCCCGAACGCCGGGAGAATCATGATGTAGACCTCGGGGTGCCCGAAGAACCAGAAAATGTGCTGGTACAGGATCGGGTCGCCCCCACCGGCCGCATTGAAGAAGCTGGTGCCGAAGTGACGATCGGTGAGCAACATCGTCACCGCACCGGCCAGCACCGGCATCACCGCGATGAGCAGGTAGGCGGTGATGAGCCAGGTCCAGCAGAACAGCGGCATCTTCATCATGGTCATGCCGGGGGCGCGCATGTTGAGCACGGTGACGATGATGTTGATCGCGCCCATGATCGAGCTGATGCCCATGATATGCACGGCGAAGATGGCCATGTCCATGCCCATGCCCATTTGTATCGACAGCGGCGGATAGAGCGTCCAGCCGGCCGCCGTCGCACCCCCCGGGACGAAGAACGAGCTCACCAGGAGGATCGCCGCGGGCGGCAACAACCAGAAGCTCCAGTTGTTCATGCGTGCGAAGGCCATGTCACTGGCACCGATCATCAGCGGGATCTGCCAGTTGGCGAAGCCGACGAAAGCCGGCATGATCGCGCCGAACACCATCACCAGACCATGCAAGGTGGTGAGCTGGTTGAAGAATTCCGGTTCCACGACCTGCAGCCCGGGCTGGAACAACTCCGCCCGGATCATCAGCGCCATCACGCCCCCCGCAAGGAACATGACGAAACTGAAAATCATGTACATCGTCCCGATGTCTTTATGATTGGTGGTGGTGATCCAGCGCATCAACCCGGTGGGACCGTGGTGATGATCATGCAACTGATCGGGGGTTACCGCCGCCATACTGCCTCCTTCGCGATACCGGCCGGGCGTGGGCCCCTGCCGGCTAAGAATTGTGCAATTGCCTGAATGATCACGTTACCGGTCGCGAGCAGCCGCAACGTCGGCCGGCTGTACCGTATCGCCCGCCTCGTTGCTCCAGGCGTTGCGGACCCAGGTGGATACCGCCGCAATCTCGGCGTCCGAAAGCTGCGCGCCAAACGCCGCCATCGCGGTACCGGGCCTTCCATGAACGATTACCTTGAGCATTTCGGTCACATCGCCGGTCGCGACCTCCGAGCCGTCGAGCGCCGGGAAGGCCGGCGGAATACCCTTGCCGTCGGGCTGATGACAGGCCGCGCAATGGGTTCCGTAGAGGCCGGCTCCGCGCTCGGCAAGCTCGTCTGGCGTCCATTCCCTTTCATCATCCTCTGCGGCCGTCGCGCGCATCGCCACCTGCGTCGCCACCCAGTCGCTGTAGGCCTCCTGCGAAACCACATGCACCTCGATCGGCATGAAGCCGTGATCGCGGCCGCACAGCTCGGCGCACACGCCGCGATAGACGCCCTCGGTCTCGGCGCGGAACCATGCGTCGCGGATGAACCCGGGGATCGAATCCTGCTTGACGCCCAGCGCGGGCACCCACCAGGAATGGATGACGTCATTGGCCGTCGTCAGCACGCGAATCTTCTTGCCCACCGGAACGACGACCGGATTGTCGACCTCCAGCAGGTAGTGCTCACCCTTGTCCGCGCGGCCCTCGATCTGCTCGCGCGGCGTCGACAGGCTGGACAGGAAGCGAATGCCCTCGCCCTCGCCCTGGAGGTAGTCGTAACCCCACTTCCACTGGTAGCCGGTGGCCTTGATCGTGATGTCCGGCTCGGACGTGTCCTTCATGTTGATCACCGCCTTGGTGGCCGGCCACGCCATCCCGATCAGGATCAGGAACGGGATCACCGTCCATACCACTTCGACGGTGGTGTTCTCGTGGAAATTTGCGGCAACCGCACCGCGCGACCTTCGATGCTTGAGAATCGACCAGAACATCGCCCCGAAAACGAGGATGAATATCACCAGGCAGATGATCAGCATGAGTGTATGCAGATCGTATATCTGTTCGGCGACGCTGGTGACCGGCGGCTGAAAGTTGTATCTGCTCTGGGCTAGCACACCCTGTGCGGCGAGCAACAATGGTGCCGAAACTGCCAGGCGACCCGAAACACTCATCTCCCAATCCTCATGTGGACTTGTTGTGGCAAGTCACGGAGAAGACGCCCCCTGCACATCCGCGGAAGCATGACCGATCGCTGGCCTGGGCCAGTGCGGCCCCGCTGTTTCGGTAGTCTCCGGAGTACGAAAGGCCGGGGCGCGCCGATCCCCTTGAATTATCGTGTGCGCGCGCCTCTCCGCCTGCTTGAGCCGATCATGCCATAGCCAAATCGAGGCTCGCAACGAGATTTTTTGATATTTATCAACCTACCGCATTGCACTATGTGCTAATAGCAGCCTGCATCCCGGTGTTTATAACGAATCTAATCGCTTGATCAACACCATTGTGCTGCGGCGCAGCAGTCAATTAGTTTAGACTTCAAGATCATCGCTGACGCCCTTCGGCGCCCGCCGACAGCCGCCGCGCCAACCAGCGCACCAGCAGCCCGATGACGGGCAGGCTGGCATACAGCTCACCGGCCGGATCCCAATAGTCACGATGAGTCAGGATGCGACCATCATCGCACAGGCGAAGATGCGTCACGCCGTGTATGCGGAGGTTTCGTCCTCGCAGGGCAAAGTCGAAGGTCCAGGCAAGCATTGCCTGCGACCCGTCGACGATACGATTCTCGACATGGAATCGTGGCGCGTCGAGCCGTTCGAACATGTCGCGGAAGATTCGCTCGATCGCATCCACACCCACCACCGCGTTGAAGGGATCCTGGAAGCGGACATCCTCGTGATACAGCCTGGGCAGATCACCCAGCGTTTCGGGCGAGAGTGTCTCGTAGAATCGAACGATTTCGTCCAGGTTCGCGCTCACGAGCCGGTCGCCCTTCGCACGACCCAGAAATAAGCCCGGCGCGGCAGGAACCTCAGCACTTTCAACAGGCGTGTGAAGCGCTTCGGGAAGTGGATCTCGAATTCGCCGCGGGATAGTCCCGTCAGGATCCGCTGCGCGGCCTCGCCGGGCTGTATCAGTGCCGGCATGTGGAAATCGTTCTGTGCCGTGAGCGCGGTGGCGACGAACCCCGGATTGACGAGGAATACCGATATGCCGCGCGCAGCCAGGTCAAGATGGAGGCACTCTGCCAGGTTGATCAG
>DAOMNN010000095.1:0-1396 GCA_035443825.1 Rhodocyclaceae bacterium | reverse complement strand
CCGCCCCAGGCGGCGCAGATCGCATCCACGGCCGCCTGATGCGCCGCGGCATGTGTCACATCCATCGGAATCACCAGCGCACCGGGCAGTTGGGCCGCCAGTGCTTCGAGCCGTTCCGCGCTTCGCGCCGACAGCGCCAGACGTGCGCCTCGCGCCGCCAGGCGTTCGGCCAGGGCCGCACCGATGCCGCTCGACGCGCCCACGATCCAGACGCGCTTGCCGCGCCAGTCGCGGATCGGAACGTTGAGCGGCATCAGCGCGGCCGCTTGTGGAAGGACAATGTGACTTCACCCAGCCGGAAGCCGAACTTGCTCATCACGGATCGGTTCAGCATCACCTTGTCGTCCATCAGGAACATCCAGTCGTCGAAATCGACATTGATCACCCTCTCGCCCACGGGCAGCGCCAGGACGTAGCGCCAACGCAGCGCGTTGCCGCGGGCTTCCCCACGGGCTTCCCCGACCACGTCATCCGCACGTCCAACGTAGCGCCCGGGCGCCAGGCGGTCGATGGTCCATACGCGACGCTGGGTGCTGCCGTCGGCATACGTGAAGCGTTCGTCCAGGGTCCCCCGCTCTCCCTCCCATGAGGCTTCGATCAGGACATGGAAACGCCTCACCACTTCGCCGGAGCGGTCCTGAAAGACGCCGTGCGCATCAAGCGTGCCGTCGAAGTAGCTTCTCAGCTCAAGCGTCGGCTCCTGCCCCGCATATCGATCGATGTCGACCGTGCCGCAGGCGCTGAGACCGACGACGCCGGCAAACAACAAGCCCATTCTGCTCACGTCATTGCTCCTTCGAAATCGAGGTCATGGCGCAGCACCCACAACAGGGAAGCCGCACCCAGCTTGAGCCCCACCGGCACCAGTGCATAGACTGCCGAGAGGGCCGCGAGCGCTCCCGGATCGCGCACACCGGAGGCGTAACCGAGCGCTCCGAGAAGCGGCAGGGCCAGACCGGCCGCGAGCGCCAGATTGGCCTTGGTGACGAAATTCCACCAGCCGAACCATGCACCGGCACGCGCTTCGGACGGGTGCGTGTCGCGGGCCAGCATATCGGCGAGCATGGCTGGCGGGATGGCCAGATCCGCACCGAGAGCCATTCCCGAGAACACGCAGATCGCCGCGAATGCAAGGTGGTCGCCGGGACCGAGCGTCCATGCCCACACGAAGGTCACTACCGCCAGCCCCATGGATGCGAGCCAGGCACGGAGCTTGCCGGTCCGCCGTGCAATTCTCACCCACAGAGGCAAACTGGCCGCACCGGCAATGAAGTACAGCACAAGGAACAGGCCCGACAACTGCGCTGCACCGATCACATCGGCGACGAAGAACAGCACCGTCGTTGCCGGAATCGCGGCTGCGATACCGTTGGCGGCGAATACAGCGAGCAGCAGC
>DAOMNN010000094.1:8122-10880 GCA_035443825.1 Rhodocyclaceae bacterium | reverse complement strand
CAGACTGGCCTTGTCGAGATTGCGACAGGGCACGCCGAAAGCCGCCGCGACCATGCGCAGGATGTCGTTCTCGTCTACCTGCGTGCTGACCAGGTTGGCCGCGACGACCTTGTCGGGATCGAGATGCTCGATCAGGCTGCGCAGCAAGGTGGTCTTACCCGCACCGATCTCTCCGGTCACGACGATGAAGCCTTCGTTCTGGTGCAGGCCGTACTCGAGATAGGCCATCGCCCGGCGATGGCCCCGACTGCCGAAAAAGAAGGCGGGGTCGGGGTTGAGCTGGAAGGGCTTGCCGTGAAACTTGAAGAACGACTCGTACATTCGGATTCCGATCAGAAGCGCATGCCGAAATTCGCCGTCAGGACATTTTCGGTGAAATCCGAACCGGAGCTGGAGCTGTCGGACCTCTGATGACGGTACGACAAACCGGCCACCGATCGCGCACCGAGGCTGGTACTGTAGCCGAGCGAAGTGGTGAGCCGGCGCGTCTTCTGGGACAGCCCCCCACCGCGCTCGGCCACGGAACGAACGATCGTGGCATTCAGCGAACTCCGACCGGACAGGCGGTGGCTCAACGATAGGGACACTGCGTCGGTGGTCACGTTATCCGAGTCGCGAAAGAGATCTTCGCCCCTCAGGCCGTCGATACTGCTTAGTCGCGATCGATCGGAACGCGAAAGGGAAAAGGACAGGGAATTGCGCGCACCGGCGATGGTGTAGGTTGCGCGCAGGCGCTTGTCGAGATAGTAGGAGTTGCTGATGAAGCTGTCGCCCGTGAGGCCGAGGAACTGCCTGAGGAACTCCTCACGCTCCAGCGGATCCGGAATGAGTGCGATCAGGCCGGGGTCGTTGAAGAGCACGAAAAAGAAGGGATCCTGGAAAACACTGCCAAAGCGCCGTACCGAGGACGAGACATCGCGCCCCGCCGATAGCTGGAGGGAAGAACGTGCCCAGCGGTGGCTGATGCTCAGATCGTAGCCATTGCCGAAGAAGCGGTCCTCGACGGCGCCGGAGATCTTCGTCCGCGGCGTCGGGAACCAGTCGAAACCCGCACCTACGATGTCGTGGCTCTCCCGTCTGCCACCCCCGAAATCGTTGCGCTCGCGGCCGACGCTGCCATGCAGGCGAACCTGCTGGGTCAGCGCGTAGAACAGTGTGGCGCGGGCGCTCTCCTGGGTAACGTCCTCGACGTCGTCGTCCTTGTACGCGGACGTGCTGCGCGAATAGCTCAGCCCCCAACTCAGCGGGCCAAACGCACGCGCGCTGGTGAGATCCGCACTCCATTGATCGAGCCCCTGCCCACCGAGCGTGCCGCCACCGCCGTCGAGCCAGGTCTTGCGGTAACGGATGGCGGCATTCGCAAACGATCCCAATCCGAACTGCAACCTTGGGCCGATCGAGAACGAGCGTGTCTCGTTCCTGCGATCGGAGTTCAGGAAATCATCCGATGCCCGTCCCGACAACAACGACAAATTGGTGCGTCTGATCGACGCATCCGCATCCACGAAGAAATGATCCTCGATCGCCTCGACCTCGCCGGCGGCCTGCAGGCCGAGCGCGGGGCTGCGCCAGCCCCTGTCGCTCGAGTAGCCGAGATTGCGCAGACTCATATTGAATCGCCCGCTGACCCGACTGCCCTCGCGAGAGATGCCCCCGGCAAGCCCCGGCGATATTTCTGCGACCCACCCGCTTCTTCGGTCGGAGGACGAAGCCCGAATGTTGTCGGTATAGGTCAGTCTGCTCTGCAGGGTCGGCCGCAGGTCGAACTTCTGCGCGTCGGCGTTTCCGGCGAACAACGTCGCCGACAGGAACGCAACGGTCATGCCAAGCCCGCGCACCCGCGGCGTCCTCAGCATCGAGACGCCATCAAGCCGATGCGCCGACGGTTTGCTTGCTTCCTTCTGGATCGCCATGACCATAGCCGTATCCGTATCCATATCCATAGAGACTTTCCGCTCCCCCATGCCGCAGCTTGTTCAGGAGTAGCAGCTTGACCGGGCAGGACTCGATCGTGGCCAGTGCCGAATTGAGTGCACCTCGGCTCGTCCGGTCCGCTTCCACGACCACCACGATCTGGCCCATGCGACTGGCCAGGACACGGGCCTCGGTTGTCGCAAGCAGGGGCGGAGAATCGAACACGATGATCCTGTCGTGATAGCGCGTCGCGATCTCGTCGAGCATTCGGGCCATGGCTTCCGACGCGATCAACTCGGTCGCACGCTGATGCGGCATGCCGGCAGGCAGCAAGGACAGCTTCTCGACATTGGTGCGCAAGATGACCGACGAGAGATCATCGACATCGCCGGTGAGAACATCCATCAAACCCTTCTCGCGGGGAAGCCCGAGCGAACTCAGCACGGTGGGTCTGGAGAAGTCGGCGTCGACCAGAAGGACGGTGTAATCGAGTTCCATCGCCATGCTCATCGCGAGATTGATCGCGTTGAAGGTCTTGCCTTCACCGGGCAACGAACTCGTGATCATGATCAGGTTGCCATTCGCGATGTCTGCCGCGCTGTTGCCCCGTGCGTTCTGGATCAGGGGGCGCTTGATCACACGGCACTCTTCGGCCAGCATGCTCTTGGGGTTGTCTGGGGTCACCATCCCCGCCTTGGCAAGATGATGCAGATCGATCTCGATGATGCGCGACACCCGGGAAGGTCTGACCGGCTCGGGCGACACCTCGACGGGTTGCGATTCGAGCTGCAATGCCTGTTCCTCGGCAGCGGCGGGCGTTGCCTGCGCTGTCGAGACCTGCGCT
>DAOMNN010000094.1:1565-8022 GCA_035443825.1 Rhodocyclaceae bacterium | reverse complement strand
GCGGCCGACCCTTCCTGGCCAGCGGACTCCGGTTCAGCTTCGGATGCAGCTCGTTTGAGCTTCTCGAGCCGTTCGACGGCCTTTTCGATGATGCTCATCGTTTCTCCTTAACGCTGCAGGATTTGCAGCGCCGCCATCGCGGCACCAATTGCCAGGACGTATGCCGCCAACCCGCTACCGAATGCAAGCATGCTGAGATTTCGCGCGCGACGGTAGGCAGGACCGGCCACCCGACTGATCGTGCCGAGCACTGCAAGGCCGGAGGCCTCGCGAAGTGCGCGCGCGCTGTTGAAGGCGGGTCTGATCTGCGACATCAGGAAGGCCAGCCCCAGTCCCGCCCCCAGCGCTGCCAGGCCCACCAGCGGCATCAGCAGCAGGCGATTCGGTGCGGCCGGCGTCGTCGGCCTCGAGGGCGGTTCGATCACCCTGAAATCCGCAATGCCCGACTGGGCCGCCATCTCGACCGACATCGCAGCGGTCTCGCGGCGCTGCACAAGCTGCTGGTAGTTGCGCTGATGAACGCCGTAGTCGCGATTCAACTGCGCCTCCTCTGCTTCGAGCTTGGGCAGCAGTTCCGCCCTTTCCCTCAGGAACTGCAACCGTTCCTCGAACTCCGACACCCGCGCGGTGAGGCCCGCGACACGAGCTTCGGCATTGGCGAGCGAGAACTTGATCTGCTGATAGACCGGATTGACGTTCTGCACATCGCTCTCGCCCTCGGTGGCACTCTCGAACTGTTCCAGTTGTTCCTGCCGCTGCTCGTCGAGCCTCGCAATCAGGCGCTTGGTCGAGACCACGTCCGGATGCTGGTCGGTAAACTTGAGCAGCATCGAATCGAGATCCCTCTCCAGCCCCGAGATACGCATGTCGAGTTCGGAGGTCGGACTGAAACTGAACATCGGCGACGTCGAGGCCGACGTCGGCTCTTCATTGGCGAGTTGTCGCCGGAAGGAGTCAGCCGCGGTCTGCGCCTCGCGCAACTCGAGTCTCGCCTGGTTGAGCTGCTGGGTAACCGCCGACATCTGTGCAAGGTAGTTGGTGCTTCCGTCACCCAGCAAACCCATGTTTCGCAGGCGGAACTCCTTGAGGCGGTTCTCGGCCTCGGCAAGCCTGAGTTCATAGGCCGCAATCTGGTCTTCGATGAATCGCCGCGCCGTGTCGGAATCCTGCCGCTTGCCGACCAGGCCGGATTCGACGAAGAGCGAGAGGAACGCCTGCACCACCGCCTGCGCGCGCGCCGGATCGGCATCCTGGTAAGACAAGGTGAACAGATTGTCGGAACGCCCTCGTCCGCCGCCGTGGGCGATGCGCAGATTGCTCATGAGACGGTCTACCACCGCTTCACGCTCGGCGGGTGTACGAACCGTCAGATCGAGGTCTGCCATCGTGACCAGCTTTTCCATGTTCGGGCGGCTGATCAGGGTACGGGTCAACATCGCCACCTGCTGCTCGACATTGGGCTGAATGGCCAGGCCGGTCATCAGCGGCCTGAGCACCGACTGGGTATCGACGAAGACTCTCGTGGTGGACCGGTACTGGTCGGGCATCTGGTAGATGAATACGCCACCGGCAATACCTGCAATCCAGGCGAAGGCCAGGGCCCACCACCGGTAGCGCCACATTCCGCGCAGGTAGCCAATGATCTGAGTGAGGAGTTCTTCCATAATGCCTTGCTTCAAAGTGCGTTCGCGGCGCTATCGCACCGCGAACGACACGTTCCAGAACGAATCAGAACCAGCTTTGGGGAATGATCAACACGTCGCCGGGCCGCATCTCCACATTGGCCGACACGTCGCCGTGCTTGATCAGGTCGTCGATGCGCACACCGTATTGCTTGTTGCCTTCAGCAGTGCGCAGGATGGTCGCCCGATTGCCCGCGGCAAAGTCTGTGATCCCGCCGACCATGATCATCACATCGAGCAGGGTCATCTTCTGCACGTACGGCAGCGCTTGCGGCTGCGCCGCTTCGCCAACGACCCGGATCTGCTCGCTGTAGGGGCCTCTGAAGCCGGTCACGATCACGGTGACCACGGGTTCGCGAATGTACTTCGACAAAGCCTCCTCGATATCGCGGGCCAGCGTGGTGGCGTCCTTGCCGAGCGCGGGCAGATCTTCGACCAGCGGGGTCGTGATCTTTCCGTCCGGCCGTACCGGGACGGACATGGACAGTTCGGGATTACGCCAGACGATGATATTGACCGAATCCAGCGGCCCGATCACGTAGTTGTATTCGGCATCGGCCGCCTGTGCCGGCGCGGGGGGAAAGGATGAAGTTGCGCACCCGCTCAGCAGGCCCGCCACCATCACACCAAGCACCGCAACAATGCGTGCCCATGAAGTCGAAACTGTGTTTGACATCGCCGATTCCCCCTTGAAAATTGACGGGCGACAAGTTGCTGGTCCGACCCGCATGCTACACGAATTCATATTAAGGCTTTCCGGAACAAATACACAACCGCTTACAGCCTGAAACGCAACTGAAGGCTAAAGTGCCCGAGGCGATCCGGACTGCCAAGACATGTGGCACACTACGACTTACCGGATAGCGCGACTGAACACTCGCCGCGCACCGATAAACGCACGAGGAGCGACTCTCCGAAAATGATCGATGAAACCATTCATTTGGAATCGCGTGCAAGATCGACCAGCATCGGCGAGTCCGCACACCCCGCGCAGCGATCCGAAGAAGCGCTTTCGATCAGCCGCAATCTTGCAATCATCGGCGACGGATATCACGTCCGACTCGCCACCGGCATTACCCACCTCGAAACACAGATCAGTCAGCTCGTATCCCGGATGTACGGTTCGCGGGGTCTCACACCTGCCGAAGCCACCACCCCCGTGCCGCCAAGACCCGGCCAGACCAGCCTCGCCGCATGCAGTGGCGACCGAGTTGTCGGCACACTGACTGTTGGCGTGGATTCGGGCGACGGACTTCTCGCTGATACACTTTATCGTCAGCAGATCGACGAAGTTCGCGAAACCGGCGGGCGAGTGTGCGAAGTTACACGGTTGGCGATGGATTCCACCGCACGGTCGTCCGACCTGATGGGGACACTCTTCAGCCTCGGGTTCATCCTCGCGCGGCATGTTCACCGCATGACGGACATGTTCATCGAAGTCCACCCCAGGCACGCTGGTTATTATCAAAAGATGCTCGGCTATCGTGTGAGCGGGCCGCTTCTGATATGCCCGCGCGTGCAGGCACCCGCCGTACTCATGCATTTGCCTCTCGATCACGCCGAAATGCGACTCAGGCATCTTGCGGCCAGCCCCGAGGCGAGGGAACGCAGCCTCTACCGGCAAGTGCTTCAGCCTGGCGAACATGCCCGGATCATTCGGGAACTGCTCCTCCAGCCTGCGGCAGCCGCCTGAAGCTGCACCGCGCAAACAGGGAACGCCGCGCCACCGCTCAGAACCAGCGCCGCAACTCAAAGTAGACCCTGTCGCTGTCGTCGAAGCGCCCGAACATGCCTTTCGCACGGCCGCTGAAGATATCCGCACCGAACTGGCCACGCCATTCCGGCGAGATGTTCCAGATCAGTTTTGGCCGCAGCATGTAATCGTGTCGGTTCAGGCTGGTCACGTAGAGCACTTCGGCCTCGAAATCAGTCCCAAGACGGCGGTTCACGAGTAGCGTGATGCCGCCCTCGTCGCGGTCATATCCCATGTCTGATCGGTGTCGATAGGCATGGCGACCGAAATACTGTGCGTTGAAGCGCCACACATCCCTGACCGGAACATCGACGCCAATCACGTAATCGAGCGTATTGGAGCGTCTCAGGCCGAACGGATCGACCGGATCGTCGATGGTGAGGAAGCTGCGTCCGCGCGTATGGACCGCCTCACCCTTGAACACGAACTGTCCGAAGTCCTTGGAAAAAGTACCGCCCACCTGATGTATGCGGTCGTTCCTCAGTTCGAACGTCGGGGCGAGCGAGGTCCGGTAAAGCGTCGGGGTCACGTCCCTGCTCTGATAGTAGAAGGCCGTCAGGTCCCAGCCGCTGACCAGATGCGAAACGCGCAGCCCCCAGTTGCTGTTCGATATGCTGCGCGATGGCCTGCGGTCACGCACCTGCGTATCGGCCGGCAAGGGATACGGATAGAAATCGGCCCCGGGTTTGCCGATTTCGTCATAACTCGCATAGGGTATCCACAGCAGCTCGAAGTGCGTGTCACCCGCGAAATACTCAGCGCGCGCCGCCCATTGCGGGATGCGCATGGTCTCGAACTCGGGCAGCACGAATTCGCGCATGTCCCGTGCCGAAACCACGTCGGCGAGAAACAGCCCAACCATCTCTCCCCATACGATGTGCTGCCGTCCAAGGCGAAACTCCCATTCGCCAGAGCTGAAGTCGAGATAGGTCTCGCGCAGGGAGAAATCGGCGCGCTGATTGCGGCGCACCGCGTGCGGATAGTGACTGCTCTCGACGTCGTATGCCGCATCATAGTCGGCACGGCCCGACACCTTGAAGCGGATTCCACCCCCCAGCCGCCCCGTTGCGGACAGTTCGGCGCGACCTCTGAGCTTCGACCAATGCGTTGGCGAACGATAGGCGTACGCGCCGGCGAACTCAGCGTAGCCGCCGATGCGCAAACCGCTGCCCGACGCCTCTTCACCGGCTTCGAGCGGCGCATCCAGATCGAACAAGTCGTCGAGGTCGTCGTCCGACGCCGCGGCGCCGGCACTGAGCGCACAGACTGCGAGCGCCAGCACGAGTTTCTTGCGATTCATGATTGTCCTCATATTTCCGGATCCTCATCACCCGCCTCGCGGCGGTCCTGGACGAACATCCAGCGTCCATCGACTTTCATGCCCAATGCCGTGATATTACCGTCTTCGATACGCACCAGACGGTCTGCCATGTTCATCACGCGCTTGTCGTGGGTGGAGAAGATGAAGGTCGTTCCCGACTTGCGATTGATGTCCTTCATCAGGCGCAGGATGCTCTCGCCCGTGTGGCGATCGAGGTTCGCCGTCGGCTCGTCGGCCAGCACCACCTTAGAATGTGTCGCCAGCGCCCTGGCAATCGCGACCCGCTGGCGCTGGCCACCTGAAAGCTGGTTGGGCCGGTGCCGGGCGTAACGTCCCAGACCCACCATCCCCAGGTAGTGGGCGACGCGCTCGCGCCGCTCCGCCTTCGACAGCTCGCCGAACTGCAGCAGGGGATATTCCACGTTCTCCTCGGCCGACAGGACAGGAAGCAGGTTGAAGGTCTGGAAAATGAATCCGATCGTTCGTGCCCGCATGTCGGCGAGTTGATCCGGCGTCTGACCGGATACCTCCGTGCCGTTGATCCGAACCCGTCCGCTGTCCGGCGTGTCTATACACCCTATGATGTTGAGCAGGGTAGACTTGCCACTGCCGGACGGGCCGGCAATTGCGAGAAAGACCCCTGGTTCGATCGCGAGGGAAACATCGTGCAAGGCAACAACCTCCTGCTCGCCGAGGAGGTAGTGTTTGGTAACGTTCTCGACCTCGACGATGGCCATTGCGCTGAGCCGCGAAAATGAATTCACCATAAGGATAGCACCCATGAGCCCTTCCATCCGAGCGCGCAGGCGATTCCTTCATGCCGTGGGTGCAGGCCTGCTCGCACCGGCACTGGTCAGCGCTTCCGACGTTTCCGACGCTGGCGACAGTCCGGCCCGTGAACTGGTGGAGCGCGCCGACGCTATCCGCTTCCCGCGCGAGAGCTTCCAGACCGACATCACGGTCACCAACTACAGCAATGGCGTGGTCGGGGACGAGCGCAAGTTCCGCGTCCTGTCACGCGGCAACGAGAACACCATCGTGCTGACGATCTCCCCGGCATCGGAGCGCGGCCAGGCGTTGCTGATGCGCGGACGCGACCTGTGGGTGTTCATGCCGACCGTTTCGCAGCCGGTGCGCCTGTCGCTGGCGCAACGGCTCACTGGCCAGGTCGCCAACGGGGATCTCGCACGCGCCAACTTCGCGGGCGATTACGTCCCGACCCTCTCCGGCAGCGAATCGATCGATGGTGTCGCTGCCCATGTGCTGGATCTTGCCGCCGCCGACAGGAGCGTCACCTACGCGAAGGTGCGGTACTGGGTCGCAGAAGACGACAACCGTCCGCTCAAGGCGGAGTTCTACGCGTTGTCCGGACGCCTGCTCAAGACCGCAAGCTACGAGGAATTTCGCGAACTCGCCGGCCTGGTTCGCCCGACCCGGCTCGTGATGGCCGACGCATTGCGCGAAGGCGAAGTCTCGATCCTGGAATACGGGAACATGAGCTTGCGCGACCTTCCCGAGCGGATGTTCACACGCGAGTATCTGCGGCGACTCAACTAGTGTAGTGGTGCGTTCTTGATGAGACATGGGCATTGGCGGGCACATCAGCTTTGTGGTGGCTGGAGCTGGCAAGGCGTGACAAGCAGGTCCCTTCCCCTTCAAGGGGAAGGACAGGATGGGGATGGGTTTCTTCAAGGCGCTGCG
>DAOMNN010000094.1:0-1465 GCA_035443825.1 Rhodocyclaceae bacterium | reverse complement strand
GCGCTTTTGCGCCCTTCGGGCTGCCCCGCGTAGGGCGGATGAGCCGAAGGCGTTATCCGCCGCGCAAGGTGACGCCCGCCGGATCGATGCCTTTCTTCCGCCACGGGCAGGAACCCTTGCGTTAGAATGATGTCATGCACATGCAAATCATTCATCATGGCGGCCACGACGGCGTAACCGGGTCATGTCACGAGCTGGTGCTCGATGCGGCAAACAGTCTTCTTGTCGACTGCGGCCTCTTCCAGGGTGCGGAGATCTCGCCGGATGGCCGTGCCGGCGCGGACCAGCTTGTGGTGCGATTCCCGCTCGATCCCATACGCGCACTCGTCGCGACCCACGTTCATATCGACCACGTCGGACGTATCCCCTACCTTCTCGCCGCCGGATTCAAGGGGCCGATCCTGTGCAGCGAGCCATCCGCACGTCTGCTGCCGATCGTTCTCGCCGACGCGTTCGCACTGGGTTTCACGCGCGACCGCGCGCTGATCGAGCGCTATGTGCGAATCGTCGAGTCGCGCATCGTCGCGCTGGCCTACCGCCACTGGCACACGGTCGTGGATACGCCTGCGGTAGCGTGTCGTATCCGGCTGCAACGTGCCGGCCACATCCTGGGGTCGGCCTATGTCGAGTGCGACGTGCGGGACAAGCGCTCGGGCAGGCGGCAGCGCGTATTGTTCTCCGGCGATCTCGGCGCGCCGCATGCACCACTTCTGCCCGCACCCCGTCCGCCCTGGCATGCCGACATCGTCGTGCTCGAGAGCACCTATGGTGACCGCACCCACGAGAACCGGCGCGAACGGCGCCAGCGCTTCGAGGCCACGATCGCACATGCGCTGCGCAACGGCGGCACGGTGCTCGTGCCCGCATTCAGCATCGGACGAACGCAGGAGCTTCTCTACGAACTCGAAGACATCCTGCATCGCCGGGCAACCACGACGGATGGATCCGACGCCCCATGGGATCGGCTGAAGGTCTATCTGGACTCGCCACTGGCGCAGCGCTTCACCGACGAATACCGCCGCCTGGGGAAATTCTGGGACGCGGAGGCGCTTGCACGGGTGCGCTCGGGAAGAAACCCCCTGACCTTCCCCGGGTTGGTCGCCATCGAGGATCACGATGCCCATATGGCGAACGTCGCGCGCCTGTCGCGCAACGGCGAAGCCGCGATCGTGGTCGCGGCCAGCGGCATGTGCGCAGGTGGTCGCATCGTGAATTATCTCAAGGCGATGCTCGGCGACCCGCGCAACGACGTGATCTTCGTCGGCTATCAGGCCGCAGGCACGCCAGGTCGGACCATCCAGCAGTACGGCCCGCGCAACGGATACGTCGATCTCGACGGTGAGCGCATCACGATCCGCGCCGGCATTCACACCTTGTCAGGTTACTCCGCCCACGCCGACCGCGACGATCTCACCCGCTTCATCACCCGCATGCGCCACCTGCCGTCGGAAGTACGGCTGGTGCA
>DAOMNN010000093.1:0-11040 GCA_035443825.1 Rhodocyclaceae bacterium | reverse complement strand
GCGCTCTCCCAGCTGAGCTATACCCCCGACCGCGAAAGAGCGCGCATTATAGGGCTGACGAAAAAGCGTGTAAAGGCCGGAACGCCTCAGATTACCTTGCCCGGATTCATGAGT
This sequence comes from Rhodocyclaceae bacterium, assembly GCA_035443825.1. Classification (GTDB taxonomy): domain Bacteria; phylum Pseudomonadota; class Gammaproteobacteria; order Burkholderiales; family Rhodocyclaceae; genus DAOMNN01. The sequence continues at coordinate 10,926 of DAOMNN010000093.1, read as the reverse complement.
CCGCGCGGGTCGAAGGCTGCCTTCAGTGTGCGCATCAATTCGAGTTCGACCTCCGATTTATAGCGCCGGATTTCTTCCCGCTTGAGCTGCCCCAGACCGTGCTCGGCCGAGATCGACCCCCCCAGTTCCGCCACCAGGTCGTGTACCACGCGGTTGATCTCCTCGGTTCGTCCGATGAACGCATGGTTGTCCTGCGCGTGAGATTTGGAAAGGTTGTAATGCAGATTGCCGTCGCCGATATGCCCGAAAGCGACGATACGTGCGTCAGGCCATCGGTCCAGTAACGCCGCACGGCCACGCGCAAGGAACTCCGGAATCCTGCTCACCGGCACCGAGATGTCGTGCTTGATGCTGAGTCCCTCGATCCGCTGCGCCTCGGATATGTTTTCCCTCAAAGCCCACAACGCGGCCGCCTGGGCGAGGTTTGCGGCCACTACGGCGTCGATGACAAGACCGGATTCGAACGCGATGCCCAGTTCCCGTTCGAGCAGCGTATCGAGTCCGGCATCCTCCACAGTGTCGGAAAGTTCGATCAGTACCGACCACTGCCCAGGCGCCTCGAACGGTGCACGCGCTTCGGGCATGTGCTTGAGTACCAGTCCCAGTGCCTCGCGCGCGACGATCTCGAAGGCCGTGACTCTGTCGCCGCAACGCTTCTGCAACGCGTTCAGCAAGGCGACTGCCGCATCCGGGTCAGCAACATCGACCCACGCCGTGGCTCGCGCGCGGGGTTGCGGGAACAGCTTGAGCACTGCAGCGGTTATGATCCCCAACGTTCCTTCCGCGCCGATGAAAAGGTGCTTCAAATCGTAGCCCGTGTTGTTCTTGCGCAAGCAATTGAGCCCGTTCCAGATTCGCCCGTCCGCCAGGACCACCTCGACACCCAGGACGAGATCGCGCGTGTTGCCGTAGCGCAGAACCTGCACCCCGCCAGCGTTGGTGGACAGATTGCCGCCGATCTCGCAACTGCCTTCGGCGGCAAGAGACAACGGAAAAAGCCGATCGATCTCATGCGCAGCGGCCTGCACCGCCGCAAGCGTGCATCCTGCCTCGACTACCATGGTGTTATTGGCCGCATCGACCGATCGGACACGATTCAGGCGCGACAGGTTGATCACTACGGAACGGCCCGAGCACAGAGGGGTTGCACCCCCGCACAGGCCCGTATTTCCGCCCTGCGGCACCATGGAGATGCCTTCCTCCGCGCACAGCCGGACCGCGGACGCAACTTCCTCAACGTTGCCCGGATGCACGACCGCCAGCGCCTTGCCCGAGTAGCGCCCACGCCAGTCGGTCAGGAACGGGGCCTTCGCCTCGTCCGAGACCGCTACCCGATCCGATCCCGAGATCTCGCAAAGTCGCTGCACAATCGTTTGATCAGACAACATCCACGTCACTCCAGTCCGACACCATGGCGAAGCAAAGGGCGAGCGCGTTCCACCGCCGCCGTTCCTTCGTCGATCGCCTCGCTGGCCCGGTCGAACTCCATCATGTTCAGATGCGCCACCCGCGGCGATATCAAGACGTCCGCGGGCTCACCCGCCAGACGGCTTCGCGCGATGTGCATCTGCATGATGTTGATGCTCGCCGTCACCACTTCCGGCAGCGACGGCAAGGCCGGATTTCCACCATCGTCACCTTCGTTGGCTACCCCGATCCGGCTCAGCAGTCGCCTGGCCCAATGGTCGTCACCAAGCAGGGAAGGTTTACGGCCCTTCCTGCCTCCCCCGCCCACCATGCCGGAACCAAGCTCGACCGCAATGACGACATCGGCACCCAAGGCGCGGCAAAGCGACACGGGAACGGGATTGACCAACCCGCCATCGACCAGCACCCTCCCATTGCGCAGGACCGGCGAGAACAGCCCGGGCATGGCGATGGATGCCTGCACCGCATCGGCCACGCTGCCCTCGCGCAACCAGACCTCCCGTCCCGTCGACAGTTCGGTCGCGACGCACGCAAACGGCACCGGAAGCTTCGCGAAGTCGGAAAGGAAGAAGTGCTCCGCGCAGTGCTGGACGACCCGGTCGCCGCGAATCAGCCCGCCCTTCAGGCTGATGTCGAGCATTCCGACCACGTCCTGCCAGTCGAGCGACTTGACCCATGTGCCGAGATGTTCGATACGCCCTGAAACCAGAGCGGCGCCGACCAGCGCACCAATTGAACATCCGCACACCACGTCGGGACGGATCCCATGCTGCGCCAGTGCCTGCACGACGCCGATATGTGCCCAGCCACGGGCCGCGCCACTACCCAACGCCAGGCCGATTACAGGACTGCCGTCCTTCTTTGTCAGTGGCGTCGAATCGTACATGCTGCCACCCGCCTCAGTTCAAGGGCTCGGCATACAAGTCGTGGACATCGCAGTCGGTAACCCGCACCCGAGCGAATTCACCCGGTTCCAGTTCAGCACCGTCGGGAATCACCACCAGGCCATCGATCTCCGGTGCATCGGCGCAGGAGCGGGCCAGCGCCCCCTCTTCGTCCACCTCATCGACCAGTACCGTCATCTCACGGCCGATCCAGCGCTCCAGCCTCTGCGTCGAAATGTCTTCCTGGAAGGCCATCAGGCGCGTACGCCGCATCTCGCGCACATCGTCCGGCACCGGGTCAGGCAAGGCATTGGCCACCGCACCTTCGACCGGCGAATAGGCGAACGCCCCGACGCGGTCGAGTTGCGCCTCTTCGAGGAAGCGAAGCAGCGCCTCGAAGTCCCCCTCGGTCTCACCCGGGAACCCCGTGATGAAGGTCGAGCGAATGGTAAGGTCGGGGCATATGCTGCGCCACTTGCGGATGCGCTCGAGCACGTTCTCGGCACTTGCGGGCCGCTTCATTGCTTTCAGGATGCGCGGGCTGGCATGCTGGAACGGCACATCCAGATACGGCAGGATCTTGCCCTCCGCCATCAGCGGTATCAGGTCATCGACACTCGGGTATGGATAGACATAATGCAACCTGATCCAGACGCCCAACTCGCCCAGCGCCTGCGCCAGATCGAGCAGACGCGTTCTGAGCGGCCGTCCATTCCAGAATCCGGTCCGGTATTTCGCGTCCACACCATACGCGCTGGTGTCCTGCGAAATGACCAGGATCTCCTTGACACCGGCATCGACGAGTGACTCGGCTTCCCGCATCACCTCGTGGATCGGCCGGCTGACAAGATCGCCGCGCATCGAGGGGATGATGCAGAAGGTGCAGCGGTGGTTGCACCCTTCTGAAATCTTGAGGTAGGCGTAGTGCGCCGGTGTGAGTCGCACGCCCTGGGGTGGCACCAGATCGCTGAACGGGTCGTGCGGCTTGGGCAGATGGCGGTGCACCGCGCGCATCACTTCATCGGTCGCATGCGGCCCGGTAACGGCAAGTACCTGGGGATGTGCCGAAGTGATCACGCCCGCCTGCGCACCCAGGCAACCGGTCACGATCACCTTGCCATTCTCGGCCAGCGCTTCGCCGATCGCGTCCAGCGACTCCTCGACAGCGGCGTCGATGAAACCACAGGTGTTGACCACGACCAAGTCGGCATCATCATAGTTGCCCGATATGTCGTAGCCCTCCGCACGCAAGCGGGTCAGAATATGCTCCGAATCCACCGTCGCCTTCGGGCACCCCAGCGATACGAAACCGACACGCGGGGCGTGCTGTGTTCTGTCTTGAGTCATGTTCCCTGTCGGGCACCCTGATGTTCCGGAACGCGACGGCCCCAGGGTTGCACTATTTCTTTGTTGTCGTACGCTCGCCCCGCGCAGTCGAGGACCCACGCGTACCCGTCCTATTCTCTTCGTCCGGCGCATCCGACTCGGCATCCGGATTCGTGCCGGGCGGCGTATATTTAGGAAACGGGAAGGTCGAGAACATGTTTCGCGTCTGACTCTCGATCTGCTCCTGCATCTGGTCGAACATCTTCTTGCTCTGGTCGACGTAGGCGCCCATCACGCTCTTCAGTGCGGGCCCCTGGAAGTTCAGGAACTGTGCCCAGAGATCCTGACTGATGGGGCTGTTCTCACCATATATTGCCCGTGTCTGATCCTGCAGCTTCGCCTGCATCTCGGTAAAGGCCTTGATGTTGTTCTCGAGGTACTTGCCCATCATTCCCTGCGTGGCATTACCGTAAAAGCGAATCATGTGGGAAAGCAGATCGCTGGTGAACATCGGCGCGCCTCCAGCCTCTTCCTCGAGGATGATCTGGAGGAGAATGCTGCGGGTCAGATCTTCCCCGCTCTTCGCATCCAGAACCTGAAAATCCTCGCGGGCAAGCACCAGTTCCTTGACGTCGGCCAAGGTGATGTAGGAACTCGTGCGAGTATCGTACAAGCGACGATTCGGGTACTTCTTGATCAGACGCGCTTTGTCGGCCATGTTTCTCAATCTCCCCCTGAGCGTGTTCGGATTCCCACACGTGAAATTATAACGCGGCGCACACAAAAAAGCCCCGCCGTTCGGCGAGGCCCTTCGCTGCACTGCGTCCGTGAATGCTGCATCAGCACATATGCAGGCCACCGTTGATGTTGATGGTCGCTCCGGTCACGTAGCCGGCGAGTTCCGAAGACAGATATACGCACAGCGCGCCAATCTCTTCGGGTCTGCCAAGGCGCTTCATCGGAATCGTGTCGACGATGCCCTGGCGGATGTCTTCGCGGATCGCCATGACCATTTCGGTGCCGACATAGCCGGGAGCGATAGCGTTGACCGTCACGCCCTTGGTTGCGAGTTCGGCGGCAAGCGCCTTGGTGAATCCGAGCACACCGGCCTTCGCAGTCGAGTAGTTGGTCTGCCCTGCCTGCCCCTTTACGCCATTCACGGACGAAATGTTGATGATGCGCCCCCAGCCACGTTCTGCCATCTTGGCCGAGATGTGGTGGGTGACGTTGAACAGGCTATTGAGGTTGGTATTGATCACCGCGTCCCATTGGGTTTTTTCCATCTTGGGGAAGAACTTGTCGCGGGTAATCCCGGCGTTGTTCACCAGGATGTCGATCTGACCCACGTCGGCCTCGACTTTCGCGACCATCTCCTTGCAGGATTCGTAGTCGGAGACATCACCCTCGGCAGCGATGAACTCGAAACCGAGCGCCTTCTGTGCGGCAAGCCACTCGTCCTTCTGCGGAAATCCCGGGAGACAATTGGTGACCACCGTCACGCCTTCCTTGGCCAACGCCTGACTGATGGCCGTGCCGAGGCCACCCATGGCGCCGGTAACGAGTGCAACTTTCTGGGACATTGTCCAATCCTTATCAAACAGATATGAGTAGTGTCGCGAACCTGGGCATCGGGTCGGACCGGGGGCGCATCGACGCACCCAGGCGCGAGCCAGCGGGTTCAAAGCGCAGTATACGCCTTCCGCGGCAAATTTGTTGCGGTGCAGTATTTCTACGCTATTAAGGCAATGCCGGATTTGTCACGCTTGTCCGCAGATACCACGGACTGAAACCCTGTTCGGAGCTTGCAACGGCCACAGTGGAAGGAAGACCATCCGCGCTGGCCGATTGCCGCGCAAGGTGCGACGCACGCCACTCAGCCGGTGGCGCGTCGCGATGATGCATCGGCAGAAATCAGAACATGTGTTGTCCGCCGTTGATCGAGATGTTGGCGCCGGTCACAAAGGCCGCTTCCTCCGAAGCAAGATAGGCTACCAGTCCCGCGATCTCTTCAGGCTTGCCCAGCCGTGCCACGGGGATCTGAGGAAGAATCTTCGAATCCAGGATCTCCTGTGGGATCGCCGTCACCATCTTGGTACCGATGTAGCCCGGTGAGATCGTGTTGATCGTCACCCCGTTTCTTGCAACCTCGAGCGCAAGTGCCTTTGTGAAACCGTGCATACCGGCCTTGGCCGCGGAGTAGTTGGTCTGACCGAAGGCGCCTTTCTGGCCGTTCACCGACGATACGTTGATCACCCTGCCCCACTTGCGTTCGACCATGCCATCCATGACCTGCTTGGTCATGTTGAACACGCTGTCGAGATTGGTCCTGATCACCGCATCCCAGTCATCCTTGGTCATCTTGCGAAATGTCATGTCACGTGTGATGCCGGCATTGTTTACCAGGACGTCCACCGGGCCGACCTCCTTCGTGACCTGATCGATACAGGCCTTGCACGAATCGAAATCCGCGACGTCACATGGGAAAGCCCGGAATCCGTAACCCATGTTCTGCATGTTCTGCAGCCATTCGCCAGCCTTGGTGTTGCCAGGTGAGTGCGTAGTGACGACCTTGTAGCCGAGTGCCGCGAGCTTGATGCAGATCGCTTCGCCCAGACCACCCATGCCGCCAGTAACGAGTGCGACTCTTGTCATGTTGATACCTCCTCTCACGGTTCATCTCTCGAAGGGTATTGCGTTGGTTCCGACAGCGCCCCCCGTATCCGCTGCCGGCCTTGCCATTCATGCTCGAAGCGATCGGCCCCTCAGGCACGCTCCCTGACGTAGCGCCCTGGCGCTGGTTCGATCGGCTTGTACTTCGCATTCCCGACCCGTCCGCGCGCTGCGACCGGCTTGCCGCTACGTACCTTGAGCCATTCGATCCAGTGCAGCCACCAGCTTCCCCTGTGCTCGTCCGCCGTCGCGAGCCAGTCGTCGGGATCGGCCACGCCCGAAGCGCTCATCCAGTAGCTGCGCCGGTTCCTGGAGGCCGGATTGATCGCTCCGGCGATGTGCCCGCTGGCACCGAGCACGAAAGTCGTCTCGCCGCCGAGCAAGGCACGCGCGTGATAGGCGCTCTTCCAGGGAACGATATGATCCTCGCGCGTCGCGAGCAGATAGGCCGGTGCCGTTATCCTGCCCAGATCCACCTTGTGCCCCAGCATCTTTAGCTTGCCCGGAACGCGCAGATTGTTTTCAAGATACATGTTCCGCAGATACCACACCAGGAACGGTCCCGGAAGATTGGTGCTGTCCGAGTTCCAGTACAGGAGATCGAACGCTTGCGGCCTGTTTCCCTTCAGATAGTTGCCGACGACATACTGCCAGATGAGATCGTTCGCCCGCAGTGCCGAGAATACGTTCGCGAGCTCCTGCCCCTTGAGCAGGCCACCCTTCCCGATGGCGACTTCGCGGGACGCAACGCTGGCCTCGTCGACGAGACATCCCAGCTCTCCCGACTCCGCGAAATCGAGCAGTGTCGTCATCAGCGTTACGCTCTCGACCGGATCCTCGCCTCGCGCCCGCGCCACCGCGAGTGCCGCGGCCAGAATCGTCCCGCCAACGCAGAAACCCAGCACGTTGGGCTTCTTGACCCGCGTTACGGCGCGCACGATATCGAGCGCCGCCAGCGGTCCGAGTTCGAGATAGTCGTCCCAGCCGAAATGCGCCTCCTTCGGGCCGGGATTCTTCCACGACACGAGGAAGACCGTGACTCCTTGCTCCACGACGAACCTGACCAGCGAATTGTCCGGCTGCAAGTCCATGATGTAGAACTTGTTGATGCAGGGAGGGACGATCAAGAGCGGCCGCTCCGCAACCCTGTCGGTCTGCGGAGCGTACTGGATCAGTTGCATCAATTCGTTCTCGAAGATAACCGAACCGGGCGTTACCGCGAGATTGCGCCCCACCTCGAAGGCCGAATCGTCGGTCATCGAGATCCGCCCCTTCTCGAGGTCGGCGATCAGATTCTGAATGCCGCGGGTGATGCTCTCGCCCTGCGTATCGAGTGCGGTCCGCACGAACTCGGGATTGGTGGCTGCAAAGTTGGCCGGTGCAAGGGCATCGAGAAATTGCCGTGTCAGGAACTGGACTCGGGATTTCGCGCGCCCATCCGCGATGGGTAAGGCGTCGGAGACCTGTTTCAGAAAGTCCGCGTTGAGCAGATACGCCTGCCGGACATAGTCGTAGAAGGGACTTTCGGCCCACTCCGGAGCCGAAAAACGGCGGTCACCGGGTTCGGGCGCGACGATCGGCGCACCCGCCTCTCCGGGCTTGCGCTCCAGGATCGATGACCACAGTACCGCGTGACGCTGGGCGTAACGCTTCTGAAGCGCGAGAAACTCCTCCTGCTCCGGCAGCGGCAACCTGGGCACGGCGACGCCGCTATCATTCTCGATTGCCGCATGCTGGCGAGCAACGAGCTCGAAGAAGTTCGTCGCCATGGCCTGACCGAATTGAAGCATTCCCTCGAACTGGGCGCCTGGTGTCGGCTTGTCCTTCAAATCTGACATTCAGCCCCTCCCGAGGCATGCGCGTATTGCGACCATCGCCGTGCGGAATGAATCATTGGTGACGGCGAACCGTCCGAACGCCTTGGAACGCGTCGCAAGTAGGTAGAATCGAGCCCATGTACGTGATCGCAATTGCCTGGCTCTATGTCGTCGTGGTCGTCTCGGTCGCCAATCCGACCGTCGTCGGCGGCGTACTTACCTTCATTTTCGCAGGCGTCGGCCCGCTGGCATTGTTCCTTTGGCTGGTCGGCACGCCGGCGCGCCACCGCAGCGCCGCGAGACGTGAAACAAGCGCTGACACAGTTACGAACGATAGAGCCGAATCAGGCGAGGATCAATAGCCGTCAAGCGAAAACGGGTGAATCGCCGTCCATCGGCGCATCAGACCAGCCACACCAGGGATGCGAACCTGCCCGTGAGTCCATCGCGCCGGTAGGAGTAGAAACGCCTGCCGTCGCCATGAGTGCAGTGGTTTCCGCCAATGACCTGAAGCACACCTGCCTGCGCCAATCGCAAATGCGCAAGCACGAACAGATCGGCCATCCATTTTCCAGGTTGCACGCCGCGCACGAAGGCTGACTCAGCCTTCGTATCGACATCGCAAAAGATCTCGCGGACCTCGGCGCCAACCTCGAATGCCTTCGGGCCAATCGCCGGCCCCAGCCACGCCATGAGCGAATCCGGAACGAGGCCCATGGCGCCCACCGTCGCCTCCAGAATACCGTTCGCCAATCCGCGCCAACCGGCATGCGCTGCGGCGACAACCGTCCCGGCCTGGTCGCACAGCAGGACCGGCAGGCAATCCGCCGTGAGTACCGCGCAAACGACGCCGGGCTCGGTCGCAAACGATGCGTCCGCAGCAACCGGGCGGACGATGGTCGACGCATCGACGACTGCCCGTCCATGCACCTGATCGAGCCATGCCGGCTCGGCCGGCAGGAACTCGCGCAGGATCCTGCGATTGCGTTGCACCGCATCCGGATCGTCCCCGACATGCAGTCCAAGATTCATGCTGTTCCAGGCGCCCGCACTCACACCTCCGGCTCGCGTGGTTACGAGCGCGCGGACATTTGCGGGTGCGGGCCAGTCGGGCACGATCCAGTCGGGATTGCGCATCAGTGATCTTCCCCGCGAAGGGCTGCTAGCAGCGCGACCATGTCCGGAGGCAATGCCGATTCCCACGACATCTCGGACTGCGTCCGGGGGTGCTTCAACGCAAGCCGAAAGGCATGCAGTGCCTGTCGCGGGAAACGGTCCAGCCGAAGATCGCCGCAGCGCTTCAATCCGTATGTGCCATCTCCCACGAGCGGGTGTCCGATGCTCGCCATGTGCACCCTGATCTGATGCGTGCGCCCGGTCTCGAGGCGGCATTCGACAAGGCTCGCACACCCGAAGCGCTCATGGACGAGGTAGCGCGTCAGCGCAGGGCGACCCGATCTCACCACCGCCATCCGGGTGCGCTGCAGCGGATGGCGCCCGATGGGTTCCTCCACGACACCCGCTCCTCCGACATCGCCGTGCACTATCGCCATGTAATGCCGCCGGACCGACCGCGCCTGCATCTGGCGCACGAGTTCCGTCTGTGCCTCGATGGTCTTGGCCGTCACCATCAGGCCGCTCGTATCCTTGTCGAGTCGATGGACGATTCCGGCCCGAGGCACCGCCGACAAGGCCGGTGCATGATGAAGCAGCGCGTTGAGCAGCGTGCCGCTCCAGTTTCCGCTGCCCGGATGCACGACCAGGCCGACCGGTTTGTCGATGACGAGAAGTTCGTCATCCTCGTAGATCACCTGCAGCGGAATGTCTTCCGGTTGATCCGCCGTCTCCTTGGGCAGCGGTGGCTCGTGTACCCGCAGCGATTCACCGCCACATACGCGATGCTTGGAATCCCGCTGCCCACCGTCTACGGTGACCAGCCCCGCCTTGAGCCAGTTCTGCAGGCGGCTGCGCGAATGCGCCGGAAACAGCCGGGCAAGCGCCTGATCCAGACGCAGCCCCGCGAAATCATCCGGGATCCTCAGTTCGTGCCCTGAAGCTGAGAGGTCCTGTGAGCTATAATCGGCGGATTCATTCACGCGAGTGCAATAAATGGCTAGATTGACCCTGCGAAGTTTAGCGGTAATCGGCGCGCTGCTGCTCGGCGGTTGCGGCCTGCTGCCTGAACAGATCGACGAAACCGTCGGGTGGAGTGCCCAGCGGATCTATTCCGAGGCCAAGGACGCGATGAACGACGGCGCCTACGATCGTGCGATCAAGCTCTTCGAGAAACTGGAGGCGCGCTACCCCTATGGGCGTTTCGCGCAACAGGCGCAGATCGAGGTGGCCTATGCGCATTACAAACAGTTCGAACCGGAACTGGCGATCGCCGCTGCCGACCGCTTCATTCGTCTGCACCCCAACCATCCGCACGTCGATTATGCTTACTACCTGAAGGGCCTGGCGACCTTCAACGAGGACCTCGGATTACTCGGCGGTCTCTCCAACCAGGACCTCTCCGAGCGTGACCCAAAGGGCGCCCGGGAGTCGTTCGACACCTTCAAGGAGTTGGTAACGCGATACCCCGAGAGTCGCTACGCTGCGGACTCGCGCCAGCGCATGCTGTATCTGGTCAATTCGCTGGCGGCACACGAGGTTCATGTTGCGCGCTACTACTATCGCCGCAGCGCGTACGTCGCGGCCGTCAATCGGGCTCAGACCGCGATCACGACGTACCCTGACGCACCCGCGATCGAAGAAGCGCTGTTTCTTCTGGTGAAGAGCTACGACGCCCTCGGAATGGA
>DAOMNN010000092.1:0-11093 GCA_035443825.1 Rhodocyclaceae bacterium | reverse complement strand
CCGGCAGCCGGGTGCGTCAGAGCATGTGGTCAATGCAGCGCATTGTATATCTGTTCGGCCAGTTTCCGGCTGATGCCGTCGACCCGGCACAGGTCCTCGACCGTCGCACCGCGCACCCCGTCCAGGCCGCCGAAGGTTGCGAGCAGGTTGCGTCGGCGTGCGGCACCGATCCCGGCGACGTCCTCGAGCCGCGAACTCAGACGTGCCTTCGCACGCCGGGCACGGTGCCCGGTGATGGCAAACCGGTGCGCTTCGTCGCGGATCTCCTGGATGAGGTGCAGCGCCGGATGCTCCTGCGGGAGATGAAGTGGCGGACGGCCATCCGCGAAAACCAGACTCTCCAGGCCCGGCTTGCGCCCCTCTCCTTTTGCCACGCCAAGCATTGCCACCCCTTCGATGCCGACCTCGGCGAGGATCTCGCGGGCGGCCCCTACCTGACCTCGACCGCCGTCGATGAGGATCAGATCGGGGCATACCCCTTCGCCTGCAGCAACTCTCGCATAGCGCCGCCCGAGCACCTGCCGCATGGCCGCATAATCGTCGCCACCGGTGATCCCGCCGATGTTGAACCGGCGGTATTCGCCCCTCTTCATGGCGCCATCCTCGCAAACCACACAGGACGCGACCGTGGCCTCCCCCATGGTATGACTGATGTCGAAACATTCGATTCGACGGGGTGCCTCGGGAAGATCGAGCGCTTCGCGCAGCGCATCGAGACGCGCCTCGATGCGACCGGTATCGCGCAGACGCGACTGGATCGCGAGTCTGGCGTTATTGACGGCCATTTCCATCCAGGCCTTTTCGGCCTTGAGGCGCGGCATGCCCACCGCGCAAGGCGTCGCGCTGACCTCGGCCAACAATGAGCTGACCGGCTCGGTGGCTAGGTCGACCAGCAGACGGGCCGGTAGCGGATGATCGCGATAATGCTGTTCCACGAAGGCTAGCAGCGCATCCATGGCATTGCAGCCGGCAGCACTGCTGGGAAACTGGGGGCGGTCCCCAAGATGGCGGCCACCGCGGATCATCGCGATATTGATGCACACCAGCCGGTCCTGTTCGACGGCCGCGATGACGTCCACGTCCTCGTCCTTGCGGCTGTCCACGAACTGGCGGTGCAACACCGCTTGCAAGACCTTCACCTGATCGCGGCAGGCAGCGGCTTCCTCGAACGCAAGACGATCGGCGGCTTCATGCATCCGCTCGGTAAGGTCGTCGATCACCTCACTGGCGCGGCCTTCCAGGAAACGCGCCGCGAGAGCCACATCCGCCGCGTACGCGTCTTCTCCGACAAGACCGACGCACGGCGCGGTACAGCGCTTGATCTGATGAAGCAGACAGGGCCGCGACCGGTTCTGGAAGACCGGGTTCTCGCAGGTCCTCAAACGGAAGGTCTTCTGCAGCAACTGAATGCTTTCGCGCACCGCCCATGCATTCGGAAACGGACCGAAGTATCGCGCACCTTTTGCGAACGCACCGCGGTGATAGGCGATGCGCGGAAACGCGTCCCCCGAGAGGCAGATGTAAGGGTAGGACTTGTCGTCCCGGAACAGGATGTTGTAGCGCGGCGCGAGGCTCTTGATGAGATTGTTCTCGAGGAGCAGGGCCTCGGCTTCCGAGCGCGTCGGCGTCACGTCCACCCGCTCGATCTGGGCCACCATCATCGCGATGCGCGGACTTGACTGCGTGCGCTGGAAATAGCTCGATACCCGGCGCCTGAGGTTCTTCGCCTTGCCGACATACAGAACCCGCTCCTCCGCACCGATCATGCGATAGACCCCGGGTTCCTCGGGGACGCTGCGGACGAAGCGCTTCGCGTCGAACTTGGCCGGTCCTGCGCTCACCACGAACCCCGCGACCCTCGGTCAGGCAACCCCGGGCTCGAGCCCGGCTACCACGCTATGCGCCTGCCGGTAGTGCTGATCGAGCTGCAGCGCGTAGGGATCCGCATGACGTCGGCGTGCCTTCAGGGCACGCACGCGTGCGGTACTTTCGGGCGAAATCAAGGGTGCCCATCGATCCAGCAGATCGGCTGCCAGATCCGGCCGGTTGCACACCAGCACCATGTCGCAACCGGCTCCGACCGCGGCCCGAGCACGCGCCACGATGTCGCCGGCTACGGTGGCACCTTCCATGGTCAGATCGTCGCTGAAGATGACTCCCCTGAATCCCAGCCGTTGGCGCAACACGTCCTGGAGCCAGAAACGGGAGAAGCCGGCAGGACTCGCGTCGATCGTCTCGAAAATCACGTGGGCAGGCATGATGCCGGACAACTGGCGCGCGATGCGGTGCCGATAGGGCGCGATATCCTCTGTCCATACCGTGTCGAAGTCACGCCGGTCGACAGGAATCTGGTGATGGGAATCGGCCTCGACGAATCCATGCCCGGGAAAGTGCTTGCCAACGCAGCCCATGCCGGCCTCGGTCATGCCGGCCACGAGCGCCGCGGCAAGCGATGCGACCACCTGCGGGTCGCGGTGAAAGGCGCGGTCGCCGATCACGCGGCTGACACCGTAGTCCAGATCGAGCACCGGAGTGAAGCTCAGGTCCACACCATGCGCGAGCAGTTCGGCCGCGAGTACGTAACCGGTGGACCGAGCCGCTTCCAGCCCCGCAACATGATCGGCCTCCCATAGCTGTCCAAGTCGCCCCATCGCGGGCAGACGCGTGAACCCGTCATTGCGGAAACGCTGAACCCGTCCACCTTCATGGTCAACCGCAATGATCAGGGCCGGATCACGCAGGCTGTGGATCTGTGCCGTCAGTGCCGAGAGCTGCTCGGAATCGCTGAAATTGCGCGTGAACAGAATCACCCCACCCACCAGCGGGTCCATCAGCCGCTCACGCTCCTCGCCGGTCAGTACCGTTCCCGCCACATCGAGCATCACCGGTCCGGGTGGAAGGGGTCTCGGGGCCGGCTCCGATGGGAGATCCCCGGTCATAGGTTCAGGGCGCATGTCGTTCGATCACCGTAAAGGCCACGACGTAATCCGATTCGTCGCTAAGACTGAGATACGCATGGAGCTGGCGCTCGGCCATGTAGCACCGCAGCGTCTCCGCAAAATCGAACAGCGGCTTGCCGCGCGCATCATGTATCACGGTCAATGCGTGCAGGGTCGCCGGCACCGCGACACCGGTTCCGAGTGCCTTGCCGAAGGCTTCCTTGGCCGCGAATCGCTTGGCGAGAAATCGCGCCGGATCGCGGCTGGCTGCAAACGCGACTCTCTCCGGCAAGGCGAGGATGCGTTCAGCGAATCGCTCGCCATGTCGCTCCAGCGACGCGGCGACTCGCTCCACCCTTACGATGTCCGTACCGATACCGTGGATCACGACGCGCTGCTCAGCGTGGACGACCGGCGGCTTCCCGCATCAGTCGTTTCATTTCGCGCACCGCCTCGCGCATGCCGCAAAACACCGCCCGACTGACGATCGCATGACCAATATGCAACTCGCGCACCCCGGGCAGGCCCGCGATCGGCTGGACATTGTAGTAATTGAGTGCGTGCCCGGCATTGAAACGCATGCCCAGTTCCTGGATTGCCTCGCCGGCACGAAACACCTTGTCGATTTCCACGCAGACTTCAGGGCTCTCGGTATCTCGCCCGGCGGCATGAAATGCGTGCGCGTAAGGTCCGGTGTGAACCTCGCACACCCGCGCCCCGATACGTGCCGCCGCCTCTACCTGGGCGATATCGGAGTCGATGAATACGCTGGTGACGATTCCGGCATCTCCCAGTCTGGCGACGATATCGGTCAATCGTGCCTCCTGCGCGAGCACGTCGAGGCCGCCCTCGGTCGTAACCTCCTGTCGCCCTTCCGGCACCAGCATCGCCATCTCCGGGCGCAGATTGCACGCGATGCCGACCATTTCGTCGGTGGCTGCCATTTCCAGGTTGAGCTTGATCCTGGTGAGATCACGCAGCTTGCGCACGTCGTCATCCTGAATGTGACGCCGATCTTCCCTGAGATGCACGGTGATGCCGTCGGCACCACCGAGATGGGCCTCTACCGCGGCCCATACGGGGTCCGGTTCCCAGGTCCGCCGCGCCTGACGCAGCGTCGCCACGTGGTCGATATTGACTCCCAGTTCGATCACAGCTCCTGCAACTCCTTGAGCACCCGGCGTGATTGAAGAGGCTTTCCACCGAGATAATGATTGATCAGTGTTCGCAACAGCGTCTTGCTCTGCGCGACGGTCTCCGGGCGCTCGAAGGCGTCGTGTGCCATGTCGAGCAGCGTTTGCCCGCTCACGCGAGGCAAATCGGGCGCGACGTCATCGTCAAGCACCGGACCCTTTTCGATTATATAGACGTAGCGTCTTCCCGGATCGACCGGATCGCCCGAATCCGCGACGCTGTCGAGACCGATCCCGTAACCAAGTTCGCGCAACAGCCCGAGCTCGAAGCGTCGCAGAAGCGGACCCGGGGGGGACTTCGCGGCCAGGCCCTGAAGTGCATCCGAATATGCCTGAAAGAGCTGCGGGTGCGGGTCCTCGCGGGCGGAAAGCTGCACCAGGAGCTCGTTCAGATAGTAGCCGCACAACAGCCCTCGCCCGCTCAGCAGCGGCTGTCCGCCCAGCCACTCGGCGCGAACCAGCGTTTTCACCTCGCCTGCCCCGGACCAGTCTACGAGCAGCGGCTGAAATGCCATGAGCACACCGCGCAGCATCGAGTGCGGGCGCCGTGCGCCCTTGGCGACGAGCGCGACGCGGCCGTGATCACGCGCGAAGACTTCCACGATCAGGCTCGTCTCACGCCACGGATAGGCATGAAGGACGAAAGACGGTTGCTGATCGACGCGCTGCTTCTGACTCACGGGCTGCTGTCCGGCTGGTGCATCGGAGACTATTCGTAGCCGAGGCTCTTCAGTGCACGTTCGTCGTCGGCCCAACCGCTCCTGACCTTGACCCAGACCTCGAGATAGATCCTGGCATCGAAGAGCTTTTCGAGTTCCACGCGCGCTTCGGACGAAATGCGCTTGAGCTGTTCGCCGCCCTTGCCGATCACGATGCCCTTGTGGCTCGCACGATCGACTATCACAGCTGCATGAATCCGGCGCAGACGACCCTCGCTCTCGAATTTCTCGATCTCGACCGTCATGCCGTAGGGCAGCTCGTCTCCCAGTAGCCTGAAAAGCTTCTCGCGCAGAAACTCGGATGCAAGAAAACGTTCGCTGCGGTCGGTAACGTCGTCCGCATCGAACATCGGCGCCCCCGGCGGCAGGAGCGGCTTTGCCGCCGAGACGAGCTCGGCCACGTTGGTCCCCTTCTCCGCGCTCAGCGGGACGATCTCGGCGAAGGGACGGACCTCGCTCATGCGTGCGATGAAAGGCAGAAGCTGCGTCTTGTC
Organism: Rhodocyclaceae bacterium; assembly: GCA_035443825.1. Classification (GTDB taxonomy): domain Bacteria; phylum Pseudomonadota; class Gammaproteobacteria; order Burkholderiales; family Rhodocyclaceae; genus DAOMNN01. Next base: position 5,748 of record DAOMNN010000092.1, on the reverse strand, counting down.
GGCAAGTCGGTCGACCTTGTTGATCACCAGGATCACCTTCGCGTCATCGGGCAGAACTTCGACGACCTTGCGGTCATCGTCGCCGAAACGGCCCGATTCGACCACCAGAAAGACGAGGTCTACGTCGGCCAGCGCCTGCGTCACGGCACGATTCATGGTCCGATTCAGCGCATTGCGGTGGCGGGTCTGGAAGCCGGGCGTGTCCACGAACACGAACTGGGCATCGTCCTCGGTGAGAATACCGGTGACACGATGTCGCGTCGTCTGCGCCTTGCGCGAGACGATACTGATCTTCTGTCCGATGAGGCGATTGAGCAGCGTCGACTTGCCGACATTCGGACGCCCCACGATGGCGACGAAACCAGTGCGAAAACCGCCGTCCGCACGCCCGGTCGTATCATCTGCAGTCGCGTTCATCTGGCCCCCAGACGGGCCAGCGCGATCTCGGCGGACTGCTGTTCCGCCGCACGCCGGCTCGGTCCCCTGCCGGTCGTGTGCAGGTCGAAGCCTTCGACCACGCACATCACCTCGAACTCCTGGGCATGCGCTTCGCCATGCACCTCGACCGTGCGGTAGGTGGGAAGTGGCAACTTGCGCGCCTGCAACAACTCCTGGAGGGCCGTCTTTGGATCCTTGCGTGCGAGCCCGGGATCGATCTCCTCGATCTGGGGTGTATAGAGCTGTGTAACCACCAGTCTGGCAGCATCGAATCCGCCATCGAGGTGTACGGCTGCAAACACCGCCTCCAGCGCATCGGCGAGAATCGAAGGACGTCGAAACCCGCCGCTCTTGAGCTCACCCTCACCGAGTCGAAGCTGATCGCCCAGATCGAGGTCGAGAGCCACCCGATGCAGTCCCTCCTGCCGCACCAGCGAAGCACGCAGACGCGACAACTCGCCTTCCCTCATGTGCCCGAAACGCTCGAAGAGCGCCATGGCAATCACGCAATTCAGAATGCTGTCGCCCAGAAACTCGAGGCGTTCGTTGTTAGGCTGTCCGAAACTGCGGTGCGTCAAGGCCTGTTCGAGCAGCGCCGGGGCGTGGAAGGCGTAGCCGAGCTTGTGCTGCAGTTGCTCCAGACCCGAAGAACCCATTAGTGGTCTGCTTCGTGAATCAAAGGACATGACGAAAACGATGGATTGCGGTGCAGGGCAAGGCGCGAACCGCGGTGAGCCGTAGCTATTGCGAGGATGGGCAACGCCGCCATGCGCCGCAAGACGCGTTTTCGTGTTCTGGTATATGCGAAGCAGGCCACTAGCGGCCCGCCGTCGTATGGAAATCGAACAGCAAACTCACGTTGCCGGCGATCGGAACCCTCCGTTCGTACGTGGCGTCGATCACGACCTTGCCGCCCTGCTTGTAGATATCCAGGTCCGCCCCTGTGATGCTGACGATGTCATCGATCTGGGCGCGCCGGTCGAAGCTGCGGCGCAGTTCGGTCATCGTCGCACCGCCGTCGCCCTCGTTGGCCACGATGATGATGATGCGCTTGACCGCAAAGTATTCAGTCACCGCAGGCACCGAACGGAACCCGATCAGAAGCACGAAAGCCAGCAAGGCACCGACGATGAGCAGCCCGATCAGGCTGAGGCCTTGTTGCCCGTACCGCGTACGCATGCAATCCCCTCTCAATTGAAACCCCCTATTCGCTTCATGTCGCTGAAATTGAACCAGATGAAGAACGCCCGACCAACGATGTTCTCGTCCGGGACGAATCCCCACACCCGGCTGTCGCTGCTCGCGTCACGATTGTCGCCCATGACGAAGTAGTGCCCCTCCGGTACCACGCAAGTCACACCGGACGTAGTATAGGTGCAGTTCTGACGATAGGGGAAATCCATGAACTGGGGAATGAAGGCCGGCACGTCCTTCTCGATCAGGACCGCATGGGCCGTCGAACCCAGCGTCTCGGTGTACTGGGGCGAGTAGTAAAGCCGGTCGGGGTGCAGGTAGTCCTCGCGCGCGACCAGTTCCACCGCCTCGCCATTGATTCGAAGACGTTTGTCATGATACTCGACGCGGTCGCCGGGAAGACCCACGACGCGCTTGATGTAGTCCAGCGACGGGTCTGCGGGATAGCGGAACACCATCACGTGGCCGCGCTGCGGCTCGTTGACGTCGATCACCTTCTTGTTGATCACTGGCAGGCGAATCCCGTAGGTCCACTTGTTGACCAGGATGAAGTCGCCCACGGCGAGTGTCGGAATCATGGAGCCGGAGGGAATCTTGAATGGCTCGACGACGAACGAGCGCAGGACGAACACGATCAGGATCACCGGAAAGAAGCTCGCGCCATACTCGACCCAGCCGGGCGCGGGCGCCCCCGGTGCGCGTCTTTTTCGGGCATGGAACCGATCGAAGGCCCAAAGGACTCCGGTAACCACCAGCAGGACAAATAGTATCAGCGCAAAATTCACGGGAACTCCGTTACGGGCTTCTTGATGGATCGCGGCAGGCTACTTTCCCTCGTCGGTACGCAGCACCGCGAGGAATGCTTCCTGCGGTATCTCCACGTTGCCCACCTGCTTCATCCGCTTCTTGCCTTCCTTCTGCTTCTCGAGCAGCTTTCGCTTGCGCGTGATGTCGCCGCCGTAGCACTTTGCAAGCACGTTCTTGCGCAGAGCCTTGATCGTCTCGCGCGCAACGATGTGCGATCCGATCGCAGCCTGAATCGCGACATCGAACATCTGGCGCGGAATCAGCTGGCGCAGTTTGGCCGCAAGCTCCCGGCCACGGTACTGCGCACTGGCCCGGTGTACGATCACGGACAAGGCATCGACTTTCTCGCCACCCACCAGCAGGTCGAGCTTGACCAGATCGGCGGTGCGATACTCCTTGAACTCGTAGTCCAGTGATGCGTAGCCGCGCGACACCGACTTGAGGCGATCGAAAAAGTCCATGACCACCTCGTTCATCGGCATATCGTAGACCAACTGTACCTGCCGGCCGTGATAGCGCATGTCCACTTGCGCACCGCGCTTCTGATTGCACAGCGTGATGACCGGTCCGACATAGTCCTGCGGCAGGAAGATCGTGGCCCGGATGATGGGCTCACGGATCTCGGCGACCTTGGACAGGTCCGGCAGCTTGGAGGGATTCTCGATGTGGATGGTCTCCCCGCTGTTCATCACGACCTGGTACACGACCGTCGGCGCAGTCGTGATGAGGTCCATGTCGAACTCGCGCTCGAGTCGCTCCTGGACGATGTCCAGGTGAAGCATGCCGAGGAAGCCGCAGCGGAATCCGAAACCCAGCGCCTGGGAAACCTCCGGTTCGTAATGCAGCGACGCGTCGTTGAGCTTGAGCTTCTCGAGCGATTCGCGCAGCTGGTCGTATTCGCTCGATTCCACCGGATACAGCCCGGCGAACACCTGCGGCTTGATCTCGCGGAACCCCGGAAGGGGCTTGGCGGCCGGTCGTGTCGCGATGGTCAGGGTGTCGCCGACCTTGGCAGCCTGCAATTCCTTGATCCCGGCGATGACGAATCCGACCTCGCCCGCCGACAGCTGCGCACGAGGGACCGAACGTGGCGTAAACACGCCGACCTGGTCACAAGGATACTGCGCACCGGTCGCCATCAGCAGAATGCGATCCTTGGGCTTGAGCACCCCGTCGACCACTCGCACCAGCATGACGACGCCCACGTAATTGTCGAACCACGAATCGATGATCAGGGCCTTCAGTGGCGCCTCGGGATCGCCCTTCGGTGGCGGAACGCGCCGCACGACGGTCTCCAGCACCTCCTCGATACCTAGACCGGTCTTGGCAGAACAAAGAACTGCCTCGGAGGCATCCACGCCGATGACGTCCTCGATCTCCTTGCGTGCCGCTTCAGGATCGGCTGCCGGCAGGTCGATCTTGTTCAGCACCGGTATCACTTCGACGTCCTGTTCGATCGCCGTATAGCAGTTCGCCACGGTCTGCGCCTCGACGCCCTGCGACGCATCGACGACGAGCAAGGCCCCTTCGCAAGCCGACAGGGAACGGCTCACTTCGTAGGAAAAATCGACGTGCCCCGGCGTATCGATCAGATTGAGGTTGTAAATGCTGCCATCGCGGGCCTTGTACTCGAGCGATGCGGTCTGCGCCTTGATCGTGATGCCCCGCTCGCGCTCGATGTCCATCGAGTCGAGTACCTGTTCTTCCATTTCGCGGTCGGAAAGGCCGCCACAGAAGTGGATCAGACGGTCGGCCAGTGTCGACTTGCCGTGATCGATATGCGCAATGATCGAGAAGTTTCTGATGTGTTGCATGGGACAACAAAAAAAGGGTGCGACCGGTCCGGATCCGTCACGAAGCTCGCGCTGCCCGACTCCGATGCAATGACCAGAGGACGAGCACGTCGAACCATCCGTGAAGAAGCCGGCCCCTACACCCGAATTGGAAGGCGAACAAGCGGACTAAGGTGCGGATTCTAGCGGAAAACCAGTGCAATAGGCACGTATGGCCGCCTCATCGAGACGGTGATGACACAATTCGGCATCGCCCGCGAGAACCACCGGCACCCACTCGCTCCATCGCGCTTCAAGCTCGGGAAAGCGGTCGACATCCACGACTCGCACCGACCAACCCAACTCGGCGGCCATGGGTTCCAGCCTGTCGATCAGTTCATGACACAGATGACACCATTCCCGACTCAGGACCGTGAGTTCCCGCGGCGTACTCATTCACCGACGCGCAAGCTGAGGAACATGGTGTTCGGACCACGAGCGATCAGAAGGGTCACCGCCTGTCCGTCCTTCATTCCGTCCACCAGTTTCTCGAACGCTTCGACGGTTCCGGGGCGGATCTGACGCCCATCGGTCACCACTGCCAGGATGAGATCGCCGACCTCGATTCCGGCTCGAGCGGCCGAACCTTCCGCTCGGTCAACCACGAGTCCTTCCGTCTGTGCGTCCGCGGGCTTGCTCAGTATCAGGCCGAGCCGGTTCGGATCGACCGTCTGCACCGGTGCTTCCTCGACCTTCGGTCCGGCCTCGTCACGCCATTCGCCGAGTACGACCTGCAGGTCGACGCTGCGTCCGTCGCGAACCACGGTAATGGTCGCCTTGCTTCCCGGCCGGCTCTGGGCGACGATTCGCGGCAACTCGCGTGAACTGGCAACCGCCTTCCCGTCGAAGGCGACGATGACATCGCCCACCGTAACGCCGGCACGTGCCGCCGGGCCCTCGGGATCGACCGAACTGACGAGGGCACCTTCGGGACGTTCCAGCCCGAAGGTCTCGGCCAGAGCCCGCGTAAGCTCCTGAATGCCCACACCGATCCGTCCGCGCTGGACACGCCCGGTTTCGCGCAGCTGGCGCTGAACCTCCATCGCGACATCGATCGGTATCGCGAACGAGAGGCCCATGAATCCGCCGGTCTGACTGTAGATCTGCGAGTTGATACCGACGACCTCGCCCCGGAGGTTGAACAAGGGCCCACCCGAGTTGCCCGGATTGATGGCCACGTCGGTCTGGATGAAGGGGACGAAGTTCTCATCGGGAAGGTTGCGACCCTTGGCGCTGACGATGCCGGCGGTGACCGTGTGCTCGAAGCCGAACGGCGATCCGATCGCAAGCACCCACTCACCCACCTTGAGCCGATCGGGATCGCCCAGTACGACCACTGGCAGTGCGGACGCGTCGATCTTGATTACGGCGACATCCGTGCGCGCATCGGTGCCGATCACCGTCGCATGGAACTCACGCCGGTCCACCAGCCGAACCAGAATCTCCTTCGCATCCTCGACCACATGGGCATTGGTCA
>DAOMNN010000091.1:0-11643 GCA_035443825.1 Rhodocyclaceae bacterium | reverse complement strand
CGTAGCTTCTACAATGCGGCCATCCAGATGACTAGTGAACTCCGAAACCTGTCATTGAGTGCATTCAATCCGCTTGGCCAGCACTGTTCGTGGAGTCGCGATGCACTGGGTCAAGGCGTGGTCTGGGTAACGCCGGGATGAAGCAATTCGAAGAGCAGATGAGGCCTCGTCCTCAAGCAAATGCTCAGGATCTGCGTTTCGCGATCGGCGCTGCGCAATGCTTGAAATTTGCGTAGACATTGTCGCCGACTTGCAATTGTTGCGCGGCAGGCAGCTTGCAGTGCGCGCATAAGGGTGACCATTGCGTCTAAATGCGATCGTCACGGAGATAGTGTCACCTTCCGGTTCGGACGCCTCGGCTCTGAGTCATAGAACGACAGCCGCTTCAAATCGTCGGCCGAACCGATCTCTACGACCGTCCCTTTGCGCCACCTCCCATCGCGCTCTGCATAACTGCCCTCGTGCCCGATGGGCGTTGCACATCCGGTCAAGACACCAAGCACTACAACGACCACCCCCGCCGCCAGCGATCTCTTCCGTTGATTACGTCCAGATCGGTTGGGCTGAGCGCCCGCAGCATCGTTGCTGCAGGCGCTCAGACGGCTTCACTTCAAAGTGAAGCGCGCGGTGGTGGAGGGCTTGCCGGGAAGGGTCACAACCGCGACCAGCTTGGTGCCGGCGCTGACCTTGAAGCTGCCCTTGGCTTCCAACCGGTCACCTGCCGGCTTGAGTTCGATATCCTGCTTGTCCGCGCCGGACAGCAGCGTGAGCTTTGCACTGCCGTTGGCCACGTCGAGCGATTTGCCGTGATCGCGAAGATGCAACTGGATCACGTCGGGCTTGGCAACGAGTTCGAGATCGAGATCTTTGACCTCGACTACCACGCCTCCATGCATCGATTCATGCTCATGAGCATGGTCATGCTTGTCGGCCGCAAAGGTGGGGCCCACGGACACCAGAGCAACAAGGGCGGCGACTCTTGAGAACTTCATGTTATTTCCTTTCAGGTTCGCATGAGGTGGGTTAAGCAGCGTCAGAATGCTTCGGCGTTCCGATCGTCGAGAAGACTCTCCGCATCGCGGCGGCCGAAGAGCCAGAACATCGCCGGGGTTAGGAAGGTATCCAGCAGGGTCGAACTAATGAGGCCCGAGAAGATCACCACGGCCACCGGATGCAGGATCTCGGTACCCGGTCGCTCGGCCTCGAACAGCAGCGGTGCAAGCGCAAACGCGGTTACCAACGCGGTCATCAGCACCGGCGACAGACGCTCGATCGAGCCCCGCAAGATCATCGTGTGGTCGAATCTCTCGCCCTCGATACGCATCAGGTTGAGGTAATGGCTCACCTTGAGGATGCCATTGCGCACCGAAATACCTGCGAGCGTGATGAAGCCGACGAGTGCCGCGACCGACAACGGCTGACCCGAGATCCACAGGCCAATTACCGCCCCGACCAGCGCGAGCGGGATGTTCGCCATGATGAGGGCCGAGAGTCGAACCGACTTATAGCGGCTGTAGAGCACGACGAACATCAGTACGAGGGAGACGATCGACAGCAGCCCCACCAGGCGGGAAGCCTCTTCCTGGGCTTGGAACTGCCCGCCGAGGGTGATGAAGTAGCCCTCGGGCAACTTCAGGTCGGTCACGACGGCGCGGATGTCCTCGACGACCTCCGACAGCGGACGCTGCTGTGCATTGGCCGAGAGCACGATGCGGCGCTTACCGTCGTCCCGGCTTACCTGGTTCGGACCGTCACCATCCTCGATTGACGCCAGCTTCGACAAGGGCACATGGCCGGTCGATGTTTCGATCAGGATCTGAGCCAGCCCGTCGGCCGAGCGCGCTGTTTCGGGCAGACGCACGACCAATGCGAACCGTCGACCGCCCTCGACGATCTGGGTGACCTTCTCGCCCTCGACGAGGCTCTGCAGCGCGGCCAGAATCTGTGGTGCCGGTACGCCGTACCGGGCAGCCGCCGCATAGTCGATCCGCACCTTGATCTGCGGCGCGAGCACTTGCTTCTCGATCTCCAGGTCGGCGAGCCCCGGAATGGCGGCAAGCCGCGTTCGCAATACGTCAGCCTGACCGCGCAGGGTGTCGAGATCCTCGCCGAAGATTTTGATCGCGATCTGCGAGCGCACGCCCGACAGCATGTGGTCGATGCGATGTGAGATCGGTTGCCCGATCGCGATCGCAGCTGGCAGATTGACCAGTCGCGACCGGATGTCTGCGGTGATCTCACCCATTGAGCGGCTCAGCTCACCGGCGGGTTTCAGCCCCACATCGAGCTCGCTGACGTGGACACCTTCCGCATGCTCGTCAAGCTCGGCCCGCCCGCTTCGGCGCCCGACGTGCGTCACTTCGGGAACCTGTTTCACGAGCACTTCCGCTTGCTGCGCGAGCACGGTCGACTCCGCCAGGGTAACGCCCGGGTTGAGCCGCATGCCGATCAGCAAGGTGCCTTCGTTGAACGGCGGCAGAAAGGTCGTGGGGAAAAACGGTACCGCAGCGGCAGCGATCGCCACCGCAACCGCACCCGCTGCCACGGCTGCCTTGGGGTGCTCGAGCACCCCCTGCAACGCCCCGCGATAACGCGCCTTGAGCCAGGCGAGCAGGCGCGTGTCACCGTGATCGAGAGACTTCATCCCGGGAAGCAGGTAGAAGGACAGCACCGGCGTCACTGTTACCGAGACGACCAATGAGGCGAGCGTGGAGACAATGAACGCCACGCCGAGCGGAACGAACAGCCGCCCCTCCATGCCAGGTAGCGCAAACAGCGGCAGGAACACCAGCACGATGATGATCGTCGCGTAAAGGATGGCCGAGCGCACCTCCATCGTTGCGCGCGCCACAAGCTCGATCGGGTGCAGCCGATGGTGTTGATGCTTCGCGCGATCCTCCTTCAATCGGCGCAGCACGTTCTCGACGCCCACGACCGCATCGTCGACCAGGCCGCCAATCGCAATGGCGAGACCGCCAAGGGTCATCGTGTTGATCGACTGCCCGAAATACTTGAAGACCAGCGCCGTCATGAAGATCGACACCGGAATCGCTGTGAGCGCGATGATGGTCGGCCGCAAGGTGCCAAGAAAAAAGAAAAGGATCGCCGCGACGAACACCGATGCGCCAATCAGTTTGCCTTGGAGCGTGGTGATCGACGCCTCGATGAAGGTCGCCTGACGGAACGTCACCTCCGGGGCCTCCATCCCGGCCGGAAGCGATTTCTTCATCTCTTCGAGTGCGGCTTCGATCGAACGGGTCAGGTGAATGGTGTCCGCTGTAGGCTGTTTCTGGATGCCGAGGATCACGGCCGGCTTGCCCTCGAAGCCAGCATCTCCCCGTTTGGGCGCCGGCGCGAAGGTAACGGATGCGATCTGACGCAGCAGGATCGGCTGACCATCACGTGCCGTGATCGCGAGGTTCTTCAAATCCTCCAGGCTCGAGGTCCGCCCGAGATGACGGATGAGGTATTCGCGCCCGTTCAGTTCAAGGAACCCCCCCGAAGTGTTCGACGAGAATCCTCGAATCGCCGCTTCTAACAGTTCCAACGAAACACCGAGTTCCGCCATACGGCGGGTGTCGGGCTGCACCTGAAACTGCCGCACTTCCCCGCCAATCGGGATGACCTGCGCGATGCCGGGGATCGCCATCAGGCGCGGACGCAGGACCCAGTCCGCATACTCTCGCACCTGCATCGACGAGATCCTCGCTGTGTCGATCGGAATTGCGATCTGCATGATCTCGCCCATGATCGAGCTGATCGGCCCCATGCGCGGAATCACGTCTTCAGGCAACCCTTCCTCCATGGCTGAGAGGCGTTCCGACACCATCTGCCGGGCGCGGAAAATCTCGGTACTCCAGTCGAAGGTCACGTAGATGAAGGACAGCCCCGAGCTCGAGGTAGAGCGCACTGACTCCACGCCGGGCAAACCATTCATGGTGGTCTCGAGCGGAAAGGTGATGAGTTGCTCGACCTCCTCCGCCGCCATGCCGCCGGCTTCGGTCATGATCGTGACCGTCGGCTTGTTGAGATCCGGAAATACGTCCACGGGTGTTCGCGAAAGCGTGAACGCCCCGTAGGCCATCAGTACCAGGCTGGCGATAATCACCAGCAGCCGGTTACCAAGGCTGTTGTCGAGTAGCCACTTGAACATCGGATAGGCTCCCCGTCAGCGGATCTGATTAATCAACGTGGCGGCACGCGAGGCGACCCGCTCACCGGCTTCGAGGCCGGACGTCACCGCAACATTCACGCCGTCCAGCGGCGCGATCGTGACGGTACGCGACTCGAAACGTTCGGGCGCTGTCTTTACCCAGACGATGTTCTGGTTTGCCGGATTTTTTAGCACCGATGCTGCGGGAACGCTTACACCCTGCTGCGTGGTGCGCGACTGGACGAAGACCTCGACCGGCTGCCCGACGGCAAGTAGGGCCAGCGCATCGCCTTCGGCTGCAAAGGCAAGCGGCACGGCCTGTTCGCGCAGGCTGCGGGCGGCGCCGATGAAGGTGAGCGGGATCCGCCGGTCGCCGACGGCAAGACTCGCAGACGCCACGTCTGACGCGACCTCGGGATCGTAGGCGAGCGCCTCGACGCGCAGCCGCTTCGGGTCGACGATCTCGAACACGAGTTCGCGCGCATCGACCACCTGGCCTGACACGGCGTTGCTTGATGCGATCACTCCGCTAACGGGTGCGGTCAGCACATCACGGGCATTGAGGCCGCCACCGATCGCTTTCGATCTAGCCCCCAAGCTCGCAACCTCGCTCTCGGCAGCCTCGATCTCCTTTCGCGGCACCGTGTCTGCGAGTTCCTTCAGACGCGCCAGGCGCTTTTCCACAAGCGCCCTCGCCGCCTGCAGTTCGGCCAGTTGCGCCGTCTGGTTAGACCGTTCGATCTGATCCGTCGAAGGACTGACGTAAGCCAGCACGTCACCCTTCTTCACGGTCTGGCCAACGCTCGGCAAGCCCTGCGGGCCCGCCTCCAGGCGCCCAGCCACCATGGCCTGCACCTTTCCGCCGGCGTTCGGGTCCATGACCACCTTGCCCGCCAGCGCGGTGGTACGCGACAATTCGCCGGCTTCCGTGACCAACGTGCGAACGCCGATCTGCCGTTGTGCCGGCTTGGGCAGGAAGACGCTACCATCGGCTTGCCGTTGTGGCCCATTGCCTCCCGCCACAGCCGGGCCTTTATCGCCATGATCATGGCCTTCGCCCGCAAAGGCGTTCCATGGGGCACTGGCCGATACCAGCGCCAGCGCAGCAAACAGGACGCTCAGCTTCATGCGGCACCTCCGGCCGAGCGATTTCGGGAGTTTCCCTTGCGAAGTGCCGCCCAGCCGATGAGACCTAGCACAAGCACAAGCGCTCCCGCGCCTGCCCCGATTACGTCGGGCTTCATGTCCATTGCGGCAGCCTCTTCGTGCGTCTCTGCAGCGGGTTCATGGAGGTCGAGTTCGCCAGCAAGCAGATCGGTGTCCTGGCCGGCGATGACGGTCGCCGTGATGGAGACGACGCCCGGCTTGAGCGCCTCCGGGAGCGTGGCTTCGAATTCGCCGTCGGCATGGGGCTCGAGCGCAACTGGATTGCCATCGAGTTCCAGATCGACCCTTGCATCCTTTACGGGGCTGTTGTCGGCGAAACGGTCGAGATAGACAGTGACGTTCTTGCCGTTCACCACGCCGACCAATTCGAAGAGTTCCGAGACGGCAGTAAATCGCGGCAACGTCGCGCCCGCAGTGGGCGCGGGCGCTTCGCCGTGGTCGTGTCCGTCACCGGCCAGGGTCTGTGGGGCAAACCCGGCAAGCACAGCGGCAATGCTCCATGCTGCCAGGGTGTGAGCGGTTTTCATGTAGGGATTCCTTTCGTTCACTCGGGAAGCAGGCCCAGCGCTTGGCGCTGGGCCGAAATGGCGGCTGCCAGGTCAATACGCGCACGGGCGAGTTGACGTTCGGCTTCGGTCGCCTCGAACTCGATGCGCAGACGGGTCGGGAGATCGGCCTCTCCGAGGCGGAACGCTTTCTGGAAGAAGCCGCGTGCCGCTTGGGCGAGCTGGGTACGCCGCTCGGCAGCGGCGACCTGCTGCCTTGTCGATTCGACGCGCACACGCGCCATATCCATTTCGGCCAGCAAACGCTCACGTTCGATCTGGAGCTGGGCCTCAGCCTCGATGGCCTGCGCACTGGCGCTTGCAACGCGTGAGCGGCTGCGTGAATTGGAACCGAACGGAATGCGTAAGCCCACTGTGATCGTCTGTGCCCAGGGTTCACCCGATGCACCGCGTTCGCGGGTGGTCGCGACACTCAACTCCGGATTCGTGCGCCCCTGAACGCTGGCAAGGGTCATCGTGCGCCGAGCAACGTCGACCCGATCGCGCAGCTCGGCCACTGCCGGGTGTGCCGTCTCAAGGATTTCCGTCGGTGTCGCAGCGCCGGGAACGGGCTCCGGCGTTGGCAACCCACCGGTGAAGCGTTCTGGCCCGATTCCAGTAAGTGTGCGCAACTGCTGTGCAGCATCTGCGAGCGCGCTTTCCGCCTCGGCGACAGCGGCTTCTGCGGTGGCTTGCGCACCGTCGGCCTGGTGCTGGTCTGCGCGCGCAAGATCACCGGCCTTTACACGCCGGGCGACGTCGGCAGCGAGTTCGCGGGCATTCGCGAAACCTTCCCTCGCCAGAGTCTCTCCAATGCGCGCGCGTTGCCAGCCCCAATAAGCCGTGCGTACCGCTGCAGCGGTACGCAGCTGCGCGGCGCGGGCCCGGCTCGCAGTGGCATTCATCTCGGCGGTTGCAAGGCCTGCAGTGGTCGAACGTTCGCCGGGCAGCCAGATTGGCACGGCGATGCCGATCTCGTACTCCCGGCTCCCGCGATCGCTATCGAATTGATCGGTCTTGCCGGCCACCTGCAGGGCAGGCGGCTCGACGAGCCAACTATCGGCATTGTCGCGGCGGGCCTCGGCTGCTTCCTGCTGGGTCGTGAGCGACAGGGCCTCAGGCTGACGCGCCCACGCCACCTCGAAAGCTTGCTTCAGGGATAGCCCATTAGCATCAGTCGGAATCGCGGGCTGCTGCGCCCAGGCGCCATTGACGGCAAGACCGAGCAACAGCCCGGACAGCCATTTGATACGAACTCTTTGAGGCATCCAATTCTCCGTTGATGGGAAGACACGGCGAATCGGCAGAGGGCGATCGAACCGATCGCAACGGACATGCGAACCCGCCGATCAAAGCGGCAGGAACTTCGGAAAACGAATGAAAGCGACCGCCCCGCCGATCAGGCTGAGCGGCCCCATTTGGGGCGTTCGGGCTCGGCTAGATGTTCCGCAAGCTGCCACGTCACGGGAGTGTCAATGGACAGGGATGTCACATAACGTGGGTAGAGCGCGTCGAACTCGCTCGGTAGCGCTGAGGAGCCGATCCCGTGACAACCCGCGCAGTCTGCGTGGCCACCCTTCGCCAGGCCCCCTTTCTCCATATCGCCATCGTCGCCGGTGTGGCGATGCTCATGGTGTCCGAAGTGCTCCGCACCGGCACCGGATTCGTGCGCGCAGTAGACGCTCAGCGCCGCCCAACCCAGTTGGGCGGGCAGCAGGCCCAAAAGGAGAATCGCAAGCCACCGACGCATCGCACAGATTTTATCAGTAAGATTTTTTCTTCGCGGACAGACGTGCCGCGAACCAGCATGCCAACCCGGGCTTTATTGAACCCTGCCGTGCGAAACGCCCGGACGACCGGACGTTTCGCACCGGCCGAGGGCATCAGGAGCCCCGGTACAGTTCATTCATGTACGCGCGCTCTTGCGGGGTCATGTTGACCAGTTCTTTGATGACTTCTTCACGGGTCTTGCCGGGCCCGCCGAAACGCATCGGTACCGGGAGGCCCCGCTGGAGATAGAAGTAGCTGCCATCGGCCTTTGCCTGCTCGAGCTCGCGCAACACGTCGGCACGGGTTTTCGTGCTCGTGGAGTGATCGGGATGGAACGTGAACCCCTGATCGCCCGGCGCGGGGTGCCACAGCGAGTTGGCTTGCGCAGCTGTAGGAACGACAAGTACGGCCGCAAGAAGCGAAAAGACGGTAGTGGTCAGGGTTTTCGACATAACGAGACTCCTTCGTTCAACGTGAGAGGTAGCGTTCGGCTTGAGCCGCTGGGTGTCGCCTTGCACCGAACACGTCGCAGACTTTAAGGGCCCATCTCCGTCAATTCGCGAACTGCCAGATTACGATTTCGTAATGTGATGGTGTCGGCATCTCCGCGATAATCGCAGCATGAAAATTCTGGTTGTGGAAGACGAGCCCAAGCTGGCTGAATATCTGCGCAGGGCGCTCACCGAAAGCGATTACATCGTGGATGTCGCGCATAGCGGCACGGAGGGCCGCTATCTCGCGACCGAAGGGCATTACGATCTCGTCCTCCTCGACGTCATGCTGCCGGAACTGGATGGCTATGCCGTCTTGCACGAACTGCGCCGGGGCAAACACGTACCTGTGCTGATGTTGACCGCGCGCGACAAGGTCGAGGATCGGGTCAGAGGCCTGCAGGCGGGTGCCGACGATTACCTTGTGAAGCCGTTTGCCCTGTCCGAGTTGCTCGCTCGCGTACAGGCCTTGTTGCGACGCGGTGCCTTGCGCTCGGATAGCCAGGATCCAACGGTGCTGCGTTTGGCTGACCTAGAAGTCGACCTGGTTCGGCGCAAGGCGTCACGATCCAGGCAACGCCTCGACCTGACTGCGAAGGAATTCACGTTGCTGACCTTGCTGCTTCGCCGACATGGGCAGGTTCTTTCCCGTACCGCGCTGGCAGCGCAGGTGTGGGACATGAATTTCGACAGCAATACGAACGCGGTTGAAGTTGCGGTGCGCCGGTTGCGCGGCAAGATCGACGACGGATTCGAGAAAAAGTTGCTGCATACCGTGCGCGGCATGGGATACGTCCTCGAGGAGCGGGAGCCCTGAGGATGCGCAATCCGCGTTCGCTCGGCCGTTGGTTATCGTGGTGGCTCGCCGTGCTGACCTTCTTGGGGCTCAGCCTAGTCTGCTCGATCGTTTATGTGGCCGCCAGTCTCAACCTCTCCGCCAAGCAGGCGGAGGAGCTCCGGCACAAGCGGGACGTGGTTCGCCATCTCGTCGGCGAGATCGCGACGCAGGACGCGTTGCCGAGCCTGCGTCACAAGCTCGACGACTTCTTCCTCGGCCATGCCGACTTCGAGTTGCGGCTGATCCAGGGAGCCGACAACCTCGTGTATGCGACCCCGGCGCGCTCAAGCGCAGGCGCAGTCCAGCGGCGGGATGAATTCGAAATCCCCCTGCCGTGGTCGCGCACAACCGGGCTACGCGCCGAACTGATGCTCGACAGCAGCGCCGACGCGCGGCTTTTAAAGCAGTTGGCCTGGACACTACTCGTGAGCGCCTTTGCTGGTGCGGTGGTCATCTCAGCGGGCGGCGCCTGGCTCGTGCGCCGAGCGCTCTTGCCCGTTCGCGACCTGGCCCGGCAAGCGGCGGCCCTCAGCCCGGAAAGCGTTGGTCAGTCGCTTGACGCTTCCGCACAGGCACAGGAGCTTCAGCCGTTGGTCGCACAGTTCAACGCACTCCTCGTTCGGCTGAACCGCGCCTATCAACAACTTGAGGGGTTCAATGCCGACGTTGCTCACGAACTGCGCACACCGCTTGCGACCTTGATCGGCGAGACCGAACTAGCGCTGAGTCGGGAGCGCACGATCGCCGAACTGCGCGATGTGCTCGGATCGAACCTCGAGGATCTTCACCGTTTAGCGGGTTTGATCAATGACATGTTGTTCTTGTCGAGAGCTGATCGCGGGGAGTGCGCCCGTCGCAGCCCTGTCGATAGCCTCGCCAAGCTGGTGACCGAGGTCATCGAATTCCACGAGGCTTCAATGCACGAGGCTGGCGTGAGCACGCGCGTACGCGGTGACGACACAGGTGTCTTCGATGCGGCGTTGATTCAGCGTGCGCTCTCGAACCTGGTCGCCAACGCGACCCGTTTCGCAGAGCGCGGATCGGTGATCGAGATCGAGATCGAAGCGGTCTCTTCGGGAGGTGTCCGCTTGTCTGTGAGCAATTTCGGGCCTGTGATTCCCGCCGAACATCTGCCGCGCCTGTTCGACCGCTTCTATCGAGTCGATCGAGCCCGTGAGCACGGCGACAACAACTACGGGCTTGGGCTGGCAATCGTCGCCGCGATCGCGCGTATGCACGGCGGCACTGGATTTGTTCGCTCGGCTGCCGGCACAACGACCGTCGGCTTTAGCGTATTTGAGTCGAGCGAGAGAAACGGCGTATCGCTCGACAGGTAGCATTCGCGCTACGCCGCGCCTGGGACTCGACGATGTCGCGTGCGCTCCCTTACCGTGGCGGTTGCATCCACATGTAGTTCTGACGTTGCATCATATGATCCATCATCTGCTGCTGCATGCCCATGTACCGATTCATCATGTACTGGCGCTGCTTCAGCTGATCGGGCGTGAGCTTGGAATAATATTAACCCGGCCCTTAAATATGTTTACTGAGCAGCATACGCAGCGGCCGGGTGCTTGAAGTAGGACCGGATACGCTCGGGGAGCAAGGCGATGCGCTGCATGATGGCGTGTGCCTTCTTCAAGAGCTGCGAATCATCGCGGCTGGGCGGCTCCAAGCGCAGCGCGGTCTTGAAATCGTGATTCAGGTATTCGTCCGGATTGGACTCGGGCGCATAGGGCGGCAAGTAGAAGAGTTCGATCTGCTCGACACGCGGCTCGAGCCAGGCCTGAACGAGCTTGGCGTGATGCACTCGCAGGTTGTCGACGATCAGGAACACCTTGCTCGTTGCACCGGCGATCAGTCGCTCAAGGAACTCGATAAAGCGTTCTGCGTTGATCGTGCCCTCGACGATCTGGAAGGCGATTTCGCCCCGGTTGGTGATGGCCGAGATCATCGACAGTTTGCCCCACCGGGCGGACGCCTCGAGCACCGGCGTGCGGCCGGCCGGCGCAAAGCCTCGAATCCAGTTCGTGTCTTCCTTGACGGCCGTTTCATCAGCCCAGTAGATGAGCGCACCTTCGGCCTTGGCACGCGCGGCAATGGCCGGGTAGCGCTCGCGCAACCAAGCCTGGACTAGATCGGTGCGCTGCTCCATCGCTTGCTTGACCGGGCGCTGAGCGGTATAGCCCCAGCGCTTCAGATACTTGCCCACGAGGCGATCGGACAACTGCAGTCCGAATTGTTTCTCCACCAAGGCCTGGATCGCCCGCCGGGTCCACAGCGCGAAAGGCAGGCTCAACTGCTCGGGCACCGCACCCACGATGCGCTGGCGCACCCAGACCTCCTGCGCCATCGTCAGCTTCCGGCAGGCCCCGTAGGGACGACCTCGCGTCTTCTCGATCAACGCCCCGGCACCGTCCGTGCGCGCTTTCCTCAACCACGCCTGCACCGTGCGTACATGGACGCCGGCGATCTTCGCCAATTCCACGCTGCTCATATCCGACTGCTTTTTCAGGCGCAGCACCATCTTGCGCAGCGTCTCGCGCCCTTCAGGACCCAGTTTGCGTGCATCGATCTTTTCCATGCACGCATTATATTGCGGGCAGCTTATTTAAGGGCCGGGTTAATAATCTCCCATGCCACGCCATCCCATCATGTGGCCACCCATCATCGTGTCGC
>DAOMNN010000090.1:9835-11673 GCA_035443825.1 Rhodocyclaceae bacterium | reverse complement strand
CTGATCACGATCAGGATCGACCGTCCGCCCTACAACGTGCTCGACATCGGCCTGATGGAAGAGCTCAACCGGGCGCTCGACGAAGCCGCGAAAGAGGAGGCGGCGAAGGTGCTGATGATCACCGCGGCAGGCGAAAAGGTGTTCTCGGCGGGCGTCGACGTCATGGATCACACCCCGGACAAGGTGGTGCAGATGATCGACGTCTTCCACGGCATCCTCAAGCGCCTGATGGTGTTTCCGCTGCCGACGGTGGCTGCGCTCAACGGCTCGGCGATGGGCGGGGGCTGCGAACTGGCGATCGCCTGCGACATGGTGGTCGCGAGCGAGGGCACCAAGATCGGTCAGCCCGAGATCAAGCTCGGCGTGTTCCCGCCGATCGCGGCGATCCTGATGCCGCGTATCGTGGCGCTGCCCAAGGTCATGGAACTGCTGCTCGGCGGCGCCCTGGTCGACGCGAACGAGGCAGAACGCCTCGGGATGCTCAACCGCGTATTCCCGCGCGAGAGCTTCGAGGCCGACACGCGCGCGTTCGTCGCGCAGTTCCTGTCCCTGTCTCGGGTGGCGCTGATCTATACCAAGCGTGCGATCCGCGAAGCCGCCGGCAAGCCCTTCTTCGAGGCGCTGT
This sequence comes from Rhodocyclaceae bacterium, assembly GCA_035443825.1. GTDB lineage: Bacteria > Pseudomonadota > Gammaproteobacteria > Burkholderiales > Rhodocyclaceae > DAOMNN01. The sequence continues at coordinate 11,048 of DAOMNN010000090.1, read as the reverse complement.
TCACCGTCGAGCAGATCTACCTCAAGGAGCTGATGGCGACCGCCGACGCGGTCGAGGGCCTGAACGCCTTCATGGAGAAGCGCAAGCCGGTGTGGCGCAACTGCTGAGCGCCGGCATCGCCTGCAACGAATCGGATCGAACAAGGGAGACCAAGCGTGATTCCAGAATTCATCGACACCTGGCAGATGACCGAGCCGGGCAAGCTGCTCAAGACCCGCATACCCATGCCGGAACTCGGACCGGGCGACGTGGTGGTCAAGATCGCCGGTTGCGGCGTGTGCCACACCGACCTGTCTTACTTCTACATGGGGGTGCCGACGGTGCAGAAGCCGCCGCTGTCGCTCGGCCACGAGATCAGCGGCGTGGTGATCGGCGGCGATCCCGCGATGATCGGCAAGGAAGTCATCGTGCCCGCGGTCATTCCCTGCGGCGAATGCGAGCTGTGCAAGTCCGGGCGCGGCAACCGCTGCCTCGCGCAGAAGATGCCGGGCAACTCGATGGGCATCTACGGCGGCTATTCCAGCCACATCGTGTGCCAGTCGCGCTTCCTGTGCCCGGTCGAGAACCGCGGTGATATCCCGCTCGAGCACCTGTCGGTGATCGCCGATGCGGTGACCACGCCCTACCAGGCGGCCGTGCGCGCCAACCTGCTGCCCGGCGATCGCGTCATCGTGGTCGGCGCAGCGGGCGGGGTCGGCAGCTTCATGGTGCAGACCGCCAAGGGCATGGGCGCGGCCGCCGTCGTCGGCATCGACATCAATGAAGAGAAGCTGAAGATGATGGAGGGTTTCGGTGCCGACTTCACGATCAATCCCAGGGGAAAGAGCGCGAAGGAAGTGAAGGAACTGTTCAAGGGCTTCTGCAAGGAAAAGGGCCTGCCCTCGAACACCGGGTGGAAGATCTTCGAGGTGACGGGCAGCAAACCGGGGCAGGAGCTGGCGCTGTCACTGCTGTCCTTCACCGGCATGCTGGTAGTGGTCGGATACGGCACGGACGAGACCAGCTACATGCTCTCCAAGCTGATGGCCTTCGACGCCGAAATCATCGGGACCTGGGGGTGTACCCCCGACAAGTACCCGGCCGTGCGCGACATGTGCCTGGACGGCCGCATCCAGCTCGGTCCCTTCGTGGAGACCCGGCCGATGAGCCAGATCGAGCAGGTGTTCGACGAGGCCCATCACGGCAAGCTCAAACGCCGCGTCATCCTGACGCC
>DAOMNN010000090.1:0-9735 GCA_035443825.1 Rhodocyclaceae bacterium | reverse complement strand
GAGCTCAAGGACCACGCCCTGCTCGGCGAGGAGCATTTCGGCACCGAAGCCCCTTCGGTCATCTTCGAAAGGCGCCCGATCACCGATCCCCAGGGCAATGCCGTTCCGGGCCTTTACACCGCTTGGATCATCCTCAACAACCCGAAGCAGTACAACTCGTACACGACCGAGATGGTCAAGGCCGTCATCGCCGGTTTCCAGCGTGCGTCCTCCGACCGGTCGATCGTCGCGGCGGTGTTCACCGCGGTCGGCGACAAGGCGTTCTGCACCGGCGGCAACACCGCCGAGTACTCCGCTTACTACTCGAAGCGCCCCAACGAGTACGGCGAGTACATGGACCTGTTCAATGCCATGGTCGACGCCATCCTCAATTGCAAGAAGCCGACCATTTGCCGCGTCAATGGAATGCGCGTGGCCGGCGGCCAGGAAATCGGCATGGCGACCGATCTCACCGTGACTTCCGACATGGCCATCTTCGGCCAGGCCGGCCCCAAGCACGGCAGTGCGCCGGACGGCGGCTCCACCGACTTCCTGCCGTGGATGCTGAACATGGAAGACGCGATGTACAACTGCGTCTCGTGCGAGACCTGGAGCGCCTACAAGATGAAGGCGAAGAATCTCGTCACCAAGGTCGTGCCGGTGCTGAAGAAGGATGGCGAGTGGGTGCGCAATCCCCTGTTTCGCACCGACACCTACGTCGATGACGGCGAGATCGTGTATGGCGAGCCGGTGTCGGCCGCACAGCGGCAGGCGGCCAAGGACCTGATGGCCCAGTGCACGACCGACTTCGAACTGCTCGACGCGGCCGTCGACGAGCTGGTGTGGAAGTTCACCAACCTCTTCCCGCACTGCCTGATGAAGTCGATCGACGGCATCCGCGGCAAGAAGAAGTTCTTCTGGGACCAGTTCAAGCTTGCCAACCGCCACTGGCTCGCGGCGAACATGAACCACGAGGCCTGGCTGGGTTTCAACGCCTTCGACGCGAAGAAGGTCACCGGCAAGGACGTGATCGACTTCATCAAGTATCGTCAGCTCGTCGCCGAAGGCGCGATGTTCGACGACAAGTTCGCCGAGCAGGTGCTGGCGAAACCGAAGGACTGAAAGCGATGGTGCGCCGGGCACCGAGCCGGCGCACCATGACCGCGGATCGAGGGGGGAATCACGGCCTTCACGATCCGCAAATTGACGCGTGCAGGGTCAATGTATACAGTATCCAAGCAACGTCAACGCAGCCGTGAGCGTATCGCACCCGACCCGGACCGGCCTTCGATCATGGAGCCCGGGGTCGCGCACAGCCTAACCAGGAGAACGTCAGTGACCAGACCCGGAGAACTGAAGCTCAAGCATCTGTTCCAGCCCGGCCGCATCGGCAAGTTCGCGACCAAGAATCTGGTCAAGTACGGCGCGTGCTGTGTGTCCAACTACAACACCCGCGACGGGCACATCACGCCGCGCGAACTGGCGCGTACGCGGGTGATCGCCTCGACCGGCTGCGGCATCATCACCAACCAGGGTGCGTATCCCGACCCGCTCGGCGAGGGCAAGGCCTATTTTCGCCAGGTTGCGCTGTTCGACGACAAGTTCCTGCCCCAGTTCGAGACCATCGCGCAGTACATCCACGACGGCGGGGCGGTCGCGATCCAGCAGATCCTGCATGCGGGTCGCTATGGGGGCATCGACCTGGGCTACTGCATCCAGCCCTCGGTGGTGCCGCAGACCCTGCCGCACTTCCGTCCCCCGCGCGAAGTCACCAAGGAGCAGATCAAGGCCATCGTCGACCAGCACGCGGAGGCCGCCAAGCGCGCGATCCGCGCCGGTTTCGACGGCACCGAGGTGACCAGCTTCATGGGCTACCTGCTGGCCAACTTCAACTCGCGCTTCACCAACCAGCGCACCGATGAATACGGCGGTTCGATCGAGAACCGCGGCCGCTTCATGCGCGAGCTGATCGACGCGATCAAGCAGGCCACCCCGGACAATCCGCTCGTGATCCGCTTGAACGGCGCCGAGCTGATGGACCGCTGGGGCGGCAACAGCGAGGACGAGTGCTTCGAACTGATGCAACAGGCGGTCGATTGCGGCGTAGACATGATCTCGGTCACCGTCGGCTGGCAGGAAGCACCGGAATCCTCGATCGGGCGCGACGTGGCGCCGGGTCACTGGAACTACCTGTCGGCGAAGGCGAAGAAGCTCTTTCCGAATACGCTCATCACCTTCGGCAACCGCTTGCCCGACCCGGTCATGGCCGACCAGTGCATCGCCGACGGCGTGTTCGATTTCTGGGAAGTGTGCCGACCGCTACTGGCCGATCCGGAGCTGATCCACAAGGCCGCCGAAGACCGCCTCAACGAGGTTCGCCGCTGCATCGGCTCGCTCAACTGCCTGTCGCGCCTGTTCCGCGACCTGCCCTACACCTGCACCATGAACCCCACGCTGGGCCACGAAGTGGAGCCTGAGTATCACGTCACGCCGGCAGTGGTGAAGAAGAAGATCATGGTGATCGGCGCCGGCCCGGCCGGCATGGAAGCGGCGATCACCGCACGCAAGCGCGGCCACGACGTGACCGTGTTCGAGAAGGGCGACCGCATCGGCGGCAACCTGTTCGCCTACGCGAGCAACGATCTGGCCCGGCCCGACGATCTCCTTTCCGTGGTGAGTCACTACGAGGTCATGGCGAAGAAGCTCGGCATCGAGATGCGTTTCAACACCGAGGCCAACGCCAAGTTCATGCGCAGCATCCTGCATCAATACGATGTGTGCCTGGTCGCCGCCGGTGCGCGCACCGACATGGCCTACTATCGCCACGTGGAAGGCGCGGACCGACTCGTCGACGCGCTCGACCTGGCGCACGGCAAGGTCGCGCCGGCCAAACGCATCGTGATGATCGGTGCGGGCAAGATCGGACTGACGCTGGCCGAGTCGCTGACGACCAAGGGCCATGAGGTGGTCCTGGTCGAGGAGGACAAGCGCATCGCCGGCGACGTCATGCCCTCGTTCAAGTGGCGCCACTCGGCCTGGATCGAGGAACTGGAGATCCGCACGCTCACCTCGACCCAGCTCGTCGCGGTCACCGAAGACGGTGCACGGGTCCGCAACAACAAGGGCGAGGAAATCTTCCTGCCCGCCGACATGGTGGTCGCGTCCGGGCCGCGCAAATCCAATCACGACCTCTTCCACGAGTTCCAGTGGATGATCGACGAGCTTCACGGCGCGGGTGACGCGGTCATCGCACGCGGTCTCGATGCGGCCATCCACGAGGGCTACAGGATGGGCGTGCGAATCTGAGCGCGGTCGGGATCGAGAAAACGCGTCACGGTGAAACAGCACAATCAGGGAGTCTGACGATGCAAATGCTGCAACCGCCCGGATGGGCGCGTCCCAAGGGCTACTCGAATGGAATCGTGAGCACCGGCCGCATGGTGTTCGTCGCCGGACAGGTCGGGTGGGACGAGCAGGAAGTGTTCCGCAGCGACGATCTTGTCGCCCAGGTGCGCCAGGCGCTGACCAACATCGTCGCGATTCTTGCCGAGGCGGGCGCGAAACCGACCGACATCGTGCGCATGAACTGGTACCTGGCCGACAGCGTCGAGTACAACGCCCGGCTGGCCGAGATCGGCGGTGTTTATCGGGAGCTCATCGGCCGACATTTCCCAGCCATGACGGCGCTACAGGTCGCGGGTTTCGTCGAGAACGGCGCCAAGATCGAGATCGAAGTCACGGCCATGCTACCGGCCTGAAGGGTCGACGCGCACGGCGAAGCAGTGGCGCCGAACAGGAGTTGGGGACGGCCCACGTGCACGGATGTGCGGCGCCGAACGGCCGCAGAACGCGGGTTGGACCCGTTCCAGCCCGGCGCCCGGACCGACCTTGCACCACGGCCAGACGAGTGGCCGGCTCAAACCGTCGCCAATCGGCGACATCGCGCTGCGCCTGTGGTGCCGAGGCCGTGCTGCGCGTCGAACGGGCCGCTCCACGCCTATGTGGCGGTGATGCGAGGGGATGTCCTTCCGGATCGCGGGCAGGCGGCCAGATCACTTCTCTGTCGCCCGGTGGCGACAAACCGCGCGCGTCAGCGGCGCGAACTTCCCTCCGATCTCGTCCCGTCGCTCCTCACGCAGTGTCAAGACACTGAAATATAGATCATAAGGTTCATCTGGCACGGCCCTTGCGACTGACTTAATGCCTTCGATTCCAGGAGGTATTCCAAATCAACGCAGGAGACGCCAGATGACACCGAAGCTGATTCTTGTGGCGGCCATGCTTGCCGGTCTGGTGCTTCCGCTGCTTTCGAACGCTGCTGCGGATTTGCGCCACCTTACGGCGATGCTGATGATCCAGGCCGGCGACGACACATTCGACCAACTCGACACCAAGCGGGATGGCTATATCGACCGGCTGGAAGCGTTCCAGTGTGCATGGGTCGAGGCAGATTTCGACCGGATCGATAGTGACGGCGATGGCCGGATCAGTCGCGAAGAGTGGTTGAACGCCACGTCAAGGCTTCTGTCACTGACTTTCCTTCAACTCAGGAGGACAGAAGATGAAAACCCATGATCCCCGGCGCAGAGTAGTACTGCGCGGCGCACTTGCCACCGGTTGTGCGCTCGGCGTGCCGATACTCCTCGGGTGCAAAGGGGAGCAGGCGCAGAGTTCCGCCCCAGCTCCAGCCGCTCCATCCGCGTCGTCGGCGCCTTCAACGCCCGGCGCAGCCGGTGGCAAGCTCAGTCAGGCCGACGCACGCTACCAGAATTCACCCAATGGGGACGCCATGTGCGGCAACTGCCTGCATTTCGTTGCCGAGTCCAACACCTGCAGGGTCGTCGACGGCCAGGTGAGCCCCAGTGGCTGGTGCTCGCTGTGGGCGAGAAGGGGCTGAGCGGTGGGTCGGCGCCGACGACAGGTGGCCGTCTGGCCGCTTGCTCCGCAACCGGTCAGACTGTCCCCATGCCCTCGCGCAGTCTTGCAGCGTATTCCTGCAGCACGGCTGCGGGCGGATCCTTGCGCGGCCAGGTGAGCACGATGCCGTCGTCGCGATGACGCGGCACCACATGCATGTGGAAGTGGAACACGGTCTGGTCGCCCTCCCTTCCATTGGCCTGCAGCAGCGTCAGTCCGGGCGGGTCGAAAGTCTCGCACACGGCAGTCGCCACGCGGTGGGCCGTGCGCATCACGGCGGCGGCTTCGTCCGGAGTCAGGTCGAACAGCGTTGCAGCGTGGCGCCTGATCGCGACGAGCACATGTCCCGGATTCACTTGCCCGAGATCCATGAAGGCGAGCGTCTGCTCGTCCTCGTACACTTTTGCGGAAGGGATCTCGCCGGCGACCAGCCGGCAGAAGATGCACTGGCCTGGAGGCGAGGTGTCGACGAACATCGGCATCGGTACGGGTCTCCTCTCTGAATTTGGCTCGATGATACCCGCAACGCCGTGGCGAGTGCCGGACGAAAAACAGGGCACCCGAAGGTGCCCTGGTGGACGTGCGCGGCGGGAGAGGGGGACCGCGCGAGTCCGGGTGGAATGCGCCGCGAACCCGGAAGGGCCCGCGGATGCCGCTCAGAAGCTGGTGCTCACGGACAGGATCACGCGTTCGTCGGTCAGGCTGCCGCGCACGTTGGTGTCGACGTAGTGCAGGCCGACGTCGAACTGCCCCAGCGTCTTGGTCAGGCCCACGCTCCAGTCACGGTAGTTGTCGGCGTTCTTGATGCGCGACCAGCCGTGGTGTGCGTCGAGCGTGAGCCCGTCCATGATCTCGTACGAGGCGGACAGATCGTAGTACTTGCTGCTTTTCGACTTGGGAATGCCGAACAGGTTGGTGAACGAGTGCGAGTACTTGAAGGAGATGAACTCCCACGACAGGCCCACGTAGCCTTCCAGGGTGTGCGGCTTCTTGTTGCCGTCGGCCTTGTAGGTGCCGCCATAGCTGCCCGGGTAGTAATACTGCAGCAGGCCGACGTCGTAGCCGATCGGACCGGCCTCGCCCGCATAACCGGCATAGACGTCGAGTTCCAGGCTGCTCTTCTTCGCGCCCAGGTCCTGCAGCCAGGACACGTTGGATGCCCACACGCCGACGTAGAAACCGCTGTCGTGCGCGTAGTCGAAACCGCCCTGCAGGGCGGGGCGCTGGTCGGTCTGACTGATGCCGCGGAACGCGTAGTCGGACACGATGCCCACATTGGCCGAGATCGGGCTTTCGGCCAGTGCGGCCTGGGTTGCCAGCAGCGGGATCACGGCGAGGACGGCGGTGGTGATGGTGCGCTTGTGCATTTTGCTTCTCCTTGAGGGTCAATCTTGCGGGCGAGGTCTTGCTTGCCTCGCCCGCGGTACCGGAACGGGTGCTTACTTGGTGACGAACTCGGGATACGCCTCCTGGCCGCACTCGGTCAGGTCGACGCCCTCGTATTCCTCTTCTGCGGTCACCCGGATGCCGACGAAGGCCTTGAGCAGACCCCACACGATCAGGCTGGCGCCGAACACCCACACGAAGATCGTGAGCGCACCGACGATCTGGCCGATGAAGGTCGAGTCGCCGTTGGTCAGCGGGACCAGCAGCAGCCCGAGCAGGCCGCAGGTGCCATGGACAGAGATCGCGCCGACGGGGTCGTCGATCTTGAACACACGGTCGAGCACGGTGATCGAGAACACCACCAGCACACCGCCCGCGGCGCCGAACAGGGTCGCCAGCAGCGGCGTCGGCGTGGAAGGTTCGGCGGTGATGGTCACCAGGCCGGCGAGCGCGCCGTTGAGCAGCATCGTCAAGTCGGCCTTGCCGAACATCAGCTTGGACACGATCAGCGCTGCGATCGCGCCGCCAGCCGCTGCGGTGTTGGTGTTGAGGAACACCATCGCCACCGCGTTGGCGTTGGAGATGTCGCCGAGCTTGAGCACCGAGCCGCCATTGAAGCCGAACCACCCCATCCACAGGATGAAGGTGCCCAGCGTCGCGAGCGGGAGGTTCGCGCCGGGAATCGCCCGTGCCTCGCCGTTCGGTCCGTACTTGCCCTTGCGTGCGCCGAGCAGGATCACGCCCGCCAGTGCCGCGGCAGCGCCGGCCATGTGCACGATGCCCGAGCCTGCAAAGTCGGAGAACCCGAGGTCGCCGAGGTTGAACATGCCGAACACGTCGTCACCGCCCCAGGTCCAGGCACCCTCCATCGGATAGATGAACCCGGTCATGACGGCAGCGAAGGCGAGAAAGGCCCACAGCCTCATGCGCTCGGCCACGGCGCCCGACACGATGGACATGGCGGTGGCGACGAACACGACCTGGAAGAAGAAGTCCGAGGCGCTCGAGTAGACCGAATCGCCGTGGAAGCCGTCTTCACGCTCGGCAAAGGCCGACAGTGCGTCGTCGACGAGTGTTTCGCCGCCGCTGATCCCGGACAGGAAGATGCCGCCGCCATACATGATCGCGTAGCCGCAGACCAGGTACATGACGCAGGCGATCGAGAACAGGGCGACGTTCTTGGTCAGGATCTCGGCGGTGTTCTTGGAGCGCACGAGGCCGGCTTCGAGCATCGAGAAGCCCGCTGCCATCCACATCACCAGCGCGCCGCACACCAGGAAGTAGAAGGTGTCCATCGCGTACTGCAGCTCGAACACGTGATTGAGCACGTCCGGCACGACGGTTTCATCGGCCAGCGCGGGTGCCGCGGCCACTGCCGCGAGCAGGCCGAGAATCGGTTTTAGCGATCGTTTCATGACTGCTCTCCCTTACAGTGCGTCGGCGCCGGTTTCGCCGGTGCGGATGCGGATGACTTGCTCGAGTTCGAAGACGAAGATCTTTCCGTCGCCGATCTTTCCGGTCGATGCGGACTTCTCGATGGTTTCGATCACCTGCTCGAGAATGTCGGCGCGGACGGCGGCTTCGATCTTTACCTTGGGGAGGAAATCGACGACATACTCCGCCCCGCGGTACAGTTCGGTGTGGCCCTTCTGACGCCCGAAGCCCTTGACCTCGGTGACGGTGATTCCCTGCACGCCGATTGCCGACAGCGCTTCACGCACTTCGTCGAGCTTGAAGGGTTTGATGATTGCGGTGACCAGTTTCATGACGTTCTCCTGTCATCGGCTGTGGATGAATGTGAAATGACGTTTTCCATGACTCTTCTCCGGAAGGGCGATTGCTCACTGTCGGCATCGCACGAACCGTGCCAGCTAAGAAATCTCATATAATTCAAATTGTTGAGAAATTGGCGCGATTTCATGTTGCAGTGCAGCGCCCAAAATTGATCCGTGGTCCTGGGGGTTTGCACCAAATTGGTGCGATGGGGCCGAGGACGCGTCGGCGGGGTCGGGGAGCGCGTGCTAAACTGACTTCGACCCCCTCAACCATTGTCTTGTGAGAGATTGCGATGACCGGCCCACGAATACTTGACGAACTGGGTGCGAAGCTTTCCGAGCTCGCCGCGCACAGCCCCGCGAAGGACATCGAGAAGAACGTCAAGGCGCTGCTTGGCACGGCCTTCGGGAAGCTCGACCTGGTCACGCGCGAGGAATTCGACGTGCAGCGCGACATGCTCGCGCACGCGCGTCAGAAGCTCTTCGAACTGGAGGAGCGGGTCGCCGCACTCGAAGCGGAGTTGCTGCGCGCCCGGGGCGACGAAGAAGAAGGCTGAGCTCGGCGGCAATCCGCTCATTCATTAAGCATTTTCGGGTTAGAATTGCCTCCGCAATATTCCGGAGGCATGGATGTCGCTTGCACTCGTAGTCACGCGCGCACTGTCGGGACTCGACGCACCCGAGGTGGTTGCCGAGGTCCATCTCGCCAACGGCCTTCCGGCATTCAATCTGGTCGGGCTTCCCGACACCGAGGTTCGCGAGGCGCGCGACCGCGTTCGCGCGGCAATCCACACCTCGCACTTCGAGTTTCCCCAGCGCCGCATCACCGTCAATCTTGCGCCCGCCGACCTGCCCAAGGAGGGCGGCCGCTTCGATCTGCCGATCGCGCTTGGCATACTTGCCGCCTCGGGCCAGATCGATGTGGCGGCGCTTGACGGCTGCGAGTTCGTCGGCGAGTTGTCGCTCAACGGCCGACTGCGCGGCGTGCGCGGCGCGCTGGCCATCGCGCTCGAGGCGGGCCGCGGCGGCCGCGACCTGATCGTCCCTTCCGACAACGCCGACGAGGCCGCGCTCGCGGGCGGGGCACGAATCCTGCCGGCCCGGACCCTGCTTGCCGTGTGCGCTCACCTCCAGGGACGCGAGCTTCTCGCGCCGCACGTCGTCGCGCCGGTTCCGACCGATTGCGACGGCGTGCCCGATCTCGCGGACGTCAAGGGCCAGTTGCCCGCGCGGCGGGCGCTCGAGGTGGCTGCCGCCGGACAGCATTCGCTGCTGATGTTCGGCCCGCCCGGCACCGGCAAGTCGATGCTCGCGCAGCGCCTGCCCGGTCTTCTCCCGCCGCTGGACGACCAGGCTGCGATCGAGAGCGCGGCGGTGCATTCGCTGGAGGGCTGCTTCGACCCGAGACGCTGGCGCCGGCGTCCGTTTCGCGCGCCCCATCACTCGGCTTCGGCGCCCGCGCTGGTCGGCGGCGGGGCGAATCCGCGCCCCGGCGAGATCAGTCTCGCGCACCACGGCGTGCTCTTTCTCGACGAGTTGCCGGAGTTCGACCGGCGTGTGCTCGAAGCCCTGCGCGAACCGCTCGAGACCGGCACCATCACCGTGTCGCGGGCGCGCAGGCGTGCCGAATTTCCGGCTCGCTTCCAGCTCGTAGCCGCTATGAACCCCTGCCCCTGCG
>DAOMNN010000089.1:9482-11955 GCA_035443825.1 Rhodocyclaceae bacterium | reverse complement strand
CGTCCTCGAGCGCGCGCAGCGTCTCGACGTCGAGATCGTTCGACGGTTCGTCGAGGAGGAGCACGTTGCCGCCGCGGATCAAGGTCATCGCGAGGTGCAGGCGGCCGCGCTCGCCGCCGGAGAGGTTGCCGACGATCTTCTGCTGATCGCCGCCCTTGAAGTTGAAGCGCCCGATGTAGGCGCGGCTGGGCATCTCGAAGCGGCCCACGGTGAGGATGTCGGCACCGCCCGAAATCGCGTCGAACACGGTCTTGTCGTTGGCGAGGCCCTCGCGAGACTGGTCGACCGCGGCGATGTTCACGGTCGGGCCGACAACGACTTCGCCTGAATCAGGCTGCTCCTTGCCCTGGATCATCCTGAACAGGGTCGATTTCCCGGCGCCGTTGGGGCCGATGATGCCGACGATCGCACCGGGCGGGATGCTGAAGTTAACGTTGTCCATCAGCAGCTTGTCGCCGAAGGCCTTGGACACGCCGTTGAACTCGATGACCTTGTCGCCGAGCCGTTCGCCCGGCGGGATGAAGATCTCCTGCGTTTCGTTGCGCTTCTGGTATTCGACCGTGGTCATTTCCTCATAGCGAGCAAGGCGCGCCTTGCTCTTGGCCTGTCGCGCCTTGGGGTTGGAGCGCGCCCACTCGAGTTCCTGCTTCATCGCCTTCATGTGGGCGTCGACCTGCTTCGACTCCTGCTCGAGGCGCTGTTCCTTCTGCTCCAGCCAGGACGAGTAGTTGCCCTTCCACGGAATGCCGTGGCCGCGATCGAGTTCGAGAATCCACTCGGCTGCGTTGTCGAGGAAGTAGCGGTCGTGGGTGACCGCCACGACCGTGCCGGGGAAGCGGGTCAGGAACTGCTCCAGCCATTCCACCGATTCGGCATCGAGGTGGTTGGTCGGCTCGTCCAGCAGCAGCATGTCGGGTCGGGACAGCAGGAGCTTGGCCAGCGCGATGCGACGCTTCTCGCCCCCTGACAGCTTGCCGACGATCGCGTCCCAGGGCGGCAGGCGCAGGGCGTCCGCGGCGATCTCCATCTGGTTGTCGATGTCGGCTCCGGAGGTCGCGAGGATGTTCTCGTACTTCGCCTGTTCTTCGGCCAGCTTGTCGAAATCGGCGTCGGGCTCGGCGTAGGCGGCGTAGATCTCCTCCAGTTTCTGGCGGGCTTCGAGGATCTCGCCGAGGCCGGACTCGACTTCCTCGCGGACGGTTTTCGCCGGATCGAGTTCAGGCTCCTGCGGCAGGTAACCGATGCGGGTGCCGGCCAGGTGCTGGACCTCGCCGTCATACTCCTTGTCTTCGCCTGCCATGATCCGCAGCACGGTGGACTTGCCCGAACCGTTGAGGCCGAGCAGGCCGATCTTGGCGCCGGGGAAGAAGGAAAGGGAAATATCCTTGATGATCTGCCGCTTGGGCGGAACGACCTTGCTCACGCGGAGCATCGACATTACATACTGAGCCATTGGAATTGGATTCTGCAGACGAGAGGTGGTGAAAACAACCAGTTTACAGGAATGGAAAGCGACTTCGCCGCAGTTGGGGTGCTTTATTCCTGATCGTCGTACGGTGTCTCGGGTTCCTGTGCGTGCGCAACGGATGCGGCACGTCTTGCAGCGCGCTTCAGTGCCGGCATCGAGCCACGCAGATCGGGGTCACAGGCTTCGGCAATAGGGCGTGTATTCACGGTTTCTCGCTCCAATGTGCCGGCGCCTCTTGCCGATTCGGTTTGTCGTGAGCATTCGCAATTTTCAGTCAGGCCGGTCGTCGAGGTTGATGTCCGCGATCAGGTCGTTGGACAGCCGTTCGAGATCGGCCTTGAGTGCGGCGGCATCGAGTCCGTCGGCCGCACGCAGGTCCGCTTCGGCGTGGAAGAGCGTGTCGGACGACATCGGCGCGCTCGAGGTCCAGGTGGTGAGCTTGTCGACATTGACGCCGTGGCGGGCGAAGACCTGCGACACCTCGCGCACGATGCCGATGCGGTCGTGACCCACCAGGCTGAAGCTCAGCCGTCGGCCGTAGTCGGTGTGGGCCGATGCGGCGGGGCTGGCCGCTTCGGCGCGTACCCTGAGGCTGCCCAGTTCGCCGAGCGTCTTGAGCAGCGCCGCCTCATGTTCCTCGGGCACGTCCACTGTCAGCACGCCCGCGAACTTGCCCGCCAGGCGGGACATCGACGAATCCAGCCAGTTGCCCTGATGAGCGGTGATGGCGGTCGAGATTTCCTCGACCAGCCCCGGGCGATCGTCGCCGATCACGGTCAGGACCTGAACTCTGGACATGATGTGTGCCTCCTGCAGATGAGTGTGCATGGTGCCCGATGCGGGTTTCGATGCAGATTCTATCCGCGATCGCGCCCATCCGCCTCAGGCGGAGAACTGCAGCCGTGCCAGATGGGCATAGAGTCCGTCGCTTTCGACGAGCGCGGCGTGGGTGCCGGTCTCGACGATGCGGCCGTTTTCCATGACGACGATCCGGTCGGCCTTCTG
>DAOMNN010000089.1:0-9382 GCA_035443825.1 Rhodocyclaceae bacterium | reverse complement strand
TGCCGGTCTCGACGATGCGGCCGTTTTCCATGACGACGATCCGGTCGGCCTTCTGTACGGTGGCCAGGCGGTGGGCGATGACCAGCGTGCTGCGGTTTTCCATCAGACGTTCGAGTGCGGCCTGGACCATGCGTTCGCTTTCCGCGTCCAGCGCCGAGGTGGCCTCGTCGAGGAGCAGGATGGGGCGGTCCGCCAGAATCGCGCGCGCGATCGCGATGCGCTGGCGCTGACCACCCGACAGCCTCACGCCGCGCTCGCCCAGGTCGGTATCGTAGCCTTGCGGCAGACGAGACACGAACTCGTCCGCCCAAGCGGCTTCACAGGCGAGTCGCACCGCCTCCTCGGTGGCGTCGGGGCGCGCGTAGCGGACGTTCTCGGTGACGCTGGCGGCAAAGATCACCGGTTCCTGCGGAACCAGCGCGATGCGGCTGCGGATGGCGCGCGGGTCGGCTTCGGAAAGCGGCACGCCATCGAGCCGGATCAACCCCGCATCCGGGTCGTAGAAGCGCAGCAGGAGCTGGAAGACCGTCGTCTTTCCCGCGCCCGACGGCCCGACCAGGGCCACCGTCTCGCCCGGCGACACGTCCAGGCTGAAATCGTCCAGCGCCGGCGTGTCGGGCCGCGACGGATAGCAGAAGCGGACCGCCTCGAAGCGCATGTGCCCGCGCGCCGGTTCGGGCAGTTCGCTGGGGTGTTGCGGTGCCTCGATCGCCGGCCGCGCAGCGAGAATCTCCATCAGGCGTTCGGTGGCGCCGGCGGCACGTTGCAAATCGCCCCACACTTCGGACAAGGCCCCCATGCTTCCGGCCACCAGTGCCGCGTAGAACACGAAGGCCGAAAGCTGTCCGGCGCTGATCCTGCCCTCGAGCACGTCGTGGCCGCCGATCCACAGGATGAACGCGATCGCCCCGAACACCAGCAGCAACACCGCCGCGACCAGCATCGCGCGAGTACGGATGCGTTCGCGTGCGGTGGCGAAGCTGCGTGCGATCAGGGTGTCGAAGTCGCGACGTTCGACTTCCTCGTGGCCGTAGGCCTGCACGATGCGGATCTCGTGGATGGTCTCGTCGATGCGGTTGCCCAGATCGGCGATGCGGTCCTGGCTCTCGCGCGCGAGTCGCCGCACGCGGCGCCCGTAGAAGATGATCGGCGTGACCACCAGCGGCACGCCGACCAGGGTCAGCAAGGTGAGCTTGAGGCTGGTGGTGAACATCATCACCAGCCCGCCCACGAGCAGCAGCAGGTTGCGCAGCGCGATCGACAGGCTGGAGCCGACCACGCTCTCGATCTGCGCGGTATCCGAGGTCAGGCGCGAGATCACCTCGCCCGTGCGACCGGCCTCGAACCAGGAGGGCGGCAGCGTGAGCAGGTGCTCGAACACGCGCCGGCGCAGGTCGGCGGTGACCCGCTCGCCGAGCCAGGAGACGTTGTAGAAGCGCATGAAGGTGGCCGCGGCGAGCACCACGATGACCCCGAACATCGCGGCCAGGGTGCGATCGAGCCACGATGGGTCGCCGGCTGAGAAACCCTGGTCGATGACGGCACGCAATCCCTGTCCGACGGCGAGCATGGCCCCGGCTGCGACCACCAGCGCGAGCCCGGCAAGCAGCACCCGCCGCCGATAAGGTCGGAGCATGGAAACGAGTGCAAGGGCGGGGGTGAGCGTCGGGCGGGTCATCGCGCTTCGATGATGGGGGCGTCGGTAACCGGTCGCGGACCGGCGCGCTCGGCGTGCGCTTCGTCCGTGACGGTCGTTCGGGTCGCCGGCAATCCGGCGGTGGCACGGACCCGAAGCCGGAGGGGGCGGGCGATGGCGGCGCCTACTTTTCGACGAACGCGCGTTCGATCACGTAGTCCCCGGGCTCGCCGATGCGCGGCGAAACGTGGAATCCGCGTGCGTCGAGCAGTTCGCAGCAATCCTTGAGCATGTCCGGGCTGCCGCAGATCATGACGCGGTCGTCGCGGGCATCGAGCGGCGGCAGGCCGAGCTCGTCGAGCAGTTCGCCGCTTTCCATCAGCCGGGTGATGCGTCCCTCGTTGAAGAAGGGTTCTCGCGTCACGGTCGGGTAGTAGGTGAGCTTGTCGCGCACCTCGTCGCCGATGAACTCGTGATCGGGCAGGTGGCGGGTGATGAAGTCGCGGTAGGCAAGTTCGGAGATGGTGCGCACGCCGTGCACCAGGACGACTCGCTCGAAGCGCGCGTAGGTCTCCGGGTCCTGGATCACGCTCAGGAAGGGCGCCAGGCCGGTGCCCGTGGCGAGCAGGTAGAGATGCCGTCCTGGCTTGAGATCGTGAAGCACCAGCGTGCCGGTGGGCTTCTTGCTGACCACGATGGGATCGCCTTCGCGCAGATGCTGCAGCCGCGAAGTCAACGCCCCGTTGTGCACCTTGATGCTGAAGAACTCGAGGTGTTCCTCGTAGTTGGGACTGGCGATGCTGTAGGCGCGCGTCAGCGGCCGGCCATCGACCTCCAGCCCGATCATCACGAACTGGCCGTTCTCGAAGCGCAAGCCGCGGTCGCGCGTGGTGCGGAAGCTGAACAGGTTCTCGTTCCAGTGATGGACGCTCAATACACGTTCGGTGACCAGGTTCGTCATGGCTGTCGGGGCTCTGGGGTTGGGTCGGGAATTCGATTACGGGTTGCCGTCGGCAGTTCCCGGAACGATTCCTCTTCGAATGACATGGAGCGTACCGCCGCGCGCCCGCGATTACAACGGCTTCGGTGTCGGGGTCATTCGATGCGGTTCGACGGGTCCTGTCAGCTGGTGACCCTGTGTGGTGACAAAAGGCACACGGAAGGGTAGCATGCGCCAATGAAACCGTTTCGCTGGAGCCAGGAAAAGAACGAACTCCTCCGGTCCGACCGCGGGATCTCCTTCGAGAGCATCGTGGTTGCGGTGGAGTCCGGCGGGTTACTGGACATCCTGGCGCATCCGAACCAGGCCAGGTACCCGGCGCAACGCATCCTCGTCGTCGAGTGCGACTGCTACGTTTACCTGGTTCCGTACGTCGAAGAAGCGGAACATTTCTTCCTGAAGACCGTAATCCCGAGTCGCAAGGCGACGCGCGATTACCTGAAGCAAGGTGAAGCAGATGCCGGGAATTGACCACGAAGAACTCGAAGTTCTCGAAGCCTACGAGAAGGGGCGACTCAAGTCGGTTGCGACCAAGGCCGAACTGGCCAGGCTCAAGGCTGCGGCGAGGGTCACGGCGATCAAGGATCGGCGGGTTAACATCCGCCTGTCGTCGGGCGATCTCAAAGACATCCAGGTCAAGGCACTCGAGGAGGGCATGCCCTACCAGACGCTGATTGCCAGCATCCTCCACAAGTATGTCACGGGTCGCCTGACCGAGCGCTCGCCGGAAGCCACCGGGCAATCAGGCGGTTCCGCCACCAAACGTCGCACCACCTCGCGTGGCTGACGCGTCGCCCGCACACGCAGTGGTCGTCGCCGGGCTACGGTCCGTCATCCCGAATCCGAACGGAGCCCCTGCCTGCCAACCGCACGCGTCCTGAATCTCTTCGCCGCAACCGCGCTGTACGTCGCGCTGCAGGTCTGGCTCACACCGGTGCTGGGGGCGGCCGGGAGCGGGCTGGCGATCCTCGTCGCGATTGGGTGGCTGTGGGTCAGCGAAGCGCTGCACGTCAGCGTCACCGCGCTGCTGGTGCCGCTGCTGGCCGTGGCGAGCGGCATTCTCGCGTTCGACCAGGCCCTGCTGCAGTTCGCCGATCCGGTCATCTTCCTCTTTCTCGGCGGCTTCGCCCTCGCCGCGGGCCTGCAGAAGCAGGGGCTGGACCGGTGGATGGCGGCGTGGGTGATCGGCAAGGCGGGAAACCGCCTCGACGTCGCGGCGCGCTATCTGTTCTGGCTCACCGCCGCGCTTTCGATGTGGATCAGCAACACCGCGACCGCGGCGATGATGCTCCCGCTCGCGCTCGGGCTGCTGTCGCCGTTGCCGGCGGAGAAGTATCGCCGCACCTGGCTGTACGTGCTGCTCGGGGTCGCATTCTCGGCCAACATCGGCGGCATCGGCACGCTGGTGGGCAGCCCGCCCAACGCGATCGCGGCCTCGCATGCCGGCATCAGCTTCGGCCGCTGGATGACCTGGGGCATTCCGCTGGTGCTGCTGATGATGCCGCTGCTCGAAGTCGCGCTGCGCTTCGCGCTGCGCCCGGAACTGCGGGTCGAGGTCGAAGCGCCGCAGCACACCCTGGACTGGTCGCGCCGCCACAGCCTGATGCTGGGCGTGTTCGCACTGGCGGTGGCGCTGTGGGTGGCCGGCGGCGCGCTCGACGACGTGCTCGGCATCGGCCGCGGCTACGATGCGGCGGTGGCGCTGCTCGCGCTGGTGCTGCTGCACGGGCTGGGCCTCGCGCGCTGGAAGGACATCGAGAAGAGCGCGGAGTGGGGCGTGCTGCTGCTCTTCGGCGGCGGGCTCACGTTGAGCCGCGTGCTGTCCGAAAGCGGCGCGGGCGAGTGGCTGGCAACCCAGCTCGGCGGCCCCTTCGCCGCGATGCCGCTGGTCGCGAGCCTGTGCCTGATGATCCTGTTTGCGATGGCGCTCACCGAAGTCACCAGCAACACCGCCTGCGCCGCGCTGCTCATTCCGCTCTTCATCGGCATGGCCCCGCACATCGACGAGCTGCCCATCGCCGTGCTCGTCGCCATCGGAACCTCCTGCGCCTTCCTGCTCCCCGTCGCCACCCCGCCCAACGCCATCATCTTCGGCAGCGGCCACGTCCCCCAGCGCCAGATGATCCGCTGCGGCGCGTGGGTCAGCGTCACCGTCCTGCCATTGCTGTTTGTAGTGGCGTGGGTGTTTGCGTGAAGGGCGATTTGGCAGTGAATCTTTCGTGATTCACCGTCCGTTGAATGAACGGCAGGCTTCGATCGGTTGCAGTCATCGGCGCAGCAGGGAAGCGGTCGTGCAGCGTGACTGGCGGGATGAAGACCGATGCGCGGCCTTGCCAAATTTTGCCAAGCTGGTTAATCTGCGCCCATGAGCACGATGAACATTTCCTTGCCCGACAGCCTGAAATCCTTCGTGGACGAGCAGGTGGGCGAACGGGGCTACAGCACCAGTAGCGAGTACGTGCGCGAACTGATCCGTAAGGACCAGGATCGTCAGCGCTTGCGTGGAGTGCTGCTGGCCGGCGCAGCCACTGCGCCGGCATCGCCGGCTGATTCCGCTTACTTCGAAGATCTGCGTGACCGGGTCCGCGCCGCTGCCAAGTCGGTTTCTCACGAGTGACGGTCAAACCCGTCGTTCCGCGTGAACAGGCAAACCAGGACGTTGACGACGCGATAGCCCACTACCGCGAAGAGGCTTCCTCATCGGTTGCGCTCGGCTTCATCGACGCGCTGGAGCGGAGCTATACCCACATCGCCCGTCACCCTGGCACGGGTTCGCCGCGCTATGGGCATGAATTGGACCTTCCCGGTCTACGCTCCTGGACGCTGTCGTCCTACCCCTACCTCGTCTTCTACGTCGAACGAACGGACCACATCGAAGTCTGGCGCGTACTGCACGTCCAGCGCGACATTCCCGCCTGGATGCAGGACCCTGACACCTTCGCCTGACGCAATCGCCCGGTACTCGAAGGGCCAGTTCTCACGGTCCGCCTGCCGGAGCTCCATTCCAGTGTGAAGTCGGAGTTGCCCCCTTCCGGTGGATAGGTTATCGGGAAACCCGGGTTATCTCAGGGTGTCCCCTATTACTCCTTACTCCACCTATTACTCCAGGGCCGGTGGGGTGACTTCAGGCGTTGGGACGCATGGATCATGAGGCCTCTATGCTGCCTGCAAAAGGAATTCGACCTTCACGGCCTCGAACGGAAAGATGATCTGGCCGTCCTCCGTGCGGTGGAGCACACCCGCGTTCAGCAGCACCGTTACGTCGCCGTGAACAGCCTTCACGTCACGGCCGACGCGACGGGCCGCCTCACGAATCGACACAGGGCCGGCTCCACACAGAACCTTCAGTAACTGCCACCGCTTTTCGGTCAGTACTTTCCAGAGCAGTTCAGGAGTGGCAAAGCTGATCCGGGCCGAACGTTGCGGTTTGCCCGTTTCCCAAGCCCGGGTAAAGTCCGCCATCGCGTCAGAGGGCGAGCGGACGTCAAGAGTCACGGTTTTCATCGTTCCACCTCTCGATGTCGCGTTGGAAGTCGGCAATCAATTTCTCCGGTGTCGTGAAGGTGTAGGCGTACTCGATTCCGCCAAGATGTCGATGATCGCCTTTTCCAATCTCATTGTCGTACCGGAGAACGCATTCGCCGCGAACTACGTAAGCGAGCCGATACTTGAAGCCATGGGCTGATCCCTCGACGGGTCGAGGCAACCGCCACAGTACGAGTTCAGCGAAAGCCGACTCCGAGTACGGGATTCTCGTGGATACGAGCTGCACGGCTTTCATGTTGGACATTGTGACAACATGCTCGTTGTGTTGTCAATGCCTCCAACGTTTCAGGGCAATTCAAAAGGCCGAACTGGAAGTGTCTCAAGGACTCCGGCATACGGTCGGGGCGCCCGTCGCTTTGCGCGAACAGGGCCTCTGTCGACGCAGAATATGCGGTGAATGGCCTGTTCGTGCGCAACAGGGTCAAGCGTGGCTCTGCACCGCCTTGAGCGTCTAGATACTGATTAGCAACCAACCAACAAGAGCGGCGCCTACGCCGCCGCTGACAATCGGTACTGCGACGTATCTTATCCACCACTTCAGACCATTGTCGTCACTTCTGCCCGTCTCCAACTTCTCCACGAAAATACGATCCGCTCCTGAGACGGCTTCTTTGTATAGAGTGTCCAGTTCGGCGTCGGTCCTTGAGAACACCTCAAAACAGTCCTCATTCGGTTCCAAAATAACAGCGCACCAAATCTTGATGCCATACTCGTTCTTCTCTACTGCTACGGATTGGCAGTTAGTGAGCTTCTGCTCAATAAGGCCTCGAAGATGTTCTGAGAAATACACGAGATTCGTTCGATAGGCCCAATCAGTGAAATTGTACGTTACTAAGACGTTGATTATTCTGCCGTTTGCAAGGTTCTCAACTATTAGATTGTCAAGACCCTTCGTCCGCGCTTCGGGACTATAGATGTTTATCTGAAATCCCTTTGGAAGTTCGCTTGCAACTACACCCGTAAGCTCGCTAGGTTCTGTTCACATATAACGATATGAAATCACCGCACAAACGATCCGCACGAATGCCATGTAGCTGCATGCGAGCTTGTCGTAGCGTGTGGCGATCCGACGGTAATGCTTGATGCGGTTGAAGAATTGCTCGATCAGGTTTCGCGCGCGGTACGCGCAGCGGTCGTACTGCCTGGGCGCGATGCGGTTGGAGCGAGGCGGGATGACCGCTTGCGCGCCGGATGCTTCGATACTCATGACCAAGGCGTTGGCATCGTATCCTTTGTCGGCAACCAGGCTGGCGCACGGCATCTCGGAAATCAAATCGTGCGCACACTCGATGTCGGCGACCTGTCCTGCGCTCAGAATCATGCGCAGCGGTTTGCCCAAGGCATCGACGGCAAAGTGCAGCTTGGTCGTCAGGCCTCCACGCGAGCGCCCCAGCGCCTGCGGTCCTACTTTTTTTGGGCGCCTGAGGCGTGCTGGTGGGCGCGAACGATGGTCGAATCGATGAACACCCGCGCCAGATCGCGCTCGCCGGCCAGTGCAAGGGCGACCCGATCCCAGACGCCCGCATCGCGCCAGCGTGCAAAGCGCACATACGTCGAATGCCAGTTGCCGAACTCGGGCGGAAGGTCACGCCACGGACTGCCTGTGCGTGCCAACCAAAGGACCGCCTCAACGAACAGCCGATTGTCTTTGGCTGAACGCCCTCTATCGCCGGGCTTGCCAGGTAGAAGCCCTTCAATTGTCTGCCACTGCTCATCCGTCAGTACCATCCGAAGCATCCCGATCTCCGCCCAAAGATCAGGATGTAAACACAAATCAGCAAATGTGAACAGCCCCTAGGGAGAATCTTTTGTTGAAATCTGTTCGCTGGATCCGAAGTGGCTTCTACAACAAGCGAACTTCCATCTTTGAACGGCGGATCGTACCTGACGACATCCAGTGCTCTATTGCCAAGGAATACTTTGTCGGGCCCTTCAATTCTTAGTTTGGTACTCGACATTCAGTATCCCTTTGTCGTAACGCCCAACGTCGAAAATCACCGGACGGTAAAAAGCGCAGTATTCTTGACGGCCCGGTGCATTGCATTGTTGGTCCTACTAAACGCTGATCCACCCTGTTCCGTCGTACTTGTAGCACTGACCTGCAGCGCCACCATCAACACCGCAGTTCGGGCAGATTTCACGCGAATTCCCCTCCTTGGTGGATGTCGGCGCCGGCTCACCCTTAGGTATTCCCAACCGCTTCTCGTAAGCCGTCAACTTCGCCTGCAATTGCCTGACCAAAGAATTTAGGCGCTCCATCTCTTCCTTGCACTGTTCAATCTGCTCCCAAAGAGATCTTCGAAGCGCCTCTGCGTGGTTTTGCGATCTGCGAAGCTCCTCGGTGAGGCGGAAGATAGTCCTATCCGATCATAGGTAGCCCAATAGCGGAGCCAAAGAAACTCGGGAAATAGCGGGAAATAGGGGACAGACCACGGTTCTTAACGCAAGAAACGCTCTTGTGTATCCGCAGTTTGTCGTCAGGTCATGGTCACGTTCCGAAAACCGTGGTCTGTCCCCTATTACTCACAATGGCTGTTTTCGCGACTGGATGCTCTATCGTCTCCCCCGTGAGGCGCGCCATCCTGGTCGTAGCTCGAAGATCTCAACGCTCTGACCTGAAATTCTGTATTCCAAGTCTAGTTCTGTCCGGATACTCGCGGCCGGACGAAGCTTCACCATGAATCCGTCCAAGGCCCTTCGGGCTCGGGCAAGCTCAACTTCGCTCAGAGCCATAAGCTCGCGGCCTAACACCGCGCTCACTGGCAAATTAGGAGCGCAGCGAGAAATCTGTCCGATTGGAGTGGCTTGTCAAAGTTTTATTGGCATGCTCGAGCAAATCAACACCTTTTGCGCCAGGAACTGGACAAGCTCAATGTCAAATACTAACTTTTCCGCCTCTTCCGTATAAGGAAGTAAAAGCTCCAATTCCGCATCACCATCATCAGACTTAACGTGCACCACTTTACAACGAATATCATATATCCGATCTGAAACTTGATTGATCAAATCAATTACTTTGTTCTGCCGGTTAATGGAGTACTGAGTTAATCCTTTCTGTTTAGATGTAAAAAATTCGGCACGCTCAGCATTTTGATCTAAAAAGCATTCAATTTGACTTTGGTCAACGCACTCTCTAATCGTCGCTCTTAATTGCTCTTTTTCGCTACCATAGCCCCCCGCTCTGGCACTCAAAGCCAAAG
>DAOMNN010000088.1:7858-12000 GCA_035443825.1 Rhodocyclaceae bacterium | reverse complement strand
CCCCGTCTTGCTCACAAAGTATCACCATACGAGCCGAAACCGGATCACAGACCATCACCTTTCAAGGTCGAACTGGCAGCGATCAAGCTTTCTAGGGTATCCACGGTGGCTTCCTCCGTATTGTCGAGCGTCGGCCCATTAGCCCTGCAATGTGAATGCTGGGCAAGGGGCCTGGCAACTGACCTAGGAGTGAGCGAATCATGGATGAGTTGGTGGAAATTACGGGCGAAGAACTCGAGTGCCCGCAGCGCCTGGAGGTCTGGCTGTCCTCGGTCGGCAATCCCGATCACGGACAGGACCCAACCCAGCCGTTGTTCGGTGTTCCTCAATACTGGCAGGTGGTCGAGTCGCTCGGCCGCGCCTCCGCGATGTGCCGTTCGTACATCGTTGGCAATGATCTGGGCGGCGGTAACTGGACGGGCGGGCTGGTGCGTCGGCGTGACACGCACGAGGAGCTCGCAACGGTCAGCTACAACGGTCGGGTGTGGCGCAAGGGGTCTGGGCGCGAGATGTACCCGGTCTGCTACGTTGCCGATGGGGACGAGGTGTACGCAGTGATGGATGACCTCGACGGCGTGAGCTATGCGATGAATGGCCGCACCTACATGCAGCGCAAAGATCTCGAGGCGACGATCGCGCCCAGGACGCTGCAGCCGATCGGGGAGTCAGCGATCGATCGTACTTGGAAATGGGATCTGGAGGACATCGTCGCGCAAGAACGGCGTCGCTTGAGGATCGAGCAGCGAAAGCGCAGCGCAATGGTGGTGCTCTCGCCTCTGGGGTTTCGAGACTGTGATGACACGGAGGCGCCTGGTGAAGTCTATGAGCCCGAAACTGGGTTTCACTTCGATTGTGCGACGGGAAGCCCTGGTGAAGTCATCAAGGCTGCGATTGCTTTCGGGCGCGAGCAAGGAGAGAAGGGTATGCGCGCAAGACTGAGAGCGTTGCTTGGCCTTTGAGCTCAACAAGGTCCTGCCATGATGGCTGGGCCACCTAATCGAATGGAGTCGATCGTGGATCAATTTGAACGTTGGAGCCTTGCTCAGAACTCGACACGCGTCTTGCGAGACGGGCAGGAGCAATTTACCTTAACCGCAGCGTGCCGGGATGATCTGGGGCCTTGGCTCGTCGGCTTGCTCAATGAGCGTGAAAAGTCGCGGGAGATCATCAGGCGCGTACTCGAAAGCAGCGACAAGGGCCATTTGCGGGGCCTGTACGGGCCGCTGCATTGGGCGATGACGCAGATCCTTGCTGCAGAGGAAATTGGGCGTCCAGGGCTCGCCTCACCAGTCGTACGTGCTGAAGCACACTCTGATGACCGTCTGCTTGAAGTCTCGTTCATCGCAAATGAGTGGATGACCGATGCTTCCGATGAGGCTTTGCTCGAGCTCGCCGCAGCAGGTTGGACCGGCTGCGAGGAAGCTGACAGCGTTGCACTCGCAGCAGAGAGTGCAGGGAACGGCGGTATTGGTGCGCTACTTGATTACGTTCGCGGAACGAAGGATCGCATCAATCCGATCGGTTTTGAGTGCAGCGTCGACCAATCGGACGCGATGGCGTGGCTTTGCCAGCATCGTCCCGAGATGTTTCGCCGTATTCAGGAAATGAGCACGGCCTGATCGCTCATTTTTCAATCAACCCGACCCCACACAAGCTTCGCTTCTGTGGGGTTTTTCAATTGTATGTGGCTTGTTTCTTGGTGCTGCTGCGGATGTGTCATCATTGATTCACGTAGCTAAGCGTTCAATCACCAAGGAGAACACAGTATGAACAAGGCACAACTCATCGATGAGGTTGCGGGACGGACGGGGATGTCCAAGAAGGCGGTCGGTGACGTCCTCGATGGCATTCTCGAGGTCGTCAGCGATACCCTGGCATCGGGCGAGTACGGTGGTGATGTCGCCCTGATCGGGTTCGGGACCTTCCAGGTGAATGATCGGCCGGCGCGAATCGGTCGGAACCCGCAGACGGGCGCTGAAGTGAAAATTGAAGCATCCCGCGCTGTGAAGTTCTCTGCGGGCTCGAAGCTCAAGGCGGCGGTGAACCAGGGACGATGACGGGACCGCCGAGGGGCGCTCTCCAATGAGCGCCCCTCGGCGGTTTTAAGCGGGCACTTGTTGCGCCTGGTGCTGCAGAGTTGCCCATTTCCAATACAGATCATTTCGTGCGATGCCGTCTTCTCTTTCTTCTTTCGAGAGGAGCGAGCACCGGTACCGATCCAGGATCACCGAGATCCTTCTCATGAGCGCAAAGCAGTCATTGAGCGACTGATCCCTGATGACCTCAAGGCGCCCGGCTGATTGCTTGCTGAGCATGCCGACGAAGTAGCCTCTCAGGATCGTTTCCATATGAGCGGTCGTGACAGTCGACAACTCCTCGGCGAGCGCCGTGCGCAAGCGTTCCTTCGATGGTGTCAGTGCCCGCCTGCCTCCGATGAAAGTGTTCATGCAGACATAGGGCGCCCCGAGGATGGCGTCGCCCAGGATGGCGCCGCTCGGGGTGGGCAGCATCAATGGAAAACTGCCTTGCTCAGGTGAGTCCATGTGCGTGCCGGCCTGATGCGCCATCACGATCCCCAGCACGACCCCCATCAGGGCAACATCGCGCAGTTCGGCGAGTACCGCAGCGGGATCCGTCGTTCCAAGGCGCTGAAAGGTCCGGTCGATCAGGTGCGGGCGTAGCCGGGAGGGTAGGGCGTATGACTTCGTCAGTCCGTTTTCCATGTCGGCGACGTGTGCGATGACTCCCAGGTCGCCTGCCTCGTGACCGATGCGATCTTCCTCGTCGAAGCTGTGCCAACACAGCCATACGCCATAGCGCCCGCCAAGAAGCTCCGCTGGCGGGGTAAGAAGAAGGCGCGATAGGATCCGGGTCTGCTCCTTGTAGAGACGACGGACGCCCTTGCGCGTTGCAGGTGCGCAGTTGATGCGGGCGCTTGACTGTGAGAGGCGCATCATCGCCGCCTCAGCCGCAGCAACGTCTTTCACGATCCGCGTTCTGAGGCCCCGCGCCAGCGCTTCATTCACCGACCCGGAGCCTTGTTGCGGCGGCACTATCCGACAGGCGTCGCCAGCGGACCTCGCATCGGGAGATGCGATCTCGGTGCGGCGCCCCCTCAGGATCCCGAGTTCGTTTTTGATTGCAGACAATTGAGTAAGGTCTCCAGAACTTCGTCTTCAGTGCCGACCCGCGCCAGGAAAAGCTTCGGAGAGTCGATTGCGCCAGACCAGATGCCACTGGGTGACGGGTTTATCTCGATGCACTCTCGAGAAGCGACGTCGCCGGTATCTGAGTCAGGCGCCAGGAGAAGAATGTCTGGCCCCCACAAGTCTTCTGCGGGATGCGGTTCGACCTTGAAAACAGTGCCGGAGTAGGCCTTGAGAAAACGCTCGCTGAGGGTCCAAAGGCCGCTCGGCGTGACTGGACCAGGGGTGGCCGGTTCAGAGGACTTTGTCATGGCTGCGCTCCCGGCTCAAAAGCGCTGTAGATGTTCGCGGCGCTCTTGCGCTTCGATGCAGAGGGTTGCCGTCGGTTGAATCAGGAGGCGGCCGAGGCCGATCGGTTCGCCGGTCTCGATGCAGTACCCGTATTCGTCATCGGCGATTCTCTTGAGGGCCCGGTCGACTTCCAGAATCCTCGACTCGACGCGAGCGCGCTCGCGATGCGCCTGTGCCCGCTCTTCCTCCATGGAGGCGCGATCGACCGGGTCCGGGTAGGACGAGGGATCTTCCAGATCCGTGCTCGGCTCCGTCAGACGCTCGAGCAGCGCGTTGCGCTCTCGGCGCAGCAGTCCTTCAAAATACGCGAGTTGAGCCTTGTTCATGTACTCGGCATCGTCACTCGACAAGATGGCTTCGGTCGTCAGGGGGTTCATCACGGTTCTCCTTTCGAGGGTGGCGCCGGGGGTGTAGTCCCGGCGGGGAAAAACTGGCGGATATCGCCGATCGTGCTGCCAAGCTGGATGCCCAGATACGCATAGGCAAACCAGAACTCACTGAGGTCGACGTTTGGGACGGCGCTGTCCGCCGGGTCGAGCGTGGTCTGGCAGAAGTAGGCGTCGGCGTCCAAGGTGAAGTGCAGCCGGCAGGCAATAGGTCTGTGCTCGTAGATCGAGCACTGACGATCATGCATGAACGGGCATG
>DAOMNN010000088.1:0-7758 GCA_035443825.1 Rhodocyclaceae bacterium | reverse complement strand
CCGCTCCAACTTACTTCGGAGATGAGCCATCCACGGCGAGGCGGTCACAATCGCGTCGTACTGCCGTTGCGCTCGATCGCGAACGCGGTTGAGGCGGAATCGGTGGAGGATCTGTCCGGAGAGGACGATCTTCTGCGTGAGCATGCTGTCGCTACGTCTGTTTGTTCAGAGGCCAAGCGATTTGATCGCGGCCACGGCATCAGGCAGGTTCGAACCGGTCCGGGTGCGATGCAACTTGACGGCGGCTACACGCCCTCCTGCTTTGAAGGCCTCGATCAACTCGGTTTCAAGTTCTTTTGGGCAGGAAATGGCGTTCTTGACCGCGTGCGTTCCCGTGCCCTTGATGGGCTCGAAACGATTTCCATCATGAGACCAGACCTCTCCGCTCTCAAGATCTACGAACGCCCAGCGGCGAGGAGCATTCGTTTCCAGCACGATGCTGACCGATTCATTCAAGACCGGTACCGTCTCGCCAGTACGCAAGGTAATGCGTTCCGACTGCATGATCGGATCGGGGACTTCTTCAATGGCCTCGCTGCGGAAGTATTCGAGCCATTGAACGCCTCCCAGGCGGCCGGCTCGCCGCTTCCGGTCCGCATACTCCCAGTGGATCTCTGACTTCTCGATTCGCGTGATTCTGCGTACCGCGGTCTTGAAGCGGAAACATGCCCCAACCTTTAGGGAAACAGCTTGGACGGTCATCTCGGGCTCCTCTTATTCTTGGTTTTTTTATGCTAAAGGAAACGCCGAGAAGCACCTAGAAAACAGAGATCCTGCATCGCCTCACGAAATGACCAAGACGGTTACGCCTCCTCGGGAAACCGATCGGCAGACTGTCCAGCCCTTGGTAAATTCATCCTTTGCGATACGTGCTGCGTGGGTGTCGATGTCGATCTTGATGAAGCCGGATCTCATGTTGTTGTCGGTGCCCAAGATTCCCACGGGGGTGCTCCCCGGTAATCCGGCCGCTTTCTGTGCTTGCAGCGCCTCGATCAGTTCGTCGATGGACATTCTCTGGTTTCCTATTCCTGCGTTACGCGTTCTCAACGACAACTCCGATTGCCTTCATTTCCTCGACCCAGTTCATCTTGATTCCGATCTGGATCATCTCGAGCTTGGTGAGCGTGCGGGGGCCTTCGTCGAAAACAGGTGACCGCGTCTCGTAGTCCCAGCTCGCCGTGAGGCTGAAAAAGCGTCCGGACGCGCTCTGCGCATACACAATCCACCGGTCGGGCATGTGTTCCGTTTCAAAGAGAAAGCGCTCAATGTCGTTCGATGGCACATGAACGATGCCGATGATCTTGCTCGAGGCGCCGTCCCATTTCAGAACCGAAGGGTGACTGCGATCAATATCCAGGCCTGGCGTGATCGTTGTCCAAGCCCTGAAAATGGCTTCAATCCGAGGGGTTGCCTCGGAGATGACGGGGGCGCGCTCGGCGCGGTACTGATCGCGTTCATGTGCGTCGAGAGTCTTGAGCGTCCCGACACCCACCACAACGCTGATGCCAGCGATCAGTATCCAGTTTTCGAAACGAATCCGGCGCAACCGCATGCGCAGTGTCGATGGGAAGGGGGTGGTATTCGAAGCGTGCATGTTCAGATGTCCTTCAGGGGCATTCTCAAGCGACCGCACAGGTTTGTGAGATTGCGACGTGGTGAGGCGCCACGATCAGTTCGGACTCGTTTCGACTCGCCTTGTATGCGATCACATGTTGCTTTGCGACCAGCCCCTCGAGTACAAGTGAACGTGATCGTTTTTCCAGTCGAGCTGTCCGCTTTGCAAACCATACCGCCACATCTCTTTCGATCGTCCACGAGTAATCCGTCGCCACCTTGCGAACGTCTCCCCTGAACACCTTGATCTGCTCCGGCAAGCCGGCCAGGACCTCGCGCTCTGCCGAGGTCATCATCAGGTTTCGAGCAGGACGATCCGCGTTCAGGAGCTCACCCCAGAGCTCGAAATTCTCGTTCACATTCTCCGAGTCGGTGTAGGCCCAGGCAACGACGCGCCAGTAACTTGGATCATTCATCGCCGAGGCGTACTGAGCGATCGCCTGAACTCGCCATGGGCGCTCGTGGAGCAGGATCGCTTGAGACCAGTCGCCGCTCGAAACTGCTTCGGAAAGCCGAAGCTCCTTCTGCGCAAGCTGTGCGTTCAACAGTCCAGCCATCATTGGATGATAGGGAACGCTGTAGACCAGGGGGTGCTGCAGAACGGCCCCAAGCACAGGATGGGTGCTTAGATAGGGCTGCAGGCGCTCACTGAGGGGCTCGTTCGTGTTCAGGTCGTAGGGGTGCATGAGGCATTCATCGCGTTTGTGGCTCGCGCGAAAAGGCTATCGAGCTTCGAGCAGCCGCGACTCTTCGTCACGCGAGCATGGACGATAGAGGTGTTCGTCCTTTGCTGCCAGCATTCCGGCATACGCCGCCAGCTTTTCGTTATTTCCGACTTTCTTCAGGCCTCGCGTCTCGAACGAGTCATCGGAACTGGTGCGGCTGCACACATGCGCCGAGATCGCAGCATCGATGCCTTCAGGGTTTGCGAACGCGTGAACGCGTTCATGGATCTGCACGACCCAGCCCTCAGCAAACGCATCACCCATGCGTGTCATGCGCGCCTTGGCGCCCGGGATTCCCCGGCCGAGCCCCCCGAAGTTTTCCTCCAGCCACTTCGCGCGGGTTGCCTTGCACTTGCGGATCAGGACCTCCGCCGTGTAGGCGGCAACCTCGGCTTGGTGCTTGAGGCCCACGAAGACGTAACGCCCCTCGTTCGCGTAGCCCCTCTTTTGCCGCTGGCCAACCATCATGAGCTGACAGCCGAAGGCCTTGCCGATCACGCCGACCAGGCGCGCTTCCCACTGCGCCGGCTTGTCGCGGGAAAGTGTGCGGCTGGGTGTTTCTGCTTCACCGATCTCGGACTGCGCGATTGCAGCTTGCGTCACCCCGTACTTCTGCATGAGGGCGTTCGCCTGGCGCATCGCGGTTGCCGCCTCGGTCGGGTTGGGCGAGGCGGAGAGCGCGAGGCATTTCTTGATCTTCGAGAAGATCGAAGGCGGGATCGAGCTCATCAGCACTTTCCAGTTTCGATCTCGCTGACCAGTTCCGCGATCCTCGGACGCAACTCGGCCTCGTCATAGCGGTCGCGCAGTGCGGCCAGGGTCGAGCAGATCCTGCGCAGCGGTGCAGCGGCGGCGGCGCTCAACACGCCGGCTTGAGCGCCGCGCTCATGCAGCATCATCGCAAAGGCGGCGACATCGAGAAAGTTGCCGGGGTTGTCCTTCTGCAGATGCCCCACCAGGAGCTGCGCAAGATGCTCGTCGCTGCACTGGGTGCGATCATCCCAGCCTCCCCGGCCTTTTTCGCGGCCACGCGCAAGCTTACCTTTGAGGGCAGCCGCGAACCGATCTACTACCGCGTTGTCCGGATGCGTGCTGTGTCCGTCTGCGGATAGCCGCGCGACATACGCGACGTCCGAGGCCTCGGCTTCTGACATGCGCTTGAATTGCGTGCCGTCATGCGACCAGAGCTCTCCGGTCTCGAGGTCCACCACCGCATACTTCGAAGGACACCGCGTTTCGATCGTGATCGAGGCAAGTTCGGCCAGGCACGGGGCAGTGCGCAAAGACGGGATCAGCTTGCGGTGTTCGCACGGGGTGCTCGAGCTGATATTGCCTGTACGCATCTTGCTGTCTGGGGTGTCCATGGTGATTCCTTGGGTGAGTGATCCGTGAATCCAATTGCACCTGATCGGATGCGAAGACGCAAAGAAAACCGATGCCGGCGTGAGGCCGGCATCTGCGAATCCAATCAGTCGGGGTAGGCCTGGTGGCGCATGCCGTCCAGAAGGAGCCATTGAGGTTTTCGAAGGGTCTGGAAGGCCAGGACCGCCCCTGTTGCGGAACCCCATGCGCCCGGCTCGAGGAGATCGAAGTGATGCCGCCCGTCACGGTGAAGAACCGCCTGGGGAACAGCACATCGCTTGCCCCACACGTTATCGATTGCGGACTGGTCCTCAGGATTGCGTGCACGTCGCCGCGATCGATACAGCGATGCGTACCAGTCCGATTCGCCCTGGCAGATCGGCCGCCAACTCCCCCAACCGCTGAAGTGGAACGGGATCTGTGCCCGCGCACACTGATCGCGTAGGCTCCTCATCCAGTCCGGGTGTGATGGGCGGGCGCGCTCTCCCATCTCGCCGCACGCCCGAACCCAGTGCAAGCGATAGCCACGGTCCCACTCTTCGAGGGGGATTTCGTCGGGAGCGCCTCGGGCCGCGTCTTTGCCCCAGGTCGCGCTCATG
Source organism: Rhodocyclaceae bacterium (assembly GCA_035443825.1). Classification (GTDB taxonomy): domain Bacteria; phylum Pseudomonadota; class Gammaproteobacteria; order Burkholderiales; family Rhodocyclaceae; genus DAOMNN01. The sequence continues at coordinate 3,458 of DAOMNN010000088.1, read as the reverse complement.
CAACGCTCGGTTGCACAACAAACACAGCGGTCCGGCCCAAAAGGATTTTTCCCGTCCGCATCGGCAGAATCGAGGCCGTACGCGCTCCCGCACGCACTGCAGTGCAGCCGAGGTTCGATCCATTGATCAAGATCGATAGGCCCGACTGCCGGTTCGACGTTGATCCACCTCAGTGCTGCCGGGGTCTCGAGCAGCCGGGGGATGAGCGTCTGCGCGCTTTGCTGATCTTCAACCGGAACGCCGACGGCGATGCGAGGGTGCGGCTGACGTGCGGTACGCAGCAGGGCATCGCGAAGCCGTTCGCGATCCTTGATCTTCACGCTCTCAAAGGTGCCCATGGTCCACGCCTCGGTGTGGTCCCCTGAAAGGTAGGCCCGCATCCGTTCCGGGTGCCGCGTGAGGAGAAAGAAGGTGTGCTGGGGGCCCCTGTCCTGCAGGAGGTTTGCCCACATCAGACCGAAGGCTGCGTCGATCTCTGACGTAGGGCGACCAGCGTCGAAAAGATCGATCTTGGGGCTGAAGAAGATCCGACGGGGCGTGCGCAAGGACAGCACCGCAGCGAGATCATCGCTATCGAGCGTAAGCACGGGCTGTGACATGAGACAAGCTCTCCTGAAAAAGCCACCAAGAGCGCGGTGCGGGGCGTGCACGGCGCACGCCCCGCACCGAATCGCGCTTAGACCGCTTCGGCAGGTTCAGGAACCTGCGGGGTTTCCGTTGCCCGGCTGAACGGGTTCCCCCCGGTGTCGTCGCCATTGGAATCTGCTCCGGCTCCTTCGCCATCGCCCGGGCTCGGATCCGCCGGGACATTGAGCGCCGGGGCACCGGCCGCCGCGGCAGCTTCGGCCTGGGCCTTGAGCTGCGCAGCTTCTTCCTTCTCGCGCTTCTCGATCGCGCGAATGTGCTTGCTGATCTCCTTGCTGCCCAGCCGCTGGACGTCGAGCCCCTCGGCAATCCAGCCGGCCACCAGTGCGGCAACGGCCGCACGGTCGGCAATCGACATCGACACGCAGCGAACCATTTCGTCGGCGTCGTCGAAGGCCCCGTAGAACGCGACCTGACTCTTGACGGCACCGACGGCGAGCGGCTTGTCTGCGAAATCGGCTGCCGCCAGGGGCTTCTCCTCGCGCGGGTTCATGTTGACCATGACGCGACCCGGTTCGACCGAGATCTCGCAACCATTGACTTGATGGGCTTCCATGCCTTCAGGCTCCTTTCGTTGTGAAAATTAATCGCGAACGTCATGTGCGCGACAGAATCAAGATACCGACAAGCGCTTCCATTCCAAAACAAAGTGCATGTGCTAGCAGGTGCTCTCCGGCAGACTCAAGGCCATCGCAACAGGGCGGACCCAGATCGGAGTCGATGACAGCACGAAGGTCTCTCCCGACCAAGCGAGCAACAGAGTGGTGCCCATCACGCCAGCGATCGCTTCGGCTGCAGCCGGCGGGACGGCGTTGCCGATGCGTTCGCGCCAGGCGCTGTCGGAGAGGCCGTCGAGCTCGAGCTGTTCCTCGGGTTCGACCAGACTTTGCAAGGCGGCGAGTTCCAGCGTGGTGAAGGGGCGGTGCCACGTGCCATCCAGCGATCGGATCATGGCAACCAACTTGTCCGCCGACGCCGGCATAACAGTTTGCGATTTGGTGCAAGCTGAGCATTCCGGCAAGTTTCGCGGGTCGGCGACGGACCAGCGGCCGTTGTCGTGGCAGGCGGCGGCCGAGACTGCGCCGCTCGGCTCGTCCCAGCGCGCCACGCCGTAATGGCCGCCGGTGAGGTAGTGGTCGCCGGACTGCGGGATGCGGTTGGGACGCGGGTCGGCTACCGCGTAGGCACCCTGTCCGGTGGTGCTGCCGGAGATCACGGTGCCGGCGGCGGCGTCGAACTCGGTGACGGCGTACTTGCCGAAGCAGTCGCCGATACGGCGCGGGTCCGCCACCGCCTGCCCGCCCGCGGTCGGGTGCCCGCCGGCCGTCACGGCCTGGGCGTGGTCGCCGAATCCGACGATGCGGAACACGTTGTTGTGGCGCACGCCGTCGACGCGCGGGTCGGCCACGCTGTACGCCCCCTGCAGCGGCCCCTGCTGGCCGGCGACGGTGCCGGTGCTCTCGCCCCACTGGCGCACACCGAGCGCCTGGCCGTCGTGCCACTTGGCGGACTGGTCGAAACGCGGGTCGGCGATCGAAAAGGCACCGTTTGTCGGCCCGCTGTGGCTCTGCACGGTACCGGCGTGGTCATCCCAGGAGCCGACGCCGAGATAGCCGGCGTGGTACTCCGGCACGATCAGGTAATCCCGCAGCTGCCCGTTTTCAACAGCCAGCCGGCTCAGGCTGCGCCAGTCGCTGCCGGCTTCAACAAAGGCCAGGCGCACCCAGGTCTTCCACTGCAGGCGCGGCACGCGGTGCATCGGCCCGCCGGCGGCGTCGCCTGGCAGCGGCATGCGATCGAGAACGGTGCCCACGGACTGCAGGCGCTTCTTGTCCGGTTCGTACAGGAAGGGCGCCACCTTGGCCATGTGGCGGGCCACCAGCAGGAAGCGCTTGCGGCTCTGCGCCAGGGCGCCGATTTCGCCACAGTCGTGCGTGGTCTCGGCCACCGCGTAGCCGTATGCGCGCAGCAGGTCGCCGATCTGGTCGAGCAGCTGCCGGCCGCGGCTGGCGATGCGCGGCACGTTCTCGAAGACGATCAGCTCAGGCGGATCGTCCTTCCAGGCTTCCAGCATCAGCCAAACGCCGCGCAGGGTGAGGCGGTTGAGCGCGATGTACTTGACGCTCTTGCTCTTCTTCTCGGCGAGCAGGCCGCTGAAGCCCTTGCACGGCGCCGACAGGAACACGATGTGGGGGCGCTCGTTACCTGCGGCGCGGCGGATGTCGTCAGGCGTCGACTCACGCCAGCCGGCGGGCGGCTCCACGCCGTGGAAGTCGCGGAACTGGCTGCGGTCGAACAGGTCCAGCACCGTGCCCCGGGCGCCGGTCAGGCGCTCGAAGTCGCGGATGGCCGGCGCGTCGACGTCGATCCCACCGATGCATCGGAATTTCGCCTTCAGGTTTCCGACGCGAGCCTGTCCTTGGTTGAACCCTTTCGCACCGCCTCCCAGCCCGCAGAAGAGGTGAAAATGGCGGATCTCTTTTTCGATGATCATGGCGTTTCCCTTCGAGTGAATCGCAGGCGAATCAACGCCCGCGTTCGGTGGTTCTGCGCACTTCGCGTGCGCCTATCCTTTCTGATCAGCGAGGATAGGCGTCGTGCAGCGATCCGTCGAGCAAACGACCGGCCGCTTTCTTTCCAACCCGCCAACTGCTGAGCCCGTCTTTCCAGTTATGCTCACTGAAGAATTCGTTGGGGTCAGCGATCTGCGGGGCGCGCAAGTTCGCGCTGTCGATGTTGTCGTCGTCGATCCACTCGCCCCATTGCTTGAAGAGGAACGGCACGCCGGAGGCTGCACACTGATCGCGCAGGCT
>DAOMNN010000087.1:0-12278 GCA_035443825.1 Rhodocyclaceae bacterium | reverse complement strand
GCACCAGTCTGGGGGACTGGGGGTCGGAGGTTCAAATCCTCTCGCTCCGACCAATTTATCAAGGACTTAGCTCTAGTCCGTCATCCCCCAAAAATCCTCTAGCTACCACCTAGCTACCACAATCTTGCAGGCTCCCAATAAAAGTTGGGGGTAACTGTGGGTCGCTCAATGGATAGGGGAACCACCCCGCCATTGCTCGCTTTGCCGAGAAAGCGGACATTGTTCCGATGGCGTCGAGGTACCGACTGACTCTTTCAGCCGTGACGGCAGCGCCTCTAGCAGCAGACATTGCTTGCTGACGGAGCAGCCACAGGAGAGAATCGAGGCCGTCAATCGGCAATCATCCAGCGTGCTCGAAAAAAACGGCAAGCATGGTTCATTTCTAGACAAGGCTCCGCACGCTCCCAAATAAGGCGCGTCGTCCAATTTGATCTCAGGGATTCGCGATCTCGTCCGTCCAAACCCGGAACGACTTAAGCGTGTTGGGGCCGAACGTCGTGGCGATCGCGACATCGGCGGCATCGCGGCCGCGCGCAATCAGAACGCGACCAATGCGTGGCACGTTGTTCCTCGGATCGAACGTGTGCCATTGGCCGCCGAGATAGGCCTCGAACCATGCGGCGAAGTCACCCGGAGGATAGGGCGGAAGCGTCCCGACATCGCCCAAGTAGCCCGTGCAATAGCGGGCCGGAATATTCAAGGCGCGACAGAATGCGATCGCGAGGTGAGCATAGTCACGGCATACACCCTGCCGCTCTTGGTAGGCCTCGGAGGCCGTGCGCGTCGCGCGGGCGTGTGCATAGCCGAAGGCAATGTGCTGATGCACAAAGTCGCAAATAGCCTGGACACGGGCCCAACCGGTTGCCCCATTGCCGAAGTGCATCCACGCCAGATCCAGCATCTGATCGCAATCGCAGAAACGGCTTGCCAACAGAAAGACGAGTGCCTCTTCGGGAAGGTTTTCGACCGGAATTTGCGTGGCATCGGGCACGGTCGGATCTGGCATTCCGGAATCATGCACGAGCGAATCCGAACGAATGCGCATCGCCCCCGCCGGAGCAACGAGCCGATTGCACCAATTGCCGAAGCCGTCCCGATAGCCAGACATCCGAACCGACGGGCTGGTGACAACATGATCCGGCGCCTGCAAATCGGAGACACGGGAATGGTGCACGTTTAGCACCAGGATGACGGGTGTGGACTGGGAAAACTCGTAGTCCAGTTCGTAGCCAACACGTAGCTTCATGGAAGGTCGTCCTCGCTCTCGCCGCTCGACAACCTGCCGCGACGGGACACCGTAGACCTTTTCTGCCTTTCGTCGAGCGCAATCGCGCCAACTATTAGGCCAGAGCCGTTTCGGCTTCCGCGCCGATTACGGAGACAGACACACTCATGCCCAGAAATGCGGACGACGTGCCGACGAAGCTGCCTGATAACGGTACTGCTTGTCGGTGGTCGCGCGCGACGGCGATGCGAATAAGGTCGCGATTACCGAATATTCCGTTGGTGGGATCCATCTCCACCCAGCCACATCCTGGCAGGTAAACCTGCAGCCAGGCATGGGTCGCGCCACCACCCTGGTGGTTGGTGCTCCGAGGCGTGTAGATATATCCCGTCACAAATCGGGCGGCGAAACCCAAAGACCGAAGTGCTTCGATCATGAGCAATGCGAAGTCGCGGCAACTCCCGGTGCCAAGCGCGAGCGTTTGCGCGGGCTCCTGCGTTCCGGCCTTCGGACGGCTCAGGTACACGAAATCGCGATGGATGGTTTCCATCATGTCTACAAGGACGGATAGCGTTCCGCCATCGCTCGATCTTGCTACGTTGACCGCCCACTCGGCGAGCTGGCCATCTGGATCCGGGCGGTGGACTCTCATGACTGACTGCAAGTCCGGTACTTCGTCGGCATCGTAGGCGAACGGAAAACGCTGAGCGGAGTCGAGTAGGAGATCGGTTGGCTGGGCCGCCTCATAGTGAAGGATGTCGATCTCGCTCACAAACCGCAGGCATATGGCGCGTTCGTCGCCGAACTCAGCGTAGGACACGGAGTTACCGAAGGCGTCGTACATCCATCTGATGCTCGCGGGCGCCGGCGTGATCGAAAGCTCCGTATTCAACAGCCACAGGCTGTGGCTGTCGCGTGGCCGAAACATCATGCGATGGCGGCCAAAGGAAACCGGTTCGGCATAGTGATATTCGGTCGTGTGGCGCACGATGAGATGACGCCGCATGAGGTCTTCCCTTTGATCCAGATCGGCCGCCAAACCGCTACTGTACCGTGAATGGCCGCACCACGGGCGGTTTAGTGATCAAGGGACAATCGTGCCAGGCCAACGCCATTGGCAAGCGTCCTCGGCGTAGGACGTGTACGCACATAAAAATGAGAGCAAGCCTCGACGCGAGCTAATGACGTTGCGAGGATGGCGAGAAACGGCACGCGGACAGCGCAATTGGCTCGGCCCTCGATTTGACGCTCTTACAGTTTCCTTTCGGGATCGAGTTTTAGCCCCCGGTTGGCAATGACCTTAGAGAAGACCTCCTCCAGGCCGGCCTGCGTCAAGCCAGGAAACTTTCGCTGTATTGCTGTCAACAGGCTGGCGTCCTGATGGCCAAGCGTGATCAAGCGATCGAGCTCGCGTGCAACCTCTATAAATTCTGTCATTCCGCGTGATCACCCCAGAACTGCCTGCATCCGCGCGCACCGCCCCGGCCCAGCCGCCCTGTATGCCTCTACGAAACGAGATTTGGATAGGCCACCGCGCGGGGCTTCGACGGCTGGAACGCACGACGAAGATGCAAATCGCAGTAAGGATGCCCGTCGACCTTGCGGCTCCCGCAGAAATGGAAGCCGGACACTTGCGGATCTCCGATCGGCCAACGGCAGTCGTCCGCCATCAGCGTCTCCATCGTTTTTCTTTGGCCAACGGGAATGACGGGATCTTGTAGCGGTGTCGGGTCAGTCGACGTCTTGTTTGGAAACATGGAAGGTTCTCGCTGAGAAATATGCCGCACGATTGCCGGCACCGCCAAGCTAGGACGGGACGAACTTATGAACACTTAGTGCGGGTTTTCGATGCCGGCCGCAAGGTCGGCAGCCAATTTCCGATCCAGATCCTCGATATGCTCCGTGATCTCTGCTTTTGTCATGCCACGTATGTCGAACCACTGGTCCATATGCTGGACGACGACCCATTCACTGGATGAAGCGGTCCCGTGAGCGATGATGTACCGGGCCTCGGCTTCTGTGATGAGCTTCGCCTTTTTATAGAGCGTCCTCATCCCTTCGGTCCCCTAGCACGCACGTCGTAAGTTCGCTTACCAGCTATCACCCGTCAGCTCAGTCGTCGGTTTGAACGCGCTTGCACACTGTCCTCCACCGCTTCTTGGTCATGTGCGTCGCAGGTTCCCACAGAGCCATGCAGGAAGCCAATTTCTCCGCTTTTGTCGCTCGCCTGTAGTTGCCGAGCCCGAGGGTGGACTCTTGCGCATGCGGGGCCGGAGCAGATGCCGTTCCCTGACCGCTTGCCGGAACCGAAGCTAAGATTATTGCGCAGACGGCGAAAGCGAGTGCGGCAACGAAACTGTGATTATGAGATGTGAACAGAGCAATATTCCTTTCGTTATGTGCGTCACGACAAACACGGATGGTACAAACCAACCTTAGCGCCAGCATGAATGCGGCATCAGACTCGGATACTACTCAGTTCCGATATCACGCTCTTGGGCCATGGCAAGATCGAGTGGATCGATAGCGACGACCTGTCTCTTGAGACTGACAGAGCCGATTGCGGGAAGCTCGATGGTGGTTTCCACTCGGCGAAAGGCCACGAAGGACAAACTTTCGATCAGCTCTTCCTCGGACTCGATCCTATAGCTGCCTGCGGGCAACTCCCCGTCGATGCCACCGAGAGTAAAAGCGCTATTGAACACTGCAACCGATCGGGTGGTGCGCGTCGTCATCGTTTCCACTTTTCCAAAGAGTGGCTGAGGATGGCGGCGTGGACAAACCGCACATCCGAGGTCGGCGCCACGTCAGTCACCGTGTTGGCGAAGACATCTCCGTTCCATGGGGGCATCTCTGGCTTGGGGGCCTGCTGCTGGCCGGAAACGGGTGAGGCCATGACCATCGCCACCAGCGTAAAGGGCAATATGGCTGATTTCATACCAGCAACTCCGTTTGCCGAACGAACGAAGAGCGAGCCAGTGCACATGGTGCACTGGCTCGGCGCTGCGACTGGCCGTTTTGAGACGTCGGTCGCGCGCTGATCTAGATCTTCTGCGGTGCGGGCGCCGCCGGCTTTTGCTCCGACTTGACGGCCGGATTGGCAACCGTTTCCGGCTCGCCGACGGTCGGCGGACTTCCGGCTGGCACCTTGGATGGCGCAGTCGGCGTATCAGGTGCCGCGGTAATCGGAGTGTCAGATGCCTTTGTGGCGTTGTCGATCATGAATGTCACCGGTTTGATGGTTTAGTTCATGCCGACAGTGCACCTCTACCCGGACAAAGCTTAGACTCGGAATGTACCTATGGCGCGGCGGAAGCGCTGTCGTCCGCCTTTGAGGCCAGGACTGCGGCGGCTAGCACTTCGAGCGTCCAGACCACGCCGCTGGGGTAAAACTCGTGTTCCACAAGTCCGCCTAGCGTCACGCCGGTCATGCGCTGCAGGACGACTTGACCGAAGCCGCTATGCTGAGGCGCCTTTACCTCAGGACCGTTTCGCTCACGCCAGGTCAGGTGAAAGCATGCGGATCCCAGAGCACCCGGCCTGATCTGCCACGCGACTTCGATGGTGTCCTCCTGCACGGACAATGCCCCGTATTTCACGGCGTTAGTCGCGAGTTCATGCAGTGCGAGCCCAATGTTCTGAGTGGCGTTCTGGTTCAACATAAGACCCGGTCCTGTCGCGGAAATGCGCACACCGTCGATCTTGCCAAAAGGCTCAAGCTGACAGCATACCACGTCTGACACGGCGGCGCCGCACTTGCCATCCTCGACGAGAAGATCCAGGGAACGAGAAAGTCCGTTCAGTCGTTGACTGAATACGGTTTGGAACGATTTCGAGATCGTGGCTTACATATCCGGTTTGGCGTGCGATCGCCTGTACGACGGAGAGTATGTTTTTTGGTACGGTGGCGCAGCTCGTTTATGACAAGCTGCAGGCCTTCCTGCCTAACCAGGAGGCGGGCTATTGTCTCGGTACGAGAGAACGTCCTTCGATGTCCGCCGGCGTTCTTGGTCGATTGAATTTTCAGCATGGCCGCTCCTCCTAGTAAGGGGATCATTCGTATCGAGGTGCTCGACACGGGCATCGGCCTCCCCATGGATCAGGCCCGGAAGATATTCGAGGAGTTCCACCAGCTCGCAAATCCAGCTCGCGACAGCAGTTTGGGTCTTGGGCTCGGCCTTTCGATCGTCAAGCGGATAGGAGATCTGCTTGGGCATTCTATCGACGTCCGCTCGATCCCCGGCTACGGGTCGGCATTTGCGGTGGAGGTACAGATCGGCGACGCAGGCGAAGTCGACGAGACGCAGCCTATACGCGCAGCCCAGGAGAACTCGGCACCCGTTGCCGGCACATTCCTGATCATCGACGATGATCCAATCGTGCGGAATATGGTCAAGATGCTTCTCGATCAGGAGGGACATCGTACGATGGTCGCAGGCGATGTCGCTACAGCACTCGATATCGCCGGAACAAACGCTGCGGAACTGGATCTCGTAATCGCGGACTATAACCTGTCTTGCGGGGCGAGCGGCCTCGATGCCATTGCGAGCCTGCGGCAGCAGCTCGGCCGAGATATTCCCGCCATCGTCCTGACGGGTGACATCGCGACCATCACGTTGCGCGCTGTTGCGGACCAGGGGCACATTCAGCTCAACAAGCCGGTGAAATCGCAGCAACTCATAAGCCTGATCCAGCACCTTCTGGTCAAGGCGGGGAAAAACGCACCCGATACCGCGGTCGACGTGCCATCATCCGCGGATCCTTCCGCGATACAGAGGGTATTCGTTGTTGACGATGACGCCGTTGTCCTCGAGGCAATGCGGGATCTGCTCCAAGAGCATGGCTATGGAGTAAAAATCTATGCAAATGGCGAGGAGTTCCTGCGCGCCGAGCGATCCGATGGCTGTCTGCTGATCGACGCCCGATTGCCCGGCATGACCGGTCTCGAACTGATCGAGCGCCTCAGAGCGGAGAACTGTACACTGCCCACAGTCATGATAACTGGCGACGGAGACATTGCTTTAGCCGTCGAGGCGATGAAAGCGGGTGCCTCCGACTTTATTCAAAAGCCGGTCGGTCACGTGGAGCTGCTTGCGAGCATTGCGCGCGCGTTCGAGCTCGATGGAGGCAGACCCTCTGCTGCGCGAGAGCTGGCTCTCTCTCTTGTCGCGGGGCTGACGGCGCGCCAACGCCAGATCATGGACCTCGTCATGGCCGGACATCCGAGCAAGAACATTGCCGCCGACCTTGGAATCAGTCAGCGCACCGTGGATAACCATCGGGCGGCTATTATGAGGAAGACCGGCTCCAAGTCGCTTCCGGCCTTGATCCGGATCGCGATCGCGGCGGCTTGAGCGGCCCGCACGATCAGAAGTCTGATGCCTGCAGTGTGTAGGCATCTCTGCGGCGGCCGGAATATAGTCTTGCCGCGACGTCGAGGATTTGATCCCGATGGCGGTCGAACGCAATCAGAATTCCGGTCTCGTCCATCTTCGGATTTGGGCTCATGCGGGAGAAGGCGCGCTGATCAAGGAAGAAGCTGATTTCGAGCGCACCGTCATAACCCCAAAAGCGCACGCGGCGTCCGCGTGCGTCGTAGCTGCGGCTCCGATTGGGAAAACTGAGTGTCACCGCGCGTCTCCTTTTTAGCGTTGGAGCGCCCATGCGATCTCGCTTCTGAGGAGAGAGCGAGGCTGGCCCTGCGGGGAGTGCGCTCGAGATGTTATTGGAACCGGACGCGATAGCCAATCAACATGAACTCCATCGCGACGCCATAGATGACGCCCGGCAAGCAGGGGATCAAGCTTCGCCACATCGAGCGACACAGCCAGGCCGCACTGCTCTAGCTGGCAGCTTGGAAGATGACGTACGCGACGAGCACCAGTGCAAGCACGATTGGAACAAGCAAAGACGGGATCCATGGCGCAAGCGTCCGCCAACTTGTCTTCTCGGCAACTACGTAGGCAGCCGGGTCATTCATAGGAGAAAATCCTTGTTTCTCGCGCACAGTCTCGCGTCGCGAAAGCCGACAGGTGCCCATGCATGCTCAGATCAGGAAGCACATGTCAAACCAGACGATAGGATGGAAGGGTATCGGCCGTTAGAGTCGGAATCTACTCAGAACGTCGGGACAGAACATCGCCTGCTCACGAGCGGGAGCGTTGGCGTCGGGCGGCTGCAAAACCGCCGACCATCGGCACGATTGACGGTCGCAATGAGCCCTTGCAATTAAGCGATGCTGTTCTTATTTCCACTGATCGAGTTTGGCCGGAATGCGGGCCGCTGTGCTCAGCGCTGCTGAGCGTATGTTCATAGACCCCAAAAATTCGAGAAATAGAGCTGGCGTGCGCCTCGCGGCGCGCGTCGGTTCGTTAGCATCAATGATTGGAGTGATCATGAACACGGGAACGGTCAAATTTTACAATGGACAAAAAGGCTACGGGTTCATCGCGCCGGACAATGGAGGAAGCGATGTCTTTGTGCACGCGAGTGCACTCGAACGTGCAGGGCTGACGAGCCTTTCGGAAGGACAGAAGGTCTCTTTCGACACCGAGCAGGATCGGCGTTCCGGTAAGACTGCCGTCGCGAATATTCAAGTAAGCTAGTCGCTGTCGCGCGTCGTCAAGCGCTTTGGCGCAAATTCCGGCGCTTGGGATCTTACCCGATAGGTTTTGAGCGCCGGCAAGTCGGGCTCCGCACACTTAGACATCATGCCTAGCAGGAGAATATCGTGAGCGGGAAGTGCCCAAAATGTGATGCGGAGTCTCATGTTATCATCGAGTACTTTCGTGCACGCGATGAGGGATCGAAGCGAACTGTGCCTGCAGTCCAATTCCTGTGCGAACAGTGCCGAACGATTCTTGGTATCGCGCTCGATCCAGAATGGCAGGCTCAAGTCGTTGCTGGACAGCTCCGGACTGTAGGAGCTGCTGAACAAACCAGCCACTGATGCCTAGGGTTAACGTCCGGCCTAGATGAAGGTAGTCATAAAATCCGAAGGCGATCTAGGCTTACCTATTCGCCGGCCATGATGTGCCCGATGTATCCGGCAGCAACAACTAAGGCGACAAATGCGACGAACAGGATCAGCGCTGAGGTCGCCGAACAATCGCTCGGCCGGGGATCGAGTGCCACAAGTATCCTCCTGAGAACCGCGCTCTCTTCGAACCATTTCTGATGCGCCGGAGAACGCCAAATCTGCTACGGCGAATGCCGCGAGCCTACCAACACCTGAGCACACTCAGTCGGTGCGAATGTTCGAGACAGAAATTTTTCCGGACCGACGATCCTCCTGGATATTGAAGGTCACTTTTTGCCCTTCACTGAGGATGTGCGTACCGGCTCGCTCGAGGGCTGTCGCGTGGATGAACACGTCCTTGCCGCCGTCATCTGGCTGGATGAAGCCAAAGCCTCTTTCAGAATTGTAGAACTTTACGGTTCCAAGTTGCATGATTGTTCCTAATTGATGGTCAAGGTGTTTTTTGCACGCACGCGCACTGAGCGACGATCGAGTTTTGTGCGCGCGCGGATAGGATTATTTGGGCAGCAGATCGTGGGCGCCACGCGCAGTCCGGCCGCTAGCCTTCCACGATGCGGTGAGACGCTTTTCGAGCGATCGCAACGCACTGCGCTCGTCGGTGAACCGTGCGTCCCCTGTTTCCCAGATCTGCCCTAGTAGAACGTCAGCTTCGAATATGCGGACGTTGGAGGAGCTGGTTAGATAAATCTCTGCGGTCGTGTCAACGATGCGGCCCACGAGTGTGTCATCCAAATAGACGTCTCTCGCTAGGCAAGAGGATTGTGGGTCAATAGGGTTCCAGCCAGCAGCCAGCCTGAACAATCTCAGCTCCCGTCCTAGAGCCTGCTCGCGTAGGTAAGGTCGCGCCCGGAGTAGTTCGCGCTCTGCTCGCCGTGGCGGTGAACGATCAACGAGACGCTCGCACGATGCGCAAGAGCCTTACCAAAGGCTTCGGCTACGCCTTGGCGCCGCGAAGCAAGTAAGGGAACACCTATCTGGCTCAACACGATCCAATTATCATTGGTGCCTTGAAAGATCTGAAAATCGCGTTTCACACGGAGCTCCCTTCTTGATTGGTGTTGAGCCGTGGCAACGGGTACCCGTCGCTTGCGTAGAGATTGCGGATCGCGACGTCGTCATAGCGATCCTCATCTATCTCGAGAACGGCTCCGACCAGTTTATCGGGTTCCAGCTCTTCGATGGCGTAGCGTATGGCGACGGCCGCAGACTCAAAGCGACGATATGAAACCATTTTACGCCGAAAGCCCGTGCCCTTGGACGGGAACAGCTCTGCTGGAGCGCAGTAATCGAATGTGTCTGTCATCAGGCATTCTCCTCCTGGAGGCTCGCAAGCTCGCGTTCCTTGGCCACGCGCTCGAAACCTTCTTCGGTCGCCTTGATCCTGTACGTGAGATCCTGGCCTTCGATCGGCAGCAGACGAAGAACAGTAACTACGGATGGACCAACGGATCTCCGCGGAGAATGAAAGATCACGCGTTGGCCGACTTTGAACCTGTGCGCTGCCATGTGTTTCGCCAAATCCTTTCTTATGCCACGACGTTCGCCAGACTGGAGTCGCTCTAGGCGATCCACTTTGCCCCATAACGTTGCGCAAAGATTCGCGTCGGCGCCGCTCTGAGACGCACCAATGGCAACGCGTTCCATCCAAACCCTCGTCATTGCAATGTCGAGGAGTCGAAGCGCGTCGCGACTAAAGCCGGGAGGATTCTGCGGGAAGGGCATGATGGTGCTCCAATCTGGCGGGAGCACTCGCATCTCTCAGCCGCTGGAGCCTGTTCGTGCCAGCGATAAAATCAATATGGGGTGCGGCAGGGCGGAAGTCCACCCATTAAAGTCGCGCAGTCCAATCTAAATTTCTATTTGCTCAACGCAAGCAGCTAGATCGCGAGCCGATACTCGATATCGGTTAGGAGGTGCCTTAACTTAGCCGGGTCGTAGGGCTTTGCGAGTCTGTTGGCTCCCTCGGGAAGGAGACAGGATGCGAGGTCGACCTTGCCCGAAGCGACCACTATGATTGTTGGTGGCCAGCGTTCCCGGACGTACCGAGCGAGCTCAATCCCATCCATATTGCCAGGCATCTGCACATCCGTGAACACCACGCGGATTTCTGGATGCTCCTCCAGAAGCGCAATTGCCTCCATTGCCGAAGACGCCTCTAGGCAACGGTAACCAACATCTTCCAAGGTCTGAACAAGATCCATCCGCACGAGGGGCTCGTCTTCGACGACCAGAACAACACGGCAGGTGTTCATTGCTCCCCACAATCCATCGGGCAACAACCTCTCCGGATGGTTAGGGTTCCAAATAAAATTCGGTGCAAAAACTTATTTTCAGCTGCAGGTTTGCGTGCCTCCCTAACGAGACGGCCTCCTGATAGGGTGGGTTGTCAAAGGAGTTGCGAGCTTGGCCCTTAGGATTCCTCGCGCGATCTCTACAGCGGACGTGGACATCTCGGATCGGTTGGCGAGCAGACCAACGCCTCAACCGGATTATCAAGGTGAAAAACTCGCCATCCAGGACTTGACCAGTCGGATGGCGAACCGGCCGGGAGAAGTCTTACCACGGCTCACAGCCCTGGCATTGGAGTTATGCGACGCAGATTCGGCCGGCGTCAGCGTTCTGACGCGTGACGAATTCAAGTGGCTTGCCCTGATTGGCAAGCTTTCTGTTTTTGAGGGCACGACGACGCCATTGAACAACAGTCCATGTGGCGTTTGCCTCGAAAAGCTAACTCCGACCCTCATGGAGCGTCCTGAGAGGGCCTATTCTTGGATTGCAGATGCCGGGATAAGCGTACCCGAGGTTTTGCTGCTTCCGCTCCTTGTTAACAACGGAGAACCGATCGGAACAGTTTGGGTCGTGGCAAGGGAAGGACATGCGTTCCACGCCGGCCATGCGCGATTGATGAAGGATCTGGCGGTCTTCACGGGCATTGCGCTGCAAATGATTGAAGCGGAAGCGGCTTTGAAGGCAACCTTGAAAAAACATGAGTTATTTGCAAGCGAGATGAGCCACCGCGTGAAGAACTTTTTTGCAGTCACGGAGAGCTTGGTTCGGATGACTGCCCGGCACAGCGAAACGAAGGAGGAAATGGTCGACAACCTTCTGCGTCGTGTCGTTGCTCTGTCGGATGCACACACTCTCGCTCAAGACCATCATGCCGAGAACGATCAAGAGCCCGTACCGTTGCGAACGGTTATTGAGACTGTGCTTCGACCTTATCGCGGCCCAGTTTTGACCGGGCCGCCAATTCTGCTAGCGGCGAGCGCCACGAGCAACCTCACTCTTGTATTGCACGAACTGGCCACCAATGCTGCCAAACATGGTGCGCTCAGTACATCGAACGGTAACGTACGAATAGAATGGCACGCCGACAGCAGTGGTTTGGAGATGACCTGGAAGGAAAATGGCGGGCCGACGGTCAACGGGCCGCCCACCAGGATCGGATTTGGAACAAAGCTTATTCGAAACACCCTCGCCAGCGTCAATGGAGCAGTCGAGAAGCAGTGGGCAAGAGACGGGTTACATGTCCGGATTTCTTTGCCGCGAGATGTCCTGATCGGATACCCAGGTTGAGCAGCTTCGCAAGAATTTGAACCCGAATCCGGTCGGGATATTCGCTCCTCGACTCGTGTGGGCGCATGCTGGTCTGTCTCTCGAACAAGGAGACAGACCATGGACAACGATCACGAAACTAAGAATCTGAAGCCTGTCCACAACGAGCCTTGGAACAAGGGAAAGCTTATCGGGGCGAAGCCGCCACTGCGGCCGAGCCACGTCTGGTCGATTAGAACCAAGCTCCAGATGGCAGAAGTTCGGAGCGCACTCGTTGCGACGTACGAAGGCGGTGTTTATCTACCGGCGCACGGGTAATCTTCGCGGGGTCCAGCTCTTGCTTGGGCATTCGAAAATCGAGAGCACCGTTCGCTACCTCGAGATCGAGGTCGACGACACGATCCAGATCGCAGAGAAGATCGATATCTGACGCGTGCCGAGTTTGCGGACATGGTCCGA
>DAOMNN010000086.1:0-12405 GCA_035443825.1 Rhodocyclaceae bacterium | reverse complement strand
TTGTAGGCTTCATTCAGACCCAGGATGGGATCGCGCGGGGCCAGTTCGACGTTGGCGAAGATCGATGCGGACATTGGGGCTCCAGTAGGGGCGAAGGGGGTCGGGGCAGGGAACCTTGGCATTGCGCCCTCGGTCCATGTCGCCGTGCCTTGCGCCGCAATTTGCGAAATAATGAGCGTTCGGGCAAAGGCGGGCGCGCTTTGCGGCGTACCTCGATTCCTTGAAGCCGAACAACGGGAAATTCTAGCATGACGCAATCCATCGACGGTGTGGCCGTCGTGAAGTTCGACGGCAGTCCGTTCACCCTGCATCGCCCTTTCGAGCCGGCGGGCGACCAGCCCGAAGCCATCGCGAAACTGATCGAAGGTATCGATGACGGCCTGATGTTCCAGACCCTGCTCGGCGTGACCGGATCGGGCAAGACCTACACGATGGCAAACGTGATCGCGCGCTGCGGCCGTCCGGCTCTGGTACTGGCACCGAACAAGACGCTTGCCGCGCAGTTGTATGCCGAGTTCAAGGAGTTCCTGCCGGACAATGCAGTCGAGTATTTCGTCTCGTACTACGACTACTACCAGCCCGAGGCCTACGTTCCGTCGCGCGATCTGTTCATCGAGAAGGATTCGAGCATCAACGAGCATATCGAGCAGATGCGCCTGTCGGCGACGAAGAGCCTCATGGAGCGCCGCGATGTCGTCATCGTCGCGACCGTGTCGTGCATCTACGGCATCGGCGATCCGGTCGACTACCACGCCATGATCCTGCACTTGCGCGAAGGCGAGCGCATCGGTCATCGCGACCTGATCCGGCGTCTGGTGGCGATGCAATACACCCGGGCGGATATCGATTTCCGGCGCGGCACCTTTCGCGTCCGGGGCGATGTGATCGACGTGTTTCCGGCAGAGAACGCGGAGCTGGCGGTTCGCATCGAGATGTTCGATGACGAGGTCGAGCATCTGACCCTGTTCGATCCGCTGACCGGGCACCTGCGGCAGAAGCTCGTCCGCTTCACCGTTTACCCGTCCAGTCACTATGTGACGCCGCGCGCGACGGTGCTGCAGGCGATCGAGGCGATCAAGGCGGAGTTGCGTGAGCGGGTACAGGCATTCCAGCAGGGGGGGCGACTGGTCGAGGCGCAGCGCATCGAACAGCGCACCCGCTTCGATCTCGAGATGCTTGCCGAGATGGGTTTCTGCAAGGGCATCGAGAACTATTCGCGCCACCTGTCGGGACGCGGGCCGGGCGAGCCGCCGCCGACGTTGATCGACTATCTGCCGTCCGACGCGCTCCTGTTCGTCGATGAATCGCACGTATCGATTCCGCAGATCGGCGGAATGTACAAGGGCGATCGCTCGCGCAAGGAGAATCTGGTCGAGTACGGTTTTCGATTGCCGTCGGCGCTGGACAATCGTCCGCTCAGATTCGAGGAGTTCGAGCGTCTGATGCCGCAGACGATCTTCGTTTCGGCGACCCCTGCAGCGTACGAAGAGGCCCATCAGGGGCAGGTCGTGGAGCAGGTGGTGAGACCGACCGGGCTGATCGATCCGGAGGTTCAGGTGCGCCCGGCCAGCAGTCAGGTGGACGACCTGCTGTCGGAGGTCGCGCGCCGCATCGCGGTGGGCGAGCGGGTACTGGTGACGACCTTGACCAAGCGCATGGCGGAGGATCTCACCGATTATCTGGCGGAACACGGTATCCGGGTACGCTATCTGCATTCGGACATCGACACCGTCGAGCGCGTCGAGATCATCCGCGACCTGCGTCTGGGGGAGTTCGACGTCCTGGTCGGGATCAATCTGCTGCGCGAGGGGCTCGACATTCCGGAGGTCTCGCTGGTGGCGATCCTGGATGCGGACAAGGAGGGCTTCCTGCGTTCGGAGCGTTCTTTGATACAGACGATCGGACGGGCTGCGCGACACATAAACGGCACGGCAATTCTGTACGCCGATCGCATCACGCGGTCGATGGCTGCGGCGATCGACGAGACCGACCGGAGAAGGACGAAACAGATCGCATTCAACGCCTTGCACGGCATCGTCCCACGATCGGTGACCAAGCGCATCAAGGACATCATCGATGGTGTGTACGCGAGCGAGGATTCGAAGTCGGTCGCTCGGGTGTCGGAGTCGGCTACCGACTATGCGACCATGGATGAGAAGGCGCTTGCGAAGGCGATCAGAAAACTCGAGAAGGGGATGCAGGAGCATGCACGCAATCTCGAGTTCGAGAAGGCCGCAGCGGCTCGGGACGAACTGTTTCGCCTGCGCCGCCGCGCCTTCGGAGCGGACGAGCACGGCTCGGCAGGGACGCCGGGCGAGAACCGAGAAGCTTGAGGTGGGTGATGGATGCAGGAATCAAACGGATTCTGTTCATATGTACCGGGAATATCTGCCGGTCACCGACCGCGGAGGGCGTGGCACGATTCCTGGCGGGCAAGAGCGGCCGGTCCGACTGGATCGAGTTCGATTCGGCCGGAACGCACGGCTACCACGTGGGAGAGCCGCCGGATCCGAGGGCGATGAAGGCTGCCGCAAAGCGCGGTTACGATCTCTCCGGTCTGCGGGCGCGCAAGCTCGAGGGAAGTGATTTTCAGCGATTCGATCTGCTGCTCGCGATGGACCTCGGGCATCTTGAAACCATGCGCCGCGCCTGTCCCGAAGTCTATCGTCCGAAACTCGGGCTCTTCATGCGCTACGCGCGCAGGCATGACCGCGACGAGGTGCCCGATCCGTACTACGGTGGCGCCAACGGCTTCGAAGCGGTACTGGATTATTGCGAGGATGGCGCCGAAGGCCTGATCGAGGTGCTCAAGCGGCACGGCGAATGAAAAGAGGCTGCCCCTTTCGGGGCAGCCTCTTGCGCGGGCCCGTTGTTCTCTACTTACGGGTTTCGACCTGCTGCAACGGCTCGGCCGGAATCACCGCAGCCGCTCGTGGGCGGCGCCCCAAGGGCTGTGCCGGCGGTTCGGTGTCACCGTTTCCGCGCGCAGGAGCCTTGGAGTCGTCTGTCTCGATCATCACCAAGCCGCTATCCGCGAGCGCAGCGCCGATGTCGATGGGTGCCGCTGATGGTTTGGCACTGCCCGCCTGCGCCGTATCGCTGCGTTCGGCACGGGTCGTTTCGCTTGCATCGCCAGCGGCCGCTGGCGGCTCCTCTTCAGCCGTAACTTCCGGGCGGTTTTCCGGCGACGACTCGAGGCGCGCTTCCGCTTCGGGTTCCCTCTGCGCCATCTTCTGCGCTTCCCCAACTTCCGGCACGTCCGCAGGCCTGGCCGTGTCCGGACCTTGCGGCGCAGGCGAGGTCGCCTTCGCAGTCTCGATCACGTCCGGTTCGGTCGGTGAGGACGCCGGCATTGCCGGCGCTTCCTCCGCGCCCGAGGTCTCGGCGGCGAGTTCCCCGATCGGTTCCTCGGCCGGGATCGCGACCGGCGCCACAGCCACTGCCGCAGGCGTCGTTGCGGCAGTGGTGTCTTCAGCCCCGGTCGCCGTCGATGAGGCCGAACGGAGCGCTTCGGTCGGCGTTTCCGCGCTCGTCAAGGCAGGAACTTCGGTGCGTTCCGGCGGTGTTTCGAGTGCGACCGGCATGGGTGGCTCGTCGTGCGAGATCGGTGCGGTCGAAGACGCGCCGGCAACGACGGGCATCGGTGCAGCTTCCTGGCCGAACGGCTGCTCTGCTTCGTCACGTGGTGTCGGCGCTGCGGATGCGGCAACCGGTGCTTCCGCCGCAATGCTTTCAGCAGGCGCGTCGGCATCGGACTGCTCGCCGGAACCCACCGGCGACGCTGCGAGCGCTGCGCCCTGACCATCCTCGCTGCGCCCGCCACGGCGGCCACGGCCACGGCGGCGACGCTTGCTGGTGCTCGTACCTTCGTTCTCGGTCATCGGCGTATCGGCGTCGATGAGCGGTGATTCGATTGCTGCAACAGCCGCGGTGTCGATCGTCTCGACCGGCTTCTCAGCGGTGTCATCGGGCCGTTGCGGGCTCCGTTGTCCCCGACCTCCGCGTCGGCTGCGTCCGGTGGCGTCACGCTCCTGCTGCTGTGTGCGTTCGGCGGGCTCGGTACGCCGAGCCTGCTTTGTGCTCTTTACTGCATCGGCGTTGTCGCTTCGCTCTGGGCGCTGCCCGTCGCGTCGATTGCGGTTGCCCTGGCGTCGGTTGTCGCCGCGCTCGCTGCGCGGGCGGGCTTCTCCCTTGGCACCCGTTTCGTCGGCTGCCTTGGCGATCGGCGCCGCGGGTTTCTCCTTGCGGAACCAGCCGAAGAGTCTCGATATGAGCCCCTGCCCTGGGGCCTCCGCGAGTGGAACCGCAGCTGCAGCCGCAGTCGCTTCGGCGCGCGACTCCATGTTCGGTGCAGGCTGCCCCGGTGCGATGCCCTTCACTGCGGCTTCGGCGCGAGGGGGTTTGCCGTCGCCTTCGGCCGCTTGCAGGCGCAGATCCGCCTGCTCGGGGGGCGTCACCATCTGATAGCTTGCCAGTGCGATATCGTCCTGGTTGAGCTGGTCGTGGCGGAGCCTGATGATTTCGTGCTGGGGCGTCTCGAGATGACGGTTCGGGACGATGATCAGCAGGATCTTGTGGCGCATCTCGATACGCGAGATATCCGAACGCTTCTCGTTGAGGAGGAAGGTGGCGACGTCGACCGGAACCTGGACATGCACCGCACCTGTGTTGTCCTTCATCGCTTCCTCTTCAAGGATGCGCAGGATGTGCAGCGCCGAGGACTCGGTACTTCGGATGTGTCCGGTGCCATTGCAGCGCGGGCAGGGAATGTAGCTGGTTTCGGCCAGTGCGGGGCGCAGGCGCTGGCGTGACAGCTCGAGCAGGCCGAAACGGCTGATTCTGGAAGTCTGGACGCGTGCGCGATCGAAGTGCAGTGCGTCGCGCAGCCGGTTCTCGACCTCGCGCTGATTCTTCTGCGACTCCATGTCGATGAAGTCGATCACGATCAGGCCGCCAAGGTCGCGCAGGCGCAACTGTCGGGCGATTTCGTCGGCGGCTTCGAGGTTTGTCCGCAGGGCCGTCTCTTCGATGTCGGCGCCCTTGGTCGATCGACCGGAGTTGACGTCCACCGATACGAGCGCTTCGGTGTGGTCGATCACAACCGCGCCGCCGCTCGGCAGAGTGACCTGGCGTGCGTACGCGGACTCGATCTGGTGCTCGATCTGGAAGCGCGAGAAGAGGGGCACGTCATCGTTGTAGCGCTTCACCTTGGCGACGTTACCCGGCATGACGTGGGCCATGAACTGGCTCGCCTGCTCGAAGATGTCGTCGGTGTCGATCAGGATTTCGCCGATCTCGGGTTGGAAATAGTCGCGGATTGCGCGGATCACGAGACTGCCTTCCTGATAGATAAGGAAGGCTCCTTTCTGGCCCTGGGCTGCCCCTTCGATCGCCTGCCACAATTGCAGCAGATAGTTCAGATCCCACTGCAGCTCTTCGGCGGAGCGGCCGATGGCAGCGGTGCGCGCGATCAGGCTCATGCCGGGTGGCACTTCGAGCTGATCCATGATCTCCCGGAGTTCTGCCCGCTCGTCGCCCTCGACACGGCGGGATACACCGCCGCCACG
The DNA here is from genome assembly GCA_035443825.1 of Rhodocyclaceae bacterium. Lineage (GTDB taxonomy): Bacteria > Pseudomonadota > Gammaproteobacteria > Burkholderiales > Rhodocyclaceae > DAOMNN01. Next base: position 6,838 of record DAOMNN010000086.1, on the reverse strand, counting down.
CGGATTGTTGGGCATCAGGACGAGGTAGCGTCCCGCGAGCGAGACGTACGTAGTGAGTGCGGCGCCCTTGTTGCCCCGCTCGTCCTTCTCGACCTGAACGATCAGTTCCTGGCCGACCGAAAGGGCATCCTGGACGCGCACCTTGCCCGCCTCGGAACCGGCTGCGAAATAGTTCTTGCCGATTTCCTTGAAGGGCAGAAAGCCGTGACGTTCGGAACCGTAATCCACGAACGCAGCTTCGAGGCTGGGCTCCAGGCGGGTGATGACCGCCTTGTAGATGTTGCTCTTGCGTTCTTCTTTCGAAGCCGATTCGATGTCGAGGTCGATGAGCTTCTGACCATCAACGATCGCGACGCGGAGTTCCTCGGCCTGCGTCGCATTGAAAAGCATGCGCTTCATTTATTTCGTTCTCCCGCGAATACACACGGGCAGGACGAACGGCGCGCACCATCGCGCTTTACGGGTTCAGGAGCAATTGGTTGAAGCTTCTTTCATCCGGTTGTCTGTCGGCTATGATGGGTCGGCTGGTCGTTCGCGGTACTCGCGCCCCGGGCACTGAAGCCCGTGCGGAGCACTTTATCCTGCATGTATGCTTCGCGTCTAAATCCAATCCAATGGATCGAAGTTTGTCGATTGCGTTACCATCGCTGCCATTTCCGGCAACGAAGACACGATTGATCTGACCGGGAGCTCGCTTGTGGGCTCGATGCCGAATTCATTCCTCCACCTTCGGGCGCAAGGGAATCGGACCGCAACCGGTTCAATCAGAACGGAGTATCTCATGATGATGATCCAAAGCAAAGTGTTGCGCAGGGGCGGCAGCCGGGGATGAGCGATTCGGTCGATTCCGTGACCAGGCAGGGGGCTTCGCAGGTGCGGCCGTCGGTCCGACGCGAGCGGGTCGACGATTCGGTCGCGGGTCAGCGCATCGACAATTATCTGCTGCGCATATGCAAGGGGGTGCCCAAGAGTCACGTCTATCGCATTCTGCGTAGTGGCGAGGTACGCGTTAATGGTGGCAGGGTCGGTCCCACGTACCGACTCGCGGAGGGCGACGAGGTGCGCATTCCACCGGTTCGCATCGCCCGTCCGGAAAGCACGGGGAGCGCGCCACCGGGGAGGCCGCTGGCGGTCGTGCATGAGGACGAGGCCTTGCTGGTGGTCGACAAGCCTGCAGGCAAGGCGGTCCATGGTGGCAGTGGGGTGAGTTTTGGCGTCATCGAGCAGCTGCGCAGCCAGCGACCTGCGGCGCGTCTTCTCGAGCTCGTGCATCGCATCGACCGTGAAACGTCGGGACTGCTCATCATTGCGAAGAAGCGCGCCTCGCTCAAGGCAATGCACGACATGATGCGCGAGGGCCTGGTCGAGAAACACTATCTGGCTCTCGTGGCCGGTCGCTGGAGCAATCCCTTGCAGCACATCAAGGAGCCTCTGTTCAAGTATCTGACACCCGAGGGTGAGCGCAGGGTTCGTGTAAGCGAAGAGGGCAAGCTCGCGCACAGCGTGGTGCGCCTGGTGCGGCGTTGGCCCGGCTTCAGCCTGCTCGACGTGGAACTCAAGACGGGACGAACGCATCAGATCCGTGTCCATCTCGCGCATCTGGGGTTCCCCTTGTGCGGGGACGACAAGTACGGCGATTTTGCGCTGAACAAGCGGCTCGAGGCGGATGGGCTCAAGCGCATGTTCCTGCATGCCGCGAAGCTCTCATTCACTCACCCGCTCACGGGCGAGAAGCTGGTTCTGGCGTCGGAATTGCCTCCGGAACTGAAGGCATTCATCGATCAACTCGATGGCACCACGCAGAGTGGTCATGGGTAATCGATTCGATTTGATCGTATTCGACTGGGACGGCACGCTGATGGATTCGGCGGCCGCCATCGTCTGCGCGATCCAGGCCGCCTGCCGCGACCTCGGCTTGCCCGAGCCGCCGGACGAGCGTGCGCGTCATGTCATCGGTCTGGGCTTGCGGGACGCGCTCGAACATGCGGTGCCCGAGCTTGCTGCGGTGGATTATCCGCGGATGGTCGAGCGCTATCGGTTCCACTACCTTTCATCCGATCATGAGTTGACGCTCTTCCCCGGGACCCAGGAGATGATCCGCGAGCTTGCCGACATGGGGCGGATGCTCGGAGTGGCCACGGGAAAGAGTCGCGTGGGATTGAACCGGGCGCTCGGTCACAGCCGGCTTGGGGATTTGTTTCACAGCACGCGCTGTGCCGACGAATGCTTTTCGAAGCCTCATCCGGCGATGCTCGAGGAGATCATGGACGAACTCGGCGTGAGGCGCGACCGGACCCTGATGGTCGGGGACACCACCCACGACCTGAACATGGCGAGGAATGCCGGAGTGGCCGGGCTGGCGGTGAGCTTCGGAGCGCATCCTCGCTCCGCGCTCGAGGCTGCATCGCCCGAAGCCGTCGTGGACTCGTCTGCCGCGCTCAGGCTATGGCTGCGCACAAACGTCTGATCTGCGCCTCGGATGATGTCGTCGAAGGCGGCGACGGGGTGCGCTTCGAAGTGCTCCGCGATGGCGAACGGGTGCCGGCCTTTGTGATCCGCTATGCGGGGCAGGTGCGGGGATTTGTGAATCGCTGCGCGCATGTGCCCGTGGAACTGGACTGGCTTCCGGGCAAGTTCTTCGATCTGACCGGCCACTACGTCATCTGTGCGGTGCATGGGGCGCACTACAATGCTCGTTCCGGGCGCTGTGAGCTGGGGCCGTGCAAGGGGGCCTCGCTGGCTCCCGTGCCGCTGCTCGAGTGTGGCGGCCAGTTGTTCCTGGTGGACGACGAGGTAGCGCCTGGGGAGATCGGCGTCAGCCGGCAAGAATGAGAAACAGTGACGGTCTGCGCGCGAGATCCGGCTTCTCGGGGTCGGTGCGCCATTGTGCGATGCTGCGCGTTCGAATCCACTCTCCGGTCGTCGTGATGTCCCGCGCGATGCATAGACGTGTGGCCGGGCCGCACACCTTCAGCAAGGCCTCCAGCATGCGTTCGTTGCGGTAAGGGGTCTCGATGAAGATCTGGGTTCGCGCCAGCTTGCGCGATTCGGATTCCAGTTCGCGAATGCGAATGTCACGCTCGGCTAAGGCGACCGGAAGGTAGCCGCAGAACGCGAAACTCTGCCCATTCAGCCCCGAGCCCATCAGTGCCAGCAGGATGGATGAGGGCCCGACCAGCGGATGAACACGGATATCCAGCGCATGAGCGCGTGCCACGAGGCGTGCGCCCGGGTCGGCAACCGCCGGACAGCCCGCGTCCGACATGAGACCGACGTCCTCGCCCGCGAGCGCGGGAGCGAGCAGGGCATCCAGATCTGCATCGTCACCCTGGTCGGGCAGGATCCTGATATCGAGTTCGCGCAATGGCCCCGGATGTTCCAGACGCTTGAGCTGGCTGCGCGCGGCTTTGGCAGTTTCGACCACGAAATGGCGAATGCCCGTCACCCGCTGCTGCGCGTCGACGGGGAGCCAGGCGGGCCAGGGAGTCTCGCCGAGGCTGACCGGGACGAGGACCAGAGTGCCGCGCGACAGGTTCATGGAAGGATGATGCCTTCGGCGCGGAGCATCCGCGACAGTGCGATCAGTGGCAGCCCGACCAATGCGGTCGGATCGTCGCCACTCAGGGATTCGAGCAGCGTGATTCCGAGGCCTTCGGACTTCGCGCTGCCGGCGCAGTCGAGCGGGCGCTCATTCTCCACGTAACGCACGATCTCGTCCTCGGACAGTTCGCGAAACCGAACTCGTGTCGGAACGCTCGCCTGGCGGATACTGCCGCTTTGTGTATTGACCACTGCGAGCGCCGTGTGGAACACGATCGTCCTGCCGCGCATGCGGCGCAGTTGATCGACCGCGCGCTCGACGGTGCCGGGCTTGCCGAACACCTCGGTGCCGATGTGCGCGACCTGGTCGCTGCCTATGATCAGCGCATTGGGGAATGCGGGAGCGACGGCGCGCGCCTTCCCTAGCGCAAGGCGATCGGCAGTCGCCGCAGGGTCCTCGCCCGGCAGTGCGGTTTCGTCGATGTGGGGGCCTGCCGTTTCGAAGGGCAGTTGTAGTCGTTCGAGGAGTGCGCGGCGATAGGCGGAGGTCGAGGCGAGAACGAGTTTCATCGGCAAGTGCAGGCGGGCTTTGACAGGGCAGGGCGGAAATAATATCATCCGCCCCTTATGTCGCAACGATGCATTGTCTCCGACCCCTTCCGTTTTGCCGCAGAAGGGCGAAAGATCTCAGGGACGGTTCCGCTGCTTCGCTTGAACCGGCTGGCCGACATTCTTTTCCGCAGCGAGGGCGAGGTCACGTATGCCCTGTCCGGGGATGTCGGGGTGGATGGCAAGGCCTTCCTCAGGCTCGAGGCTTCGGGGGTCCTGGCCCTGCAATGTCAGCGCTGCCTTTCCGGGCTCGACTGGCCTCTGGAACTCGAATCGCTTCTGCACCTGGTAACGCCAGGCACGCCGATTCCGGACGAGGAACTCGAGATCGAGAGCTTCGACACCATAGAGGCTGTGGCCGACATGGACGTTCTGGCGCTGCTCGAGGAAGAGATCCTGCTCGCGATGCCGATCGTTCCGCGACATGAAGATTGTGATGCGCCGCACCCTGAGGGTGGGGCGGACAAGGAATCGCCTTTTGCTGCACTCGCAGGGTTGCGAAAGAACAGCGGGGCACATTAGACACCAAACTGTTCCAGGAGCATTTTCATGGCCGTCCAGCAAAACAAGAAGTCCCCGTCCAAGCGTGGCATGCACCGCGCTCACGATTTTCTGAGCAATCCGCCGCTGGCCGTCGAAGCCACGACAGGGGAGGTCCACCTGCGCCACCACATCAGCCCCAGCGGCTTCTACCGCGGCAAGAAGGTCGTGAAGACCAAGGGCGAATAATTCCCTTCTCGTGAATGCGGCGTAGCGCTCAGGGCGACTGCGCCTTTTTTTTCCCTGTCCGAAACACATGAGAAGCCGATGGATGTCACCGTTGCAATAGACTGCATGGGTGGCGATCATGGTCCCGCAGTGACGGTACCGGCCACTCGGGCATTTCTGGGCCACCATCCCGGAGCCCGCGCGATACTCGTAGGACGTCCCGACGCACTCGATGAAGCGATCGCCCGTATCGGCAACGGTTTTGGCGATCGCCTGAGCGTGCAGCCGGCACAGGAAGTGGTCGGCATGGACGAGGCCCCCGCCAGCGCGATGCGCAACAAGAAGGACTCGTCCATGCGTGTTGCGATCGACATGGTCAAGGAAGGGCGGGCGCAGGCTGCGGTTTCGGCCGGCAACACCGGCGCGCTGATGGCGATCTCGCGCTTCGTGCTGAAAACGCTTCCCGGAATCGATCGTCCCGCAATCGCTTCTGCGATGCCCACGCGAAAGGGTCTGACCTATGTCCTGGACCTTGGGGCGAACGTCGATTGCACTCCGGAACACCTGCTGCAGTTCGGCGTGATGGGCGCGATGCTGGTGGCTGCGATCGAGCACGTCGACCGGCCCTCTGTCGGTCTGCTCAATATCGGCGAGGAAGCGATCAAGGGCAATGACGTGGTCAAGCAGGCGGGTGATCTTCTGCGCCAGAGCGGACTCAATTTCAAGGGCAACGTCGAAGGCGACGACATCTACAAGGGTACGACCGATGTGGTCGTGTGCGACGGCTTCGTCGGCAACGTCGCCCTCAAGGCCTCTGAAGGTCTGGCCCAGATGTTCGGCAGTTTCCTGCGCGAGGAGTTCGGTCGAAACCTGATGACCCGGACGATGGCGCTGCTCGCGATGCCGGTACTCAAGCGTTTCAGGCACCGCGTCGATCATCGCCGCTACAATGGTGCGGCGCTCGTCGGGTTGCGCGGGGTCGTGGTGAAGAGCCACGGATCGGCCGACGAGTTCGCCTTCGAGCAGGCCATATACCGTGCGGCCGAGGCCGCCTCGAATCGTCTCGTTGAACGCATTACCGACCGGATGGCGGCGATGGATGGAGTAAGTGCATGATCTACGCCCGAGTCGCCGGAACCGGCAGCTGTCTTCCCGGCGAAGCCGTCACCAACGACGATCTCGTCGCTCGCGGCATCGAGACTTCGGATGAATGGATCGTCGGGCGCACCGGAATCCGTGCCCGGCATCTTGCCCCCCCCGGCCTTGCGGCCAGCGACCTGGCATGCACCGCCAGTCTCAACGCGCTTGCGGCAGCCGGGATCGAGGCGAACGATATCGATCTGATCATCGTCGCGACCTCGACGCCGGATTGCATCTTTCCCAGCACGGCCACGCTGCTCCAGTCCAAGCTCGGAATCACCAACGGCAGTGCGGCCTTCGACATCCAGGCCGTATGCAGCGGATTCATCTACGGACTGTCGGTGGCGGAAAAGTTCATCCGCTCGGGAAGTCACAAGCGTGCACTCGTCGTCGGGGCCGAAGTGTTCTCGCGCATCCTGGATTGGTCGGATCGCGGCACCTGCGTGCTGTTCGGCGACGGTGCGGGTGCGGTGGTGCTGGAAGCGTCCGATGTACCCGGTATTCTCACCACGGCCTTGCATGCGGATGGCAGTCACCATCCAATCCTGTGCGTGCCGGGTGGGGTCGCCGCCGGTCAGGTGATCGGCGATCCGTTCTTGCGGATGGATGGCCAGGCCGTATTCAAGTTTGCGGTGAAGGTGCTCGGGGATGTGGCGCACGAGGTCCTGGAGCATGCCGGGATGGCGGTGGAAAGTGTCGACTGGCTGATTCCGCACCAGGCCAACATCCGGATCATACAATCGACGGCGAAGCGTCTCGGTCTGCCGATGGAAAAGGTCGTCACGACGGTGGACCGGCACGGCAACACATCCGCGGCGTCGATTCCACTGGCCCTTGACGT
>DAOMNN010000085.1:0-12677 GCA_035443825.1 Rhodocyclaceae bacterium | reverse complement strand
GTCAGCGCAAGCGCGGCGCCGGCAAGAATCTTGTTCAGTTGCGCGAACTTCATGGATATTCACTCCTTTGGCAATTCATAAACGACGATCGAGAAAACAAAATGCTTAATGGAAATCTCGATTCGGCCTTCATCCTTGCGGGCGAAATCACGCTGACCACAGCCGCATCACCCACAAGACTCGAACACATGAGGCACGACGGAAAATCTCTCCATCCACCCCACGCCAACTCTTTAGCAAATATCGTTCCAGTTAATTTATTGAACTCAACCGTTTGTTTTTATTAAACTAACCCATGAAAATTCAATTCAACAAGGCGTGCCAATCCATTCCATGAAACCCCCGCTCAACGCCGCACTCATCACGTGCAGCAGCGTTTGCGAAATGCCTCTTTTTGGAACATTAATGCAGCCAATTGAATCGATAACTCACTTCATGATTTTCGGCGTCAAGTCGAAACCAGATCTGAATTTGCCCGTGAAGGCGCCTGCTGACGCAGGCAGCTGTCGTCTGTCTCCATCCAGGGGCTTTGATTGAAGCCCTCTTGAATCATGAAAGATCAGCTTGAAAAGGCCCGCTGATCCTGTTCGAAAATTTGAAATCTGCTTGCTTGCCTGGCCCTCCCGCTCTTGTTGATGAAGCCCTGCCGCCCGAAGACGCGGAGAGACAGGATCAGCCGCCCCACACATCCGCGAGCAATCGCAGCCAGTTCTCACCCATGATGCGCCGCACCTGGGCGGGACTGAATCCCCCTCTCAGCAGGGCTGCGGTGAGGTTCGGGAATTCGCCCACGGTGCGTATTCCAAGCGGATTGACGATCTCGCCGAAGTTCGTCAAGCGACGGGCGTAGCCCTTGTCGTGCACCAGGCGTTGAAAAAAAGCCTGGTCATGGCCTTGGGTGAAATCGGTGCCAATGCCGATCTGCTCCTCGCCAACCAGATTGAAGACATAACGGATCGCCTCGACATAATCATCGATCGTCGAGTGCGGCCCGTTCTTCAGGAAGGGCGCGAACATCGTGACGCCGACGAAGCCGCCGTGATCGGCAATGAACTTCAGCTCGTCATCGGATTTGTTGCGCGGGTGATCCTTCAAGCCACTGGGCAGGCAATGCGAATAGCAGACTGGCCGGGTCGACGCGAGGATGGCTTCGCGCGCGGTATTGGGACCGACGTGCGACAGATCGCACAGGATGCCGACCCGATTCATCTCGGCGAGGATCTCGTGCCCAAAGCCCGACAAGCCTCCGTCACGCTCGTAGCAGCCGGTGCCCACGAGATTCTGCGTGTTGTAGCAGAGTTGCACGACACCGACGCCCAGATCCTTGAACACCTGCACGTAGCCGATCTGATCCTCGAAGGCCATCGCGTTCTGGAAGCCGAGGATCACGCCGGTGCGCCCCTCGCGCTTGGCACGCAGAATGTCGGCGGTGGAGCGAACCTTGAGCAACCGCTCCGGGTGGGCATCGATCAGCCGATTCATCTCCACGATGGCATCCACTGTGTCCTGAAACCCTTCCCAGATCGAGACCGTGCAGTTCGCCGCGGTCAGGCCGCCACGTTGCATGTCTTCGAACAAGGCGCTTCCCCACTTCGCGACGATCAGCCCGTCGATCACGATCGCGTCGCGATGAAGTTGTTCGGCATCCGGCGCCGCTGCCAGGGCGTCGGTTGGAGCGCTGCGGTCGGTCTGTGCTGACATGGGCCTAACCTCGGTATCGTCATCGGCGCCGGCCGCCCATGACGGTGGATGAAGGGGGGGCGAATCCGCAGCCTAGGGAACCTGTACGTGGCCGATTTGCCCCCATGCGCCACTTTCTTGCCTGTGCCGGACTTTCCTACAAGCAGATCGCCACACCGCTGTTCCGTGCTTCCATTCTAGGACCGAGTTATTGTCCTAATTAGGTGTATTTCGACATGGATTATTGCAACTCAAGACAATAATCACCAACGCCTCGCCAGTGCCGCGGCCTCGCATGCCCGCCTGTCATCCAACGGCCGCATGGCAGCAAGCAGCGCACTGGGCGCACGGGCTTGACAGCCTCGCCACAGGGCGGAACCATCCCCGCTCCCTTCCTCATCCGCCGGACTCACCCATGGGCAGCCCCATCCGCTTCGACCTGCGCCACCTGCGCGCCTTCATCGCGGTTGCGGAGTCGCTGCACTTCAAGAAGGCCTCCGAGGCGCTGTTCATCACCCAGCCCGCACTGAGCCGCCTGATCAAGTCGCTGGAGGACGAGGTCGGTGCCGAGCTGTTCTCGCGCACCACCCGCCAGGTGACGCTGTCCGAGGCCGGCAGGCTGTTCCTGGCCGAGTGCCAGCAGGCCTTCACCCACATCCAGCGCGGGGTTCAGCTCGCGCAGCGGGCCGCGCGGGGCGACATCGGCCGCATTTCGATCGCGTACAACGATTTCTCGATCAACAGCTCGCTGCCCCACCTGCTCGAGGTGTTCAAGGAACAGCAGCCAGCGGTCACCATCGACCTGACCTACATGCCCTCGCACGTGCAGGTCGAGGCCATCCGCAATGGCGAGATCGACGTCGGCTTCCTGTTCGGCCCCCTGCACGAGGACGGCATCGACACCCTCAGCCTGTCGACCGAACGCACCGTGGTGCTGCTGCCGAAGAAGCACAAGCTGGCGCACCGGCGCTCGATCAGGATGGAAGACCTGCGCGACGAGAAATTCATCATCGGCTCGGAGAGCGGCTGGAAGTCCTTCCGCTCCTTCGTCTTCGACCTGTGCCTGAAGTCGGGTTATATCCCGCAGGTGGTGCAGGAGGCGACCAGCAGCACCGGCATCCTGAGCCTGGTGGCGGCCAACATGGGGATCTCGCTGTATTCGGAATCGGTGCGCAATTTCATCCGCAAGGACATCGCGATCGTGCCGGTGGAGAGCACGCACGCTGCCATCGAGACCGTGGCGGCCTGGAGTGCGGCCTACCAGAGCCCGAGCTTTCGCCTCTTCCAGCACAGCATGGAGCAGGAGCTGGCACGGCTGCGGCTCGCCACCCAGAGCGCCGACCCGGCCGCCTGAGTGCCGAGCAGCAGCCGGCGTGAAACGGCGGCACCCCGCAGGCGGGGCGCCGCCTCCTCTTCGCTTTATTGCTTCATCGCTTCATCACCGCATCACAGATCCTCACGACGGTCGAAGTCGTGGCCGAGCTGGCTGGTGGGCAGGCGGCGGAAGCCCGATTCGGCGGTGTAGGTCCAGTTGTGACCCATGGTCGTGGCCAGGTAGCGGTCGCTGTAGCCCGAGGTGATCTCGGCCTGCTTGTAGCGCGGCAGCACCCACACCCACATCAGCAGCAGGTAGAGGCTGAAGCCGAGCACCAGGCCGACGACGAAGGCCCACGAGCCCGAGTAGAAGGCCGCCCCGCCCGCAACCAGCCAGGCGAGCACGCCCGCCGGGTTGATGCCGCCGATGAAGCGGAACTGCCCATGCGCCTCGTACAGTTCCGGCACGTTGAGGCGGCGGCGACGGATCACGAAATAGTCCGCCACCATGATGCCGCCGATGGCCGACAGGAAGGAGCCATAGGAGAACAGGAAGCTGAAGAGGTTATCCAGAATCAGCCAGGGCATGGACAGGGTGCCGATGATGCCGGCCAGTACGACCGCGCTGCGATAGCCGATCCAGGGCGCGCCGGCATTGACAAAGGTGAGCGCCGCCGGGATCAGGTTGGCCGCGTTGTTGGTGGACCACTGCGCCAGCACCACCATCACCAGCAGCACGATCAGCGAGAGGCCGGTGGCGCTGCCCTGGATCACCGTGATCGGATCCCAGTTGCCGGCGGCGATGAAGGCCGCCGCGCCGATGACGGCGACCCAGGTCTGGGTGATCGGCAGGGCGACCAGTTGGGCGAGGAAGACGCGGCGGTTGCGCTTGGCGAAACTGCGCGTGTTCTCGTCGACCTTGAGGAAGCGGGTGATGTTGGGAATGTCGATCGCCAGCGTGGACCAGAAGGCCATGTTGGCGAGGAACAGCGTCAGCACCGTCGCTTCCTTGCCGCCCACCCAGTTCCAGATGTTGAGGCCCTGGGTCTGCGCCATCACGTCGAGCGTGTAGTACATCCAGATCGAGATCGCGATGATGGCGGGCGCGGCGATGTCGGCCAGGCGCTCGACCGCCTTGATGCCGCAGGCGGTGTTCCAGATCTGCACGATGGCGAAGATCGCATACCACAGCGCCCAGTTCGAGAATCCGGTCAGGTACTCGACGATGCCGTTGATGGCGAGCGCGCCGAGATAGGTCTGGATGCCGAACCAGATTGCCGCGACGATGCCGCGGAAGATGGCCGGCAGGTGCGTGCCGGCGGTGCCGAACGGGGCGCGCAGGTAGACCGCGAACGAGAGGCCATGCTCGGTGCCGATGTCCGCGGTCAGCGTCATCAGCAGCGCGAGGCAGACGTTGGCCAGCAGGATGACGGCGACCACCTGCCACAAGGGCAGGGACTGCACGCCCGCCGCGCCAAGCTGGAAGGTGGCGATGATGACGGCGAGTCCGATCCAGATCCACACGAAACCGAGCGTGCCGATCGTGCGCTGCGAGTTGAGGACGGGCAGGATGGACTCTTCCAGCAGGTGGGAGCGGCCCGCTGTCGCAGACCCTTTCGCAGACGGCAGAGCCGCCGTGTCGACGCTATTCATGATGCAACTCCTTTGTAGTTGTGACGGGTTCAGCTATCGAGAAACCAGCGCGCACGCGTCCTCACCCGGTCTTGCGACCGGGTGAAAACACGCTACGGAGTCAGGGAGCAGGAGGCGTCAGGCCGACGCGGATGCGGGTTCGGCCACGCTCGGGCCGGAATCCGCCTGGCGCTCGAGACGCATCAGCAAGCGTCGCGACTGGGTGGCCGCGAGGTCGAGGACGAGATCTTCCGAGATGATCACGCCATAGACCTCGCGCGCGCGATCGAGGGTGCAGAAGTCGTCCATGACGTCCTCGAGCACCTTCTGCGCGGGGCGGTCGAGCGGATCGCCATAGCCACCGCCGCAGGGCGAGTAGTAGGTCATGCCACCGCCGGCCGGCACGCGCAGGTTGGAGATCTTCGAGTAGGTCTCGCGCACCGTGCCATCGGGCAGGAAGATCTCGACCCGGCCCGCCGCCCCTTCGGTGCCGCCGAAGGCGCCCCAGGGCACGTCGAGGTGACGCTCGGACTCGTGCGTGATCGCGCCATCCGCGAGCAGACGCTGCGACTTCACCACGCCGATCCCGCCACGGAACTTGCCGGCGCCGGGCATCACGTCGTCGCGCAGCTCATAGCGGTCGCACACCATCGGCAGGTGCATGCCGAGGTCCTCGATCGGGTTGTTGCGCGTGTTTGCCATCAGGTTGTCGATGGAATCCGGGCCGTCCGAGCGCGGCCGGCCGCCATACGCGCCCTCGTTCACCTCGAGGAAGACCCAGTAGCCGCCTTCCGGCTTGATGCCCGAGTAGGCCGCGAACGAGATCGCCGCCGAATTGCCCGCGGTGGCGCGATGCGGCAGCACCGGGCTCAGGGCCTGGATGATGAGGTCGATCATGCGGTTGCACTGGGTGAAGCGGGCCTCGGCCGCGGCCGGGAAGATCGGGTTGAAGATCGAGCCCTTGGGCGCAACGACGCTGATCGGGCGGAAGGAGCCCTCGTTGGGCGGCAGCTTGATCTCCGTCAGCGCGGTGTCGGTCAGCATGGCGCGGAAGGCGCAATAGCAGGCCGGCTTGGTCGAGCCCTCGAAGGGCACGTTGAAGCCGGTGGGCACCTGGTCGGCCGAGCCGGTGAGGTCCACTTCGATGCTGTCGCCCTGCACCCGCACGCAGACCTTGATCGGCAGCGGCTTGTCGCGATTGGCGCCGTCGTCATCGAGGAGACCTTCGGCGAAATACTCGCCGTCGGGAATCTCGGCGATGCGTGCGCGCATCATCGACTCGGTGTAGTCCATCAGCTGGTTGGCGGCGCCAAACACCACCTCCTTGCCATAGGTGTCGAGCAGCTCCTGCATGCGCTGGGCGCCGAGCTGGGCCGAGGCGATCTGGGCGTCGATGTCGTCCTTGGTCTGCTTGGCGGTGCGGCTGTTGTGGCTGATGTACTGCCACAGGCCTTCGTTGCGCTTGCCGCCTTCGTACAGCTTGATGCCGGCAAACAGCATCCCCTCCGCGTACACGTCCGGGATGTCGATGATGAGGCCCGGCGTGGCGGCGCCGATGTCGACGTGGTGCGCGGTGTTGGCGGCAAAGGCCACCAGCTCGCCGCGCCAGAACACCGGCACGACGATGCACAGGTCGGGGCTGTGGCTGGAGCCGTAGTAGGGGTGGTTGTGGATCACCACGTCGCCCTCGTTCCACACCCCGCCCTGCAGGCACTGGCTGATGCCGCGCAGATAGGCGGGAATCGAGCCGATGTGCAGCGGCGAGCCTTCTGATTCGGTCAGCGTGTTGAACTGGGTGTCGAACAGCCCGGCGCCGATATCCTGCGATTCGCGGATGATCGACGAGAAGGACATGCGGTACAGCACATGCGCCATTTCCTGGGCAATGGTATGCAGGCCGCCGCTGATGACCTGCAGCGTGATCGGATCAACCTTGGTGTTGGACGCAGTCATTTCATGCACCTCCCTGGACGCGTTGCGCATTGATGTGGATGTTGCCCTTGGCCGATACGCGGGCGAGGTAGCCCGGCGGCACCAGCGTGGTCGAGTCGTGCTGGACGATGATCGCGGGCCCGGGCAGCTGGTGGCCCGCCTTCAGCCGCTTGCGGTCGTAGCGCGGCGTGGAATAGACCTTCTTGTCATCGAACAGGGTCGGCCGCTCGTACATCAGCGCCTCGTCGATGCTGCTGCCGGCGGCGTCCTCCAGCTCCGGCCAGCTCAGGGGCAAGGTTTGCGCGATGCCGATGATGCGGATCGTGACGATCTCGACATCGACGTCATCGAAGGCCCAGCCGTAGTCGCGCCGGTGCTGCTCCTCGAAATTCGCCTTGATCACCGCCAGGCGCTCGCGATCGAGCACGCCATCGGGGATGTCCGCGCGCAGCTCGAAACCCTGGCCGTGATAGCGGCACTCGGCGATGCGGATGAAGCGGCGCGCCTGCTTGAGCACGCTGTCGGCCTCGAGGCGTTCGCTGCACTGCTCGGTGAGCTCGTCGATCACCCGGTTCAGCTTGTCCAGTGCGGGCTGCTCGACGTCCTTCAGCAGGGTCGGGACCGAGCGCATGAATTCGTACTGCATGTCGGTGACGAGCAGGCCGATGGCGGCGGTGATGCCGGGCGCGGGCGGGATGATGACCTCGCGCGCCGACACCGCTTCGGCCAGCGCCACGCCATTGAGCGGACCTGCACCGCCGTAGGCGGCGAGCGCGAACTTGCGCGGATCGTAGCCCTTCGCCACCGAATTGGCGCGGATCTCCAGCGACATGTTGGAGTTCATGATGCGCAGGATGCCGAGCGCCGCTTCTTCCACCGTCATGCCCAGCGGCTCGGCGATCTTGCTCCTGATCGCCTCGCGCGCCAGTTCGGCATCGATGCGCACGCCGCCGCCGAGGAAGTGGTCCGGGTCCAGCCGCCCCAGCACCACCTGGGCATCGGTCACGGTGGGCTCGGTGCCGCCCTTGCCGTAGCAGGCCGGCCCCGGGTAGGCCCCGGCCGAACGCGGTCCGACGCGGAAGGCGCCGCCTTCGTCGATGTAGGCGATCGAGCCGCCGCCGGCGCCCATCGTCGCGAGGTCGATCATCGGCGCCAGGATCGGGTAGGCGCCGACATAGGTGTCGCGCGGGTTCATGATCCGCACCTGGCCGTCGGGAATGGTGCTGAAGTCGGCCGAGGTGCCGCCGATGTCTACGGTGATGATGTTCTTCTCGTCCGACAGCGCGCCCGACCAGCGCCCGCCCATCACCCCGCCGGCGAGGCCGGACATCAGGATGGACACCGCCTCGCTGGAGCACTTCTCGACCGTCGACACGCCGCCGTTGGACTGCATGATGCGCAGGTGGGCCTTGATGCCGGCGCCCAGCAGCTTCTGCTCGAGATTCTTGAGGTAGTGCGAGGTCTTGGGCCCGACGTAGGCGTTCATCGCGGTAGTCGAGAAGCGCTCGTACTCGCGGATCACGTTCGCCACCTCGGACGAGCACGACACATAGGCGTCGGGCAGCACCTCGAGGACGATCTCCTTGGCGCGGCGCTCGTGCGCGTCATTGAGGAAGGAGTACAGGAAGCAGACGATCACCGACTGGATGCCGCGCTGCTTGAAGACTTCGGCGGCGGCGCGCACCTCCTGCTCGTCCAGTGCGACGGCCACCTCGCCAAGCGGCGGCATGATGCGCTCGCTGATCGAGATGCGGTTGCGACGCTTGACCAGGGGCCGCGACTGCCACGGCACGTCGAACTGCAGCGAGAAGTTCTCCGGGCGCTTGTGGCGACCGATGTGCAGGATGTCGCGAAAGCCGCGCGTGGTCAGCATCCCGACTTCGGCGCCGTTGTGCTCGATGGTGATGTTGGTGGCCACCGTCGTGCCATGCACGATCATGCGCACGTCGCCGGGCGCGATACCGCCGATCTGGCAGATCTCGAGGACACCGCGCAGCACGCCTTCCGACTGGTCGGCGGGCGTGCTCGGGACCTTGTGCACGAATACGCGCTTCCCATCGGCACGCTCGTCCTCCAGCTCGAGAACGAGATCCGTGAAGGTCCCACCTACATCGACTCCAATCCTTGCCATTGTGCTCTCCATTTAGAACGATCTGCTTTCCGCCGTCCCATGCCGAAACGGCGGCCAATTCGTCTTGCGACCCTCTCAAGCCATCCTGCAGCGCCTTCCTTCATCAAAGGCTTCCGTATTACCCCCGGATGAACACATCCAAGCCAGGTGACGCGAATCCATTCTAGGCCTCAATTTTCGCATCATTAGTTTCATTTCTGCGCTCATTAATGACATCAAGTCATCAATTGGGGCATTGCAACCAGACCGAATTTCGCGCTCGATTGCCGATGAATCCAATCAGAACTTAATAAAGCAAACTGTGTGCCATGCGCAAATCAGGGTAAATCCGAATTATTCGGCTCAATTCCCAGAGTAAATGCACTTTCTTTGTGCAGGTCGAATCCATCACGGTGCATGCAAGCCGGTATTGCACATCATGAAAGCCATGATGCGCACAATATAAATCGCCAGATTAATGCTTTACAAACAACCACTTGCTCAAACTCCTTGCGCTTCGATGGCGGCTTGTGCAGCCATCGCTGCAAGGGAACGATCGGAAATCGAACGTCCCTCCAACGGGAATTTCGCATCCAATTTGCGCGCAAAAAAAATGCACGGAAACCCGGGGTATCCGTGCACGATCAAGGAATTTGAATATCGAATTGAAGGCAGCCGTTCCGGATAGAGATATCGACGGATTCCGACTGCAACAGGCACTCGAAGGATGCCAGCAGAAGGCATTCTCTCGAATGCCAAGGCGTGTTATTGAATTTCTTCTCTGCGCCCTATTTCCCGGCGGCAATTACTCGAACGACTGAAACGGAACAGCCCGTATGCCCTTACGACAGGGCGATCAAGCCGGGCAGTTTGCAAAAATCAAGCTCGCATTTGCACCACCGAAGCCAAAGCTGTTCGACATCGCACAATTCACATCGATATCCGAAGCCGTCGATGCCAGCAGCGGCAATCCAGCCAATTCGGGGTCGGGCGTCTCGATGTTGTGCGACGCCGCCATGAAGCGATGACGCATCATCAGCAGGCAATAGATGGCTTCATGCACGCCCGCCGCGCCGAGCGCGTGTCCGCTGAGCGCCTTGGTGGAGCTGAATGCCGGCACCGCATCGCCAAAGGCGCGCTGCACGGCCGCGATCTCGATCAGGTCGCCGACCGGGGTGCTGGTGCCGTGGGTGTTGAGGTAATCGACCGGCAGCGGGCAGGTCTCGAGCGCCGCACGCATCGCGCGCAGGGCGCCCTCGCCATTCGGCGCCACCATGTCCGCCCCATCCCCCGCGGTGCCATAGCCCAGCACCTCGCCGTAGATCTGCGCCCCGCGCCGCAGGGCGTGTTCGCGCTCTTCCAGCACCAGCACGCCGGCGCCACCGCTGATGGCAAAGCCGTCCCGATTGCGATCGTATGGGCGGCTGGCGCGTTCGGGCGTGTCGTTGTAGGCCGTGGTCAGCGCCCCCATCGCGTCGAACATGCAGGTCTGGGTGACATGGATCGCTTCGGCGCCACCGGCAAAGACGATGTCCTGCTTGCCGAACTGGATCTGTTCAACGCCATGGCCGATGCAGTGCGCGCTGGTGGCGCAGGCCGAGGAGATCGCATAGTTGAGCCCCTGGATGCCGAAGAAGCTCGACAGGCAGGCCGCGACCGAACTCGTCATGGTGCGCGGCACGCGATAAGGCCCAACCTTGCGCACGCCCTGGGCACGAAGAAGCGCGTTCGCCTCGACGATGTCCGCGCTGGAGCCGCCGCCCACGCCCATCACGCAGCCGGTGCGCGGATTCGACACCTGCGCGGGCGTCAGCCGGGCGTCGGCCACGGCGTCCCGCATCGCCAGGTAGGCATAGGCCGAGGCGTCACCCATGAAGCGGCGATGCTTGCGATCGATGCCATCGAAGTCGGCCTCCACCTTGCCGGAAACGTGGCAGCGCAGGCCGGCGTCTCGGTACTCGGGATTGAAGCCGATCCCCGAGCGTCCGTGACGCAGGGCATCGGCGACCTCGGCCTGGGTGTTTCCCAGGCTGGAGACAATTCCCAATCCCGTCACGACGACTCGACGCATTCCCTTCACTCCTCGCTTCCGCACTCAATGTCGTATCAGCCTGCAGACGGATATGAGGCTAACAGAGCACTGATGCGAAATTGATGCAATGTCTGTGAGCATTACTGCTACCGAAGACATCAATTGAACAGGCTCGACAACCCGTGCCACAGCTTCCGAAGCCGGCCCGGCCGCAGCGCGCGTGCCAGCCCAGGCCGGCCATCGCTGCACCGGCCTGGGCTGGGTCAAACGCGCATGCTCAGGCACTGGCGGCGGCGGGTCTCAGATCGGCGGGGGCGTCCTGCCGAGCCTGATCGGGCTCGAGCACCTGGAGGGTGACGTTGGGGTCGGGGTTATTGACCAGTTTCTCCAGTTCGCGGGTCGCGCGGTCGCGCTTGAGCAGTCGCCGGATGGTATTGACGATCATCAGCAGGATCACGATCGAGAACGGAAAGCCGCCGATGATGGTGCCGGTCTGCACCGTATCGACCACTGCGGTGCCGCCCAGGGTCAGCAACACCGTCGTCACCGATGCGATGCTGAACACCAGGATGACGCGGAAGCAGGCGCCGGCCTTCTTGGGCGCCGAGACGAAATCGGCCAGCGCATAGGTCCCCGCATCGAGCGAGGTCACGTAGTAGGTCGCGACCAGCACCGTGGCGACGATCATCAGCACGCTGCCGACCACCGGCATCGCCTCGAGCATCACGAACAAGCCGCTGGACACGTCCCTGCCGACCGCTGCCGACACCCCGCGCGCGGTGAGGTCGTCGTAGTAGATCGCGGCCGAGCCGATCACGGCGATCCACACCATGACGATCAGCGACGGGATGATGGTGACGCCGATGACGAACTCGCGCAGCGTGCGACCGCGCGAGATGCGGGCGATGAAGCCCGCCACGAAGGGCGAGAACGCGATCACCCAGCACCAGATGAAGACCGTCCACCAGCCGTTCCAGCTGTCCTTCCACGACGCCAGCGTGCCGGCCGTGCTCGGCGCATCGGTCCAGAAGCTCATCGCGGCGAAGTTCATCGCGTAGGCGCCGAAGCTCTCGGTCATGTTGGACAGAATGAAGACGGTCGGGCCGAACACGAACACCCCCACCACCAGCACGATGCTCAGGATCGAGTTCGTCTCGCTGAGCAGGCGCATGCCGCGGTTGATGCCGAAGAAGGCCGAGATGGCGGCCACCGTGCCGAAGCCGAGAATGACCACCAGCCAGAGGCTGGGCCCCGAGCTCAGCCCGGTGAAGGCGGTGAGCCCGGACGAGAACTGCATCGCGGCAAAGCCGAAGGAGGTGGCCAGACCAAGAATGGTGGCCATGATCGCCAGCAGCTCGATGACCACCCCGGCGGCGCCCCTGGACCATTTCGGCAGCAGGTCGACGGTGGCTTCGCGGAAGGTGAGCGTCTTGCCGAGGTTGTGGTGCGAGTAGGCGAGGCACACGGCGACGACGCAGTACATGGCCCAGGCCGTGAACCCCCAGTGGAAGTAGGACCACACGAGGCCGTTGCCGGCGACGTTGCTGCCCAGCGTCCGCACCACCGGGCTGTCGTCACGCAGCATGATCGGCTCGGCAACCGACCAGAAGATCAGGCCGATGCCCTGGCCGCAGGCAAAGAGCATCGAGTACCAGGCAAAGTTGCTGTACTCCGGCTTCGCGTTGGGCCCGCCGAGGCGGACCCGGCTGCCGACCTTGCTGAAGATGAGCCAGGCGCACACGGCGACGGCAAAGAGCGAATACAGCACGAACAGCCAGGTGAAGCCGCCGGTGACGAAGGTCCGCAGGTCGGAGATGACCGCGGCCACGCCATCCGGATTCACGAGCACGGTCACGACGAGCAGGATGATGGCCAGCGGGGGAATGAACTGAATGAGCAACCTGCTCACAGGCGGCAGATCGCGTCCGGTGAACCGGGGAATCGACACCGGCTCGAAACACGTGCCGTCACTCAGGG
>DAOMNN010000084.1:0-12720 GCA_035443825.1 Rhodocyclaceae bacterium | reverse complement strand
GAACGAGCGCCTCCTAAGCGCTAGATCTGGGTTCGATTCCCGGCGGGGGGACCAACCCGGATTGCGTCGCAAGACGCCCTCAATCAAGTCGCGTCAGGATTGCGCTCAGGTATTCGACGGGAACGGCATAACTGATCCCGGACGGATCGCTCAGGATGTTCTCCTTGGTGGACTTCACGAACACCATGTTGATGACCCCGAGTACGCGTCCCGTGTCCGGATCAAACATCGGACTTCCGCTGTTGCCGGGGTACGCGGTCGCATCGAGTTGATAGACCCTGAAAGGATCGGTGCCGAGTCGGCGGATCAACGCGGGGTCGAGTTCCTTGGCACGATTCTGGGGAATGCCGATCGGCGTGATCGAAGCGATGATGCCGCGGTGTGTCACCGGCGAGAAGCCGAGCACGTTGCCGATCGGAAAACCCGTGAATGCAATCGTCTGCCCCTCCCGCACCTCGGCACCGGCGGACAGGGACAGCGGCGGCAATGGCGTGCCCTCGATACGCAGCACCGCGAGATCGCGATCGTCCTGCCGGGCTGCGAGGCGTGCGGGGCGCACTGAAACCGTACCCTCCTGAGGGCCCGGAACGGCAATGGCCAGCGTTTCGAGGCGTTCGTCGTCGAGGATCTTAGGCAATACATGCGCGTTGGTTGCGATGAGGCGGCCGTTGCCAACGGCAAAACCCGTGCCCAGAAACTGGAAGGAGGGACTTCGCGTGGGTTGAAACGTGCCAACGGCGACGATCGAAGGCTTGATCCGCGGCAAGGTCTCGATCAGACCCGCAAGAACGCTCATGGGAACGCACGTGCAGCCCACCGCGGCGCCGAGCCGGAACAAAACGCTTCTCCTGCTCACACGCGGAAACGGCGCACCACTCATGAACCATCCTCCTTCTGCCGCGCAAGTTTCAATACGGACACGATCTCGCTCGGCGCAACGAGATCGGCATCGAAGGGATGATGACGATAATTGATGAACTGCATGATCCGCTCGACGTAAGCACGCGTCTCCCTGAAGGGGGGAACACCCTGATAGCGCTCCACTGCGCCCTCGCCGGCATTGTATGCAGCCGCAGCGAGCAGGGTATCGCCCTCGAAGTAGGCCAGCAGCCAGCGCAGGTATGCCAACCCGCCCCGGATGTTCTCCGCGGGATCGAATACGTCACGTACGTTGAAGCGTGCAGCCGTTCCGGGTATGAGCTGCATCACGCCCATCGCATTCTTCGGCGATACGGCCCGCGGATTCAAGGCCGATTCGGTGATTGCAATGGCCAGAGCAAAGCTTGGGCTGATCTCGTAATCGGAAGCCAGCTCCACCACCAGCCGCGCAATCGCCTGGCGTGCCGGCGACAGCGCACTGATCCGCTCCTCGATGCGCGATTCGCTATCGGCGAAAATCGCCGGCGGAGTCTTGAGGCACGAGGGTATCGAGTCCCCACCGCTCCCGGTAAAGCGCATCATGCGTTGAGCATACTCATTGCCATGCTGCGCTGCCATCCGAAACAGGGTTCCCGCGTGCGCATCGTCGCGGGGTATACCACGCCCGTTGGCATACATCCAGCCAAGCGCAACCATGGCTTCGACATCGCCCAGCCTCGCAGACTCGCAATACAGCACAGCGGCATGCGCCGGATCCTGTGGTACGCCCTCCCCGTGCTCATAGGCCAATGCCTGCTCGGCGAGTTCTCGTGCATGCTCGGCAATCGAGGCACGAATCCCGATGTGTGAAGCATGGGCAACGGAAACCGTGCCAAGCGCGATGCAGGCGATGACTATGACTGGCCCGCATTTCTCACGCCGGCGCGTAGCGAGGGCGTCGAGGCGCCGCTGTGGTGCGCCGCACGGACCGAGCGACGGTGAAGGCGTAGCTGACACGACGTCGAACCGGCATGAGGGAGTATGGCGTGCCACAGCGAGTGCATCGGCGGCCGCAGCAGCGCAGGTGTGAGAAATGCGGGCTAGCCACGCGCGCGCCCACCTCGAGACTCGTTGAGTGAGTCGTTTCATCCCCTTGTCCGCCAAAGGCCCCTGTCCATGATGTGTTCTAGCAGACCAATGTCAGAGCCGCCACACCCGCACTCCATGACGAGCGAAACTCGCGGCGTCATAGGCAGCCTTGACATCGACCAGCACGCCGTCGTGCTGAAGTTTGTCCAGCACCTGCTCAACTGACGTATCGAGGAACAGCCGATGCGATACGGCCGCGACGATCGCACATGCCCGGGGAAGATCGGCCCAGTCTTTCAGTTTCACCCCATACTCGTGCTCGGCCTCCGCCGCCGAAGCAACCGGATCATGGACATGAACACTGCAGCCGAAGCTCTCGAGCTCACGAATGACATCGATGACCTTGCTGTTGCGCAGATCCGGACAGTTCTCCTTGAAGGTCAGGCCCAGAACGATGACGTCGCATCCCTTGATCGAGAATCCCGCCCCGATCAGTTCCTTCACCGTCTGCTCCGCAACGTACTTGCCCATGCCGTCGTTGATTCGCCTCCCCGCGAGGATGACGTCCGGGTGATACCCGAGCATCACCGCCTTGTGCGTCAGGTAGTAGGGGTCGACTCCAATACAGTGGCCGCCGACCAGCCCAGGCCTGAAGGGGAGAAAGTTCCATTTCGTTCCGGCCGCTTCGAGCACCTCGGTGGTGTCGATTCCGATGCGGTGAAAGATCAGCGACAGCTCGTTCATCAGTGCGATATTCACATCACGCTGGGTGTTTTCGATGACCTTGGCTGCTTCGGCGACCTTGATCGAACTGGCCCGATAGACCCCGGCCGTAATCACCGAGCCATAGATCGCGGCGACCTTGTCCAGCGTCTCTGGGGTATCTCCGGACACGACCTTCACGATCTTGGTGACCGTGCGTTCCTTGTCGCCGGGGTTGATGCGTTCCGGCGAGTATCCGACGAAGAACCCTTCCTTCCATCGAAGTCCGGATTCACGCTCGATGATGGGGATGCAGACCTCTTCGGTCGCGCCTGGATAGACGGTGGACTCGAACACCACGATCGCCCCGGGCTTGAGATTGCGACCGACCGTTTCCGACGACTTCACCAATGGCGTCAAGTCCGGCTGATGAGCCCCATCGACGGGAGTCGGGACCGCCACGACGATGAAATCGGCGTCAGCAATGACCGATGCATCGGTATGGCAGGACAGGCCGCTCGCCGCCCTGAGTTCATCCGACGAAACCTCCCCGGTCGGGTCGACAAACTCGCGATAGGCAGCCACCTTCTCTGCGGAGAGATCGAAACCCAGCGTTCGATGGTTCCTGCCGAACGCCACGGCAAGTGGCAGGCCGACATAGCCCAGCCCGATTACGGCAATCGTCGTCATTCAGATTCTTCCATTCCGTTGCACTACAACCCGAACGCAATCCTGGGCATCGGGGCATCCAACTGCGGTCAAAGCCCCATTTTCAGGCGTGATGCTTCCTCGTATACCGGACTTCCCTCAGGGGCCAGCTTCAAGACTTCATCGATCTCCTTGCCTGCCTCGCTGGTCATGCCCATCGTGGCGTGGGCACGGGCGAGATTCAATCGAAGCGCAGGCAGTTGAGGCGCCTGAGCGACCGCTTTTCGAAGATTCTCGACGCCTTTCTCATGCATGCCCGCGTCTACCTGAAGCATTCCCAGAGTGTCGAGGATCGCCGCGTTGTCGGGTGCAAGTGCGAGCGCACGCTCGGCAAGCTCGATCGCGTCCGACCGCTTCAACTGTCCGGCGACCCATGCCAGATTGTTGAGCACGAGGGGACTGTCGGGGCCGATCGCGACCATCTCGCGGTAGATTGACTCGGCATCCTCGTAACGCCTCTCGCCGAGTGCCGTCTGCGCAAGATAGCTTCGAACCTGAAGATCCGAAGGTTCGGCAGAGAGCCATGCCGATGAAGTCCGCTCCGCATCAGCCTGCTTGCCCGCGCGCAATTGCGCAGCATGTAGTCTGATGACCAGGTCTGCCGTACGACTCCTGTCCAGTCCGCGCTGGAAGGCAGCGACCGCTTCGCCCCAATTCCCGGACGCGACGTGAATGTCGCCCTCGTAAACATGACCGACGGCAGCTTCCGGGCGCTGCTTCTGCACTTCCCGGGCGAACGATAGCGCCTCGCCCGGACGATTAGCCTCCATCAGAAACGCCAGCAGCCGCTGCTCGGCCTGGGTCACCCCGGGTCGCATCGCGAGCGCACGACGCAGCGACTGCTCGGCACCACTGCGGTCTCCCGCCACGCGCTGCGCTTCCGCGAGCAAGATCAGCGGCTCCGGGGTCTGGGGCTGTAATCGTGCAAAGCGGGCGAACGAACTCACCGCCTGCTGATGCTCTCCGGCTGCGAACTGCGCGCGGGCCAGAGTCTCGACCGCGGCGGGATTGTTTGGCGCAGCGGCAACCACCTCCTGGGCCAGGCTTATCGCCGCCGATGTCCGTTTCTGGAGCAGATGATGACGCGCCAACGCAAGCTTTGCACCATGCGCGCCGGAACTTGCCTTGACGCCCTCCTCGAGAACCGACCGGACTTCCGCGGCGCCTGCGCCCGTCTGTTCGAGCAAGCCTGCGAGCAGCACGTACGCATCGGCGGATCCGGGATTGTGCGCGATGATCTTGTCGAAGTGCCCTCTGGCGACCTCCACGCCCTTCTCCGCCAGGTCAATCCTCGCGAGATTGACTGCCGCAGCAAGAAAGTTCGGCTGAATCTCGAGTACCTTCAGAAACGCTTCCCGGGCAGCCGCCAGGTCCTGCTGTGCGAGCAAGATCCCGCCTTTCAGATGGTGCGTCATCGCGATATCGGGCTGTTTCCGCACGAGCTCTTCGTGCGCCGCGACGGCCTTGTCCAGATCTCCCCGTCTCAAGTGCGCCAGGACCAATGCCACGTCCGGTTGGACCAGCGTATCGTCCAGCTGCGACGCACTCTCCAGGTCGGCCATTGCCTGATCGACATCGCCGCTTGCGAGCCTCGTCACACCGAGACGCGTCCTCGCCGACACGTTGTCTGGGTCGGCGGCCACCACGCTGGCGAAGTAATCCGACGCCCGATCGAAATCACCGGTAGCAAGGTAGACCTGTCCCGCCAGCGACAGGGTGCGAATATCCGCGCTCTGCCCGCTCAACATCGGCTCGAGCACATCCTTCGCTTTCGCCGGCTCACCGGTCGCCAGTAGGGACGCAGCCAGTGCCCTGCGAGCCAGGCGCTGGCCGGGCGACCGCGCCAGGACGCGCTCAAGGTAATCCTGCGCCATCGCATGTTCATTCAGCCTGAAGTGAATATTCCCCGCCAGGAGCTGTGCGGGAAGATGGTCGGGCAGTTGTCTGAGCAGGTCGGTTATCGCGTCGCGTGCCTCCGGCAGTCTATCCCTGCGAAAATCGATGAACGCCTTCAGGTAAAGCGTCGATGGGTGCCTGGCGGCGACAGACCGCATCGCCGGAAGGCGTTGCTCGGCGGCGTCGAGATCGTTCCTTGCGAGCAACATGGAAATGAGCGAGAAATGATAATTGACGGCTCTCGGCTGCGACTTGAGCGCCGCCTCGAGGGCGGCGATGGCTTCCGGCAACTGATCGCGCGCTGCGAAGACATCTGCACGCAGGGCATGCGCCTCGCCCGTGGCAGCGTCAACTGCGAGGGCGGCGTCCGCATCCGCAAGCGCACCATCGAGATCCCCCATGAAGAACTTGCTGCGCCCGAGACCGATCCATGCCGACACATTGGCAGCATCCGTATCGAGCGCTGACCGGTAGGAGTCCCGTGCCTTATCGACCTGCCTGAGCCCTATATGGGCATCACCGATCGCAACCAGAAGACGTGACTGCCCGGATCTGTCCTCGAGAGTCCTGCCGGAAAAATCCCCAAGGACCTTATCGAACTCACCCGACATCACGAGGGCCTCGGCGAGTAGCGGCGCCACTTTAGCCTCAGGGAAACCGAGGTTGATCGCTCGACGCAACTCGCGCACCGATCCCGCGTAATCACCCTGCTCCAGGTAGACGGATCCAAGTAGAAAACGCGCCTCGGCCAGTGATCCGTCCTTCTGCAGCGCATTCTTGAGCTGAATGCTCGCCGCATTGAGATCGTTCTTGGCGAGATAATCCCTGGCCGAATCTAGCATCCTGTCCGGACTGTCGCTGCAGCCACCAAGAACCAATGCGGTGAACAACACCGCCATCGCCGCTAGCTTCGGGGCCCCGCGCCGCGCTCCTGACCGCGGCCTCCTTGCTTCCGAACACATCATGTTCAACCCTCCTTCTTGAGCCCGAAGCGACTCATCATGTCATAGAGTGACGGACGACTGACCCCGAGGATCTCTGCCGCACGCGCGATATTGTTGTTGGTACGCGCAAGGACGCGCACCACCGCACGGCGTTCGGCCTCTTCGCGAACACGCCTGAGATTGAGGAGATCCGGATCGACCCGCGCGGATTCCAGCCCGAGATCGTCGACGGTGATCTGGGTGGCATCGGCCATGATGACTGCCCGTTTGAGGCAGTTCTCCAGTTCCCTGACGTTGCCTGGCCACTCATGCGCTTCGATTGCGGCAAGTGCGTCGTCGGACAAGGTGAGCGTGGCGCGGCCGTTCTCCTGGCAGAAGCGCTGCACGAAGGCATGCGCAAGCAACACCGCATCGCCTTCGCGATCCCGTAAAGGCGGAATCTCGACCGTAATCTCGGCCAGCCGGTAAAACAGATCCTCACGAAAGAGGCCCTCACGAATCCGCTCCTTGAGATCCCTGTGCGTCGCACACACGATACGCACGTCCACCGGGATCTCGACCCTGCCTCCAATGCGCTCTATCACGCGCTCCTGCAAGAAGCGCAA
Source organism: Rhodocyclaceae bacterium (assembly GCA_035443825.1). Classification (GTDB taxonomy): domain Bacteria; phylum Pseudomonadota; class Gammaproteobacteria; order Burkholderiales; family Rhodocyclaceae; genus DAOMNN01. Next base: position 5,918 of record DAOMNN010000084.1, on the reverse strand, counting down.
CAGCTTTGCCTGCAGCGACATGGGCAGGTCACCGATCTCATCGAGGAAGAGCGTGCCCTTGTGCGCCACCTCGATCTTTCCCAGCGTCTGCTTGACGGCCCCTGTGAACGCACCCTTCTCGTAGCCGAACAGCTCGCTCTCGAGAAGGGCCTCCGGAATGGCGGCGCAATTGATCGCGACGAAGCGCTCGCTCGATCGCGGCGACTCCGAATGCAGCGCCCGTGCTAGGATCTCCTTACCGGTGCCACTCTCGCCAAGAAGGGCTATGGTGGCATTCGCCGATGCGACGCGCTCCACGGTTCTGCACACCTTGAGCATGCCAGGGTCGCGGGTCAGTACGCCGGCCAGCGCACTCCCCTGCATCTGTCGCAACTGACGGTTCTCCAGTTGCAGGTCGTGCAGGCGAAATGCGCGTTCGATCGTCAAGGTCAGAAGGTCCGGTTCGAAGGGCTTGCCGAAAAAATCATACGCACCCATCGCAACCGCCTTGACCGCATTCTCCCGATCGTGCTGACCCGTCAGGACAATGACCTTCGTGTCCGGGGCAAGTGCCAGTACTTCGCCCAGAAGCCCCAGCCCGACGGTGACGTCATCGGGCTCGGGCGGTAGCCCCAGATCCATGGTCACGACCGCCGGCTCGTGACGTCGCAGTTGCGCGATCGCGCTATCGCGGTCGTCGGCAACAATTGTTTCGAAATCGTCGAAGGCCCAGCGCATCTGCTTCTGCAGCGCAGGATCGTCCTCGACGATGAGAAGCGTTCGCCGCTTGTCAGTCATTGTGGTCACTCGGGTTACGAGCATCTTCGACCGGTTCGGCCCCGCCGCGAGCCACCCACGGCAGGAGGACGACTACACGCGTACCACGCCCCTCCTCGCTTTCGATCCGGATCGATCCGCCCAGTTCACTGATGTATTGCTGCGCCTCGAAGACGCCGATGCCCATTCCACTGGTCTTGCTGCTTTCAAATGGTTTGAACAGCCGCGAGCGCATGAACTCGTCACTCATTCCGCACCCCGTGTCCTCGACGACAATCTCGACCAACGCGTCATCGGCGATGCGAATCCGTAGCGATACCTTACCATCGTCCGGAGTCGCGTCCAGAGCATTTTGCACGAGATGGCCCAGCACTCGCTCAAGCCGTTCCGGATGTGCGTAAACCTCGCATGCGCCCGAGGGATCGCACGCCAGTCGAGGCTGCGGCGACTGATGACGTTTGGCAGTCACGATCCGATTGGCAACGACAATGACGTCGAGCCTTCTGGGGGGCTCGATCGATTTCTTCTCCTGCAACTGAATCATGAGGGAGCGCATCCGCGCTTCAACATGCGTTATTGTCTGGATCATGTCCTCCTGGAACTCCGGATTGTCCTTGTGGCGCTCGGCGTTCTTCAGCATCAGGGAAAGCTGGGCGACCAGATTCTTGAGGTCATGAACGACGAATGCGGACATCCGGTTGAATGAATCGAACTTGCGCGACTCGAGCAGGGCTTCGGCAGCCTGCATCCGCGCCAGATAGCTTGCAGCCTGTCGTTGCGCCGTCTTGAGCAGGTCGAGCACCTCCCAGTTGATGTCGAACCGGGTGCGAGCCGTGCTGAGCACCACGAAACCGACCAACACACCGCCCGACTTCAGCGGCACAACAAGCCACGCATCCGCCATTGCAGAGAGCCAGGCGGGGATCGCCACCTCCTTGTGATCCGCCGGACGAGAACGCAACTCTTCGAGGTTGATCACCCATTCATGCTCGTCAATGAAGCGGCAGAAGTCACTGGCCTCGTCCTCGGCAGCATCCGATCTTGGGTGATTGAGTCGCGCATGCATTGTGAACCGTCCCCGACCGTCCTTTAGCCAGAGAGTGCCGCCAGAACTTTCGACCAGATCCGACAAGGCCTTGATTACCGACTGACCCAGATCCATGGAATCACCCGCCGAGGAGAGCGCCTGGGTGAAGCGCAGCCATTCGTTGCGGTAGTCGTAGCGATAGGGGAAGAGGTGCTTGTTGATGAAAACGCGCAGCCTCGCACGCTGGGAACCCGAGAACACGAATACCCCGAGCAGCAGCAGACCACCGAACAGCAAGGCGAGTTGAAGGGCACGTCCCCAGCCGCCCCCGAAATAACGAACGTAGTATCCCGCTGCTGCGATGACCAGCAGGTAGAGCCCGGACAAGGCAAGCGCAGTCGAGTGAAATGCCATCTCGCGCGAGACGGCAATCCGCACGGTCCAGGATGGACTACGCGCCGCCGAGAGCGCAATCAGAGGGATGAGCATCGTGTGGACAAGGCCGCGCACGGCCCATACGTCCGGATCGGTACGCCCGAACAGGAATCCATCGGCGAAAAGATAAAGTTCGAAGATATAGCCGGCGGCCAGACCGAGACAGAGCGGCTTCAATCCCCAGCGCGACTCGGACGGCACGTCGCGATACAGTTGTTCGACCAGAACCAGACCGAATACGGCCGCGCCCAAGAATGCCCCCAGCACCATTCTTGCCGGATTGGGTCCGACCGAGATCCCAAGACTGTCCAGCAACACGCTGAGGGCGAGGATCGCGACCATTATGGCAGACGCGACCGTCAGCCAGCGTACCCTGCCGGAAATAAGGGGCCGCAGCAGGACAACAAGAAACGCGAACCATGCCCCATTGCGCAGCACGTCGAGCAAACCCGCCACACGAAAAAGCGTGTCCGTGGGATTCAGACTCAAGAAGGTCGACGCGAATGCCCAAACCGAACTGCTAACGATGGCAACCAGCAGAACGCCGCCGGGCAGCCCTCCACGCCATGCCCGGAATAGATACAGACCGAAAACCAGATAGGCGACGGCAGCAAGACCGTAACCCCACACGGCGATCTCGGACAACTCAAGGCCCATCCCCACCTCCCGGCCAGGATTGTCTCACCAGAGTGACCCGGCCTGCATCCCGGGAACTGCGATCGAATGGCTCATCGGTCACCAGATCCGGGAGCAATGATCGGGCTCAGTTGGCCCCCTCGCCGGTAAGCACCACCCTTACGGTCTCGAACAGGACAAGAATGTCAAGCACCAGGGTATGGTTCTTCACGTAGTAAAGATCGTACTGGAGCTTCTGAATCGCATCGTCTACGGATGAGCCATACTGATAGCGGACCTGCGCCCATCCCGTGACACCGGGCTTCACGCAATGACGCACCGAATAGAATGGAATCTCCTGCGATAACTGGTCGACAAAGAACGGCCGCTCCGGACGGGGCCCGACGAGGCTCATATCGCCAGTGAACACGTTGAACAGTTGCGGTAGCTCGTCAATACGCAACTTGCGGATGACACGCCCCACACGCGTGGTTCTGTCGTCATTCGAACTTGCCCAACGAGGCGTGCCATCCTTTTCCGCATCGCGGCGCATGCTTCTGAACTTGATCACGCGGAACACGCGCCCGCCGAGCCCGACCCGTTCCTGTCGGTAGAAAACCGGAGCACCATCCTCGATCAGTATGAGCAGGCCCGTCAGAATCATGACCGGCAGTGCCAGAATCAGGAGGATCGCAGACACGACGAGGTCGAAACAGCGCTTTACGAAAGTCCTCGCCCATCCCTGCCGAAACCCGTCGCCATATATGAGCCAGCTTGCGCGTAACGAATCGACTCTGATCTGCCCTTGCGTTCTCTCGAAGAAACTGGACAAGTCGAGCACACGAACACCGATCAGCTTGCAGTCGAGAAGCTCACGAATGGGGAGCACACCGCCACGGCGCTGACGGACCGCAACAATGATCTCATTGACCCGGTGCTCGCGAATCGTATCAAGTAGCCTGCCCGACGGCTTCAGCACCTTGCGCTGATCGACCTCGGGCGCATCCTCTCCACTCGTCGGACAGAATCCCACGATCTCCACGCCTCGCTGCACCGGGTGGGTCAGGGAATAGGCTACAGCAGCGGCATCGGCGCCCGTCCCGATGATCAACACCCGAGGCCGGAACACGGACGTCGCATTTCGACGATTGACGAAGCCACGCATTATCAGGATCAGGCCGAGCAGCATCACCACCGAGATCTGGATAGCCTCCGAAGCGAAATGCCCCCACGGGAGAACCCGGAAAACGCCGAACGCGACGGGAATGCTGATCAGTACCGAGAAGACGATCCGTATCGCAGTGCTCCGCCCCGATACTCCCCCGCCAGACAGCCTATACAAACCCATCACGCTATTCAGGAGAATCATGACGATGGCGAACAGCAGTGCCGATGGAATCACCAGTCGCCATTGGGTTTCCGATCCATGCACCTGCAGTCCTGCAACGAGAAGCACCGCAAAGAACAACAGGCTGGCGTCGAAGATGACCTGCTGCAACGTGTGGGACGGAAAGTAGTGACTGAAAACCTTCAGCATAGGGACATCCAGGGACGCTCCGGAGGGCCATGTCAGCTGATAGCGACTGGCCCGGATTCTGTGTGTGTTGGTTTATCGGTGCCGGACGCCACGTACGGCGCATCCCGTCACCACCCGATTCTTGGTCGCCGACCGCCCGTCCAAGCGGGCGAGGTCAGATGTCTTGCATGACCCTCATCCCTACGATAGAGGACAAAGCCCCGTCGGTTTGTTAAATGCATCACACGGCAACGACTTCTCCCAGCAATGAACCGGTGACAAACATGTACGGAAACGTATCTTTCTGTTTTTACACCTCTTTGATTGCGTTTTGATGACCTGCAGAGGCGGACGATAATACCATTGCCATTTCCAACAGAACAGCGACTTATTCAAATGCCCTGTTCACAAGTCACTCTCATTGCATCTGTTCCAGCCAACTCATGACGCAGCCGCAGGGAGATCACGTCAATGGTTCGACTTGCCTCCGGAAAGAACTTACCGAGGGTCAGAAAGCCGTGAATCATGCCTCCGACGCAGACCTCATCCACTTTGCCGCCCTCGCACCGGACACGCTCTGCAAATGCAACGCAATCATCGGTCAGCGGATCGCACTCGGCCATCACAAGCATGATCGGCGGCAACCCCGCGAGGGAATCCGCCTGGATGGGCGACACGCGCCAATCGCCCACATCCCCATCCGGAAGATACTTTGAGAAGAACCACTCGAGGCTTGCGCGGTCCAGGAGGTAACCTTCCTCATAGCGCTTCCGTGACCGCCTTTCGCTCGCGATGTCCGTGCACGGATAGATGAGCAGCAAGAACTTCGGCAGATCAGTCCCCTTTCGACGCCGCTCCAGGGTCGTAACCAGTGCCAGCGTTCCCCCTGCGCTATCCCCTCCAAGCGCGATGCGCTCCGGATCAATCGCAAGGTCTTCTGCATGTTCAAGCACCCAGCTAACCGTGGTCGACGCGTCGACCAAGGCCGCGGGGAACGGGTGCTCCGGCGCCAACCGATAGTCGATCGACAAGACAGCGCATGTCCCGCCGTTCGCCAGTTCCCGGCACAGCACGTCGTAGCTGTCGACATTTCCGACGCACCACCCCCCACCATGAAAGTAGATCAAGAGTGGCAACCTGTCACGAGGCTCACAGCACGCCGGACGATACAGCCTGCCGAACAGCACCGACGCATCGTCGCGCTGGATTGGAATATCCACGGTAGACGCAACGGAGGGAGCGTCCGGCCGAAACGCAAACTGCAGCTTTTCGAACGAACGTCTGGCCTGCGCCACCGACAGTTCATGAAAGCGTGGGGCTCCGACACGATAGACCATATCGAGCAGGGCAATTGCTTGACTAGTGAGGGGCATCAAACCGAACGCAGCAACGCATCGACCGCCAATTGCGCGCAAACGATAACGAGGGAAGAACATCATACACGGCGCCAGCCGTGCAAGCCGAGTTGGAGCTACCCGGATTCGGCAATCGGCCCGAGCGGCCATTACCCCCGTGTAGACGCACACACGCCGCGTGCTTTGAGTGGCATGCGGCGTGTATGTTGGATGG
>DAOMNN010000083.1:0-12851 GCA_035443825.1 Rhodocyclaceae bacterium | reverse complement strand
TAGCGGTATTCGCTCGCGATCTCGACCGAACACGGCACCCTGGCGATGGACTCGAGCCAGTATCGCGCCACCAGCCCGGCGTGGTAACTCGTGCCGCAGGCGATGATGAGCACCTGGCGCACGCCCGACAGGGTCTCGAGGGCGGTGCTGCCGAACAGTTGCGGACTCACGGTGCCGCCGCCGGCAATGATCTCCAGCGTGTTGGCCAGGGCCTGCGGCTGCTCGAAGATCTCCTTCTGCATGTAGTGCCGATACTGGCCAAGCTCCACCGCATCGGCGGACAGGCTCGACAGATGCATCTCGCGCTCGACCGGAGCGCCGTCGGGGCGCACGATGCGGTAGCCGTCCAGGCGCAGTTCGGCCAGGTCGCCGTCCTCCAGATAGATGACCTTGCGTGTGACCTGCAGCAGCGCGGCGGTGTCGGACGCGGCGTACATGCCGTCGTCGCCGACCCCGAGCAGCAGGGGCGCACCGTGGCGTGCGACGATCACGCGGAACGGGTCGGCTTCGGAGATCACGCCGATCGCGTAGGCGCCGATGAGTTCGTTGGTGGCGAGGCGTACCGCCTCGAACAGGTCCGGCACCGCATCGAGCTTGCTGTGCACGAGGTGGGCAATCGCCTCGGTATCGGTCTCGGAAGCGAAAACGTAGCCGCGCGCCACGAGGCGCTCCCGAATCTGCTCGAAGTTCTCGATGATGCCGTTGTGCACTACGGCAAGGGTGGCCGACACGTGCGGATGGGCGTTGCGCTCCGAGGGCACGCCGTGGGTCGCCCACCGGGTGTGGGCGATGCCGATGTTGGCCTTGAGCCCGTGCGCTCGGGCCAGCGCGGTCAGCTCGGCGACGCGCCCGGCCGAGCGCAGACGCTGCAGGCCGTTGTCGAGCGCGGCCAGTCCGGCCGAGTCATAGCCCCGGTATTCGAGCTTGCGCAGTCCTTCGAGCAGGACCGGCACGACGTTGCTGGTGGCTATGGCTGTAACGATGCCGCACATGATTCTCTCCGGGTCCTGACGCGCTACTGCTTCTTGGCCGGCCGCTTCCAGCCGGCAATGCTGACCTGCTTCGCGCGCGACACCGTGAGCTGGTTCGCCGGCGCATCCTTGGTCAGGGTCGTGCCTGCCGCGAGCGTCGCACCCTGCCCCACGCGCACGGGTGCGACGAGCTGGGTGTCCGATCCGATGAAGACGTCGTCCTCGATCACGGTGCGATGCTTGTTGGCGCCGTCATAGTTGCAGGTGATCGTGCCCGCGCCGACATTGACCCGCTGGCCGATGTCGGTGTCACCGATATAGGCGAGGTGATTTGCCTTGGAATGATCGTCGATGTAGCTGTTCTTCACCTCGACGAAGTTGCCGATATGGACATCGCCGCCGAGTTCGGTTCCGGGTCGCGTGCGCGCATAGGGCCCGATGACGCAGCCCGGGCCGGTGGTCGTGTCCTCGATCAGCGAGAATGCCGCCACCTGGGTTCCGGCGCCGATGACCGCGTCGCGCAGCACGCAGTTGGCCCCGATCCGGACCCCGTCGCCGAGTTCAACGCAGCCCTCGAACACGCAGTTGACGTCGATCTCCACGTCGCGCCCGCACGCCAGTTCGCCGCGTACGTCGATGCGCGCCGGGTCGATCAGGGTCACCCCCTCGTCGGTGAGGCGCCGGGCGATGTTGCGCTGATGGATTCGCTCCAGCTCCGCGAGCTGGGTCTTGCTGTTGACGCCCAGCGTTTCCCACAATGCATCGGGAGCGACGGTCACCACCTCGGTGCCGTCGGCCACCGCAAGGGCGATGATGTCGGTCAGGTAGTACTCGCGCTGCGCATTGTCGTTACCGACGCGCCCGAGCCATTCGCGCAGCTTGTGCACGGGCGCGACCAGGATGCCGGTGTTGATCTCGCGGACCCGCAGTTCGTCCGGACTTGCATCCTTCTGTTCGACGATGCGCGTGACCTTGCCCGCCGCATCGCGCAGGATTCGACCATAGCCGGTGGGGTCGTCCATTTCCACCGTGAGCAGCGCCAGGCGTCCGCCTGTCGCGGAAGCCTCGAGGCGCCGCAGCGTCGGCAGGCCGATCAGGGGCACGTCGCCATAGAGGATCATCGCCGGCGCATCGTCCGAGAGCTCCGGCAACGCCTGCTGCACCGCATGACCGGTGCCCAGCTGCGGCTCCTGCCGGACCCACAGCAGATCGGGGGCATCTAGTCGCTCGCGCACCGCTTCGCCACCGTGCCCGAACACGACGCAGATACGCCGTGCGCCGAGGGCTCGAGCGGTGTTGACCACATGTTCGAGCATTGCCCGTCCGGCAATCGGATGCAGGACCTTGGGCAATTCCGAACGCATTCTCGTACCCTTGCCGGCGGCAAGAATCGCTACTTCCATGTGTGCTCCGATGCGTTCCGATTCGCCGCAGATTCTAGCATGCGGACATGTGACCGGCTGTGCCGCAGCGCACGCTCGGCCCCCATGCGCTTCGGATGCTGCAGCGCACACAGACGACCCCGGCTGAAACGTTGCGGACGCATGACAAGGGTAGAATGGGCGCGTTGCGACGCATAGCGAGATCCGAAGTGAACAAGCCAGTCACTCAATTCATCCAGAACCGGACCTACGATGAAATCCAGGTCGGGGATCATGCGCAACTGGTCCGCACCCTGCGCCCTGACGACATCCACCTTTTCGCGGTGATGTCCGGGGATGTCAATCCGACCCATGTCGATGCCGAGTTCGCGCGCTCGAGCCAGTTCCGCGAAGTCGTCGGCCACAGCATGTGGGGCAGCACGCTGATCTCGTCGGTGCTCGGTACGGAGTTTCCTGGTCCCGGTACGGTGTACGTGTCACAGAGCCTGAATTTCTGGCGCCCGATCAGCATCGGCGACACCATCACGATCACCATCACCTGCAGCCGCAAGCACGATCACAACCATCACATCGTGTTCGACTGCCTCGCGGTCAACCAGGACGGGCTCAAGATCATCGATGGCATCGCCGAGGTCCAGGCGCCGACCGAGAAGGTCAAGCGGCCGCGCATCCAGCTGCCCGAAGTCACGATCTCCGATCGCGAACTGCGCTACCGTCACCTGCTTTCGATCGCGTCCGGGTTGTCGCCGATCCCGATTGCCGTTGCCCACCCGTGCGATGCGGAATCGCTGCGCGGCCCGATCCAGGCCGCCGAAGCCGGGTTGGTTGACCCCATTCTGGTCGGTCCCGAAGCGAAGATCCGCGCGATCGCGGAGGAACACGACATCGACCTGCGAGGTTTTCGCATCATCGACGTACCGCACAGTCACGCAGCCGCCGACGCCGCCGTGGCACTGTGCCGTGACGGGACGGTCGAGGCGTTGATGAAGGGCTCGCTGCACACCGACGAACTGATGGGGGCGGTCGTGTCGTCCTCCACCGGCCTGCGCACCGAGCGGCGCGTGAGCCATGTCTTCCTCGCGGACGTGCCGAGCTACACTCACCCCCTGATGATCACCGACGCCGCGATCAACATCGAACCGACCCTGGAGGCCAAGGTCGACATCGTTCAGAACGCCATCGATCTCGCCCATGTGCTGGGACTGGTGGAGCCCAAGGTAGCGATCCTCTCGGCGGTGGAGACGGTGACCTCGAAGCTGCGCTCGACGATCGATGCCGCCTGCCTGTGCAAGATGGCCGATCGTGGCCAGATCCTTGGCGGGCTGCTGGACGGGCCGCTCGCCTTCGACAACGCGATTTCGCTGGTCGCCGCGAAGAGCAAGGGGATCCGCTCCCTGGTAGCGGGCAATGCCGACATCCTGGTGGTTCCCGACCTCGAATCCGGAAACATGATGGCCAAGCAGCTCGAATACTTCGGCAATGCGCTGATGGCCGGAGTCGTTCTCGGCGCGCGGGTGCCGATCGTGCTCACCAGCCGCGCCGATACGGCCGAAACGCGCGCCGCATCCTGCGCGGTCGTGCAGCTCATGGCTCACCGCAAGCGCGAGGCAATGCGCCCGTGAGAGCGGTCCTGGTCCTGAACGCGGGTTCGAGCAGCCTCAAGTTCGCCCTGTTTTCGATCGACCCGACGCTGGGCGATACCCCGACACTCATCGGTCAAATCGATGGCATCGGCGCGACACCGGAGTTGATTGCGAGAACGGCCGATGGGGAAAAGGTTCACGAAGCGGTGGCAACGGCCGGCGCGCAAAGTGCCCAGCATCGCGACGCACTCGATCATCTGTTCGGATGGCTCGCGCGGCACAACCCCCACATGGAGATCGTCGCGGCCGGCCATCGCGTCGTGCATGGCGCGGAGCGCTACAGCGCGCCCGTACTGCTGGACGACCGGGTGCTGGCCGCGCTCGACGCGCTGGTGCCGTTGGCGCCCCTGCATCAGCCACACAATCTACGCGCGGTGCGCGCCGTGACCGCGCTGATGCCCGACGTTCCGCAAGTCGCCTGTTTCGACACCGCCTTCCACCGCACCCAGCCCGCCATCGCCCAGGCCTATGCGCTGCCGCGCGCACTATCGGCGGAGGGCATCAAGCGCTATGGTTTCCACGGCCTGTCCTACGATTTCGTGGCGCGCCAGTTGGTCCGGGTCGTCGGGGCCGATCGGGCTGCAGGTTCCGTGGTGATCGCCCATCTCGGCAATGGGGCGTCCATGTGCGCCCTGCGGGAAGGGCGCTGCGTGGCGACGACGATGGGCTTCACCGCCGTCGAGGGACTGATGATGGGCACGCGTTGCGGCAGTCTGGACCCGGGCGTTCTGCTTTACTTGCTGGAACAGAAGGGGATGAGCGCGGCGGATCTCACCCGGCTCGTGTACAACGAATCGGGTCTTCTCGGTGTATCCGGCATCAGTCAGGACATGCGCGCGCTGCTGGCCAGCGATGCGCCGGAGGCAGCCGAGGCCGTAGATCTTTTCTGCTACCGTATCGCCCGCGAACTGGGATCGCTCGCGGCGGCGGCGGGAGGGCTGGATGCGCTGGTGTTCACCGGCGGCATCGGCGAGCATGCCGCGCCGGTGCGGGACAAGGTTGCCGCGCTCTCGGAATGGCTCGGCATCCACATCGACGCTGCGGCCAACCTGCAGCCGACCACCGGCGCCCGCCGCATTGACGCTATCGCAAGTCGCGTTGCGGTTGCGGTCGTGCCGACCAACGAAGAGGCCATTATTGCGCGCTACACGGCCGAACTGCTGGGGCTCTGACCCTTTGGGGAAGTTCGACCGCAACGTTCAGCGTGGGAGGAAGCTCTCACCCATGAGGAATGCGTCCACTTCGCGCGCGCACTGTCGGCCTTCCCGTATTGCCCACACAACCAGAGACTGGCCGCGACGCATGTCACCGGCCGCAAAAACGCCGGGAACGTTGGTTGCGTAGCAGCCGTCGCCGTCGGTGGTCGCATTCGCATTGCCGCGCTTGTCCTTTTCGACACCAAATGCATCGAGGACACCGCCCACCGGTTGCGTGAAGCCCATCGCAAAGAGCACGAGATCGGCCTTGAGCTCGAACTCCGACCCGGGCGCCTCGCTCATCCGGCCGTCCTTCCATTCAAGCCGGACGGCCCTGAGGCCGGTGACCTTGCCGTCCGCGCCGATGAACGCCTTGGTCGCAACGGCGAAATCCCGCTCGCATCCTTCCTCATGTGAACTGGAGGTACGCAGCTTGGTCGGCCAGTACGGCCATGTCAGGGCTTTGTTCTCCTCTTCGGGCGGCATCGGCAGCAACTCGAACTGGGTCACCGACGCGGCGCCGTGCCGATTCGAAGTGCCGACACAGTCCGAACCGGTGTCGCCCCCACCGATCACCACGACGTGCTTGCCCTTGGCCGAGATCGGATTGGGACTCCCGCCGGCGACCTCTTTGTTCTGGGGCACGAGGAACTCGAGCGCGAAGTGCACTCCGTCGAGTTCGCGTCCGGGCACCGGCAAATCACGCGGAACCTCGGAGCCCCCGGCCAGCACGACCGCGTCGAACGTCGTTTGCAGCGTCTCGGCTGTGATGACTTCCTTCGCGTCGCTGACGACCCCCGGCGGCAGATCCTTCGGCCCGACCAGAACGCCGGCACGAAACGTCACGCCTTCGGCCTGCATCTGCTCGATACGCCGATCGATCAGCCCCTTTTCCATCTTGAAGTCGGGGATGCCGTAACGCAGCAGCCCCCCGATGCGGTCGCTCTTCTCGAACACGGTGACGTCATGCCCGGCGCGCGCAAGTTGCTGCGCCGTCGCAAGCCCGGCAGGACCGGACCCCACTACCGCGATCTTCTTTCCGGTTCGGGTCGCCGACGCCTGCGGCCCGACCCAACCCTCCTCCCAGGCCTTGTCGATGATCGCGTGCTCGATCGACTTGATCCCGACCGGGTCGTCATTGATGTTGAGCGTGCACGCGGCCTCGCACGGTGCGGGACAGATCCGCCCCGTAAACTCGGGAAAATTGTTGGTCGAATGCAGGATTTCGATCGCCTCGCGCCATTGATTGCGATATACGAGATCGTTCCAGTCCGGAATGACGTTGTTCACCGGGCATCCGTTGGTACAGAACGGAATGCCGCAGTCCATGCAGCGCGCCCCCTGGATCGCGGACTCCTCATCGGTCAGGCGCAGCACGAACTCCTTGTACTTCCTGACCCGCTCCGGCACCGGTTCATAGGCTTCGGACAGACGCTGGTACTCCAGGAATCCTGTAGGTTTTCCCATGTTTACGCGGCCTCCAGTCGATTCTGACGCTGCTCGGCCAGCTCGGCCAGCACGCGGCGATATTCAATAGGCATCACCTTCACGAAATGGGTGCGGAAGGTGAGCCAGTGGTCGAGGATATGACGGGCACGCGCGCTGCCGGTGAAACGCGCATGACGTTCGATCAGTCCCTTGAGGATGAGCTCGTCACCCATTTCGAGATGATCGATGTCTACATGACCCAGCGACTCCAGTTCGTCACCGGATTCGGAGCCCTTGCGCGCCTCGATTTCGTCGGGCAGCGGCTCGAGGGCCACCTGCGCCATGTTGCAGCGCTTCTCGAACGTGCCGTCTTCGTCGAGCACGTATGCGATGCCGCCAGACATGCCCGCGGCGAAATTGCGCCCGGTGTGGCCAAGCACGACCACCGTGCCGCCGGTCATGTATTCGCAGCCATGATCGCCGACGCCCTCGACCACCGCCGTGGCGCCCGAATTGCGCACTGCGAAACGCTCGCCACCGACACCGGCGAGGTAGACCTCGCCCTCGATCGCGCCATACAGGACCGTGTTGCCGATGATGATGTTCTCCGCGGTGGCGCCGCGGAACTCGTCGCGGGGACGCACGATGATGCGCCCGCCCGAAAGCCCCTTGCCGACGTAGTCGTTGGCCTCGCCGACCAGATCGAGCGTAACGCCGCGCGCCAGGAAGGCGCCGAAACTCTGGCCCGCAGTGCCGGTCAGGCGGATGTGAATGGTGTCGTTGGGCAGTCCCGCATGGCCGTATCTGGCAGCGACCTTGCCGGACAGCATCGCGCCCACAGTGCGGTTGATGTTGCGCACCGGCAGATCGATCTCGACCGGCGCTCCGGTCTCCAGCGCCGCGCGTGCAAGTTCGATGAGCTGATTGTCGAGGGCCTTCTCCAGCCCGTGGTCCTGCTCCTCGACCTGCCTGCGCGAAACGCTGGCCGGCACCTCAGGGCGGTGGAAGATGCGCGAGTAGTCCAGCCCCTTCGCTTTCCAGTGCGCGATGCCCTTTCGCATGTCGAGCAGATCGCAACGCCCGATCAGATCTTCAAACCGGCGAATGCCGAGCTGCGCCATCAGTTCGCGCAGTTCCTCGGCCACGAAGAAGAAATAGTTCACCACGTGCTCGGGCTGGCCGGTGAACTTCTGGCGAAGTACCGGATCCTGCGTTGCGACGCCGACCGGACAGGTGTTGAGGTGGCATTTGCGCATCATGATGCAGCCCTCTACGACCAGCGGCGCAGTGGCGAAGCCGAACTCGTCGGCTCCGAGCAAGGCTCCGATGAGGACATCGCGGCCAGTCTTCATCTGCCCGTCCACCTGCACGCGGATACGCCCGCGCAAGCGGTTGAGCACCAGGGTCTGCTGCGTTTCGGCAAGGCCGAGTTCCCACGGCGAGCCGGCATGCTTGATGGAGGACCAGGGCGATGCCCCCGTTCCGCCATCGTGTCCGGCGATCACCACATGGTCGGCCTTCGCCTTGGCCACGCCCGCAGCCACGGTACCCACACCGATCTCGGACACCAGCTTGACCGAAACCGAGGCCGCCGGATTGGCGCTCTTGAGATCATGGATCAGCTGCGCCAGATCCTCGATCGAGTAGATGTCGTGGTGCGGCGGCGGCGAGATCAGGCCCACGCCCGGCACCGAGTGGCGCAGGAAACCGATGTACTCGCTGACCTTGTGCCCGGGAAGCTGCCCCCCCTCGCCCGGCTTCGCGCCTTGCGCCATCTTGATCTGCAGTTGGTCGGCATTGACCAGGTACTCGGCGGTCACACCGAAACGCCCCGAAGCAACCTGCTTGATCGAGGACCGCAGACTGTCGCCTGCCTTGAGTTCGAGGTCGCGCGCGACGCGGCTCTCGCCGATAACCTCGGACAGGCGCATCGCCTGCGTGATCGGCTTGAAGCGCATCGGATCCTCGCCGCCCTCGCCGGTATTCGACTTGCCGCCGATCCGGTTCATCGCGACCGCGAGCGTGGTGTGAGCCTCGGTGGAAATCGATCCGAGCGACATCGCGCCGGTCGCAAAGCGCTTGACGATCTCCTTGGCCGACTCGACCTCATCGAGCGGCACCGGAGGCCCTGCGGGCTTGAGCTCGAACAGGCCGCGCAGGGTCATGTGCCGGCGGGTCTGGTCGTTGATCAGCGCGGCGTACTCCTTGTACGAATCGTACTTGCCGGAACGCGTCGAATGCTGAAGCTTGGCGATCGCATCGGGTGTCCACATATGCTCGTCGCCACGCACCCGGAAAGCATAGTCACCCCCCGCATCGAGCATGTTCGCGAGCACCGGGTCGGGACTGAAGGCTCGTCTGTGCAGACGCACCACTTCCTCCATGACCTCGAATACGCTCATGCCTTCGACCTGGCTGGTGGTGCCGGTAAAATACTTGTCCAGCAGCGATTGCTTCAGACCGACCGCCTCGAAGATCTGCGCGCCGGTGTACGACATGTAGGTCGAAATGCCCATCTTGGACATGACCTTCATCAGCCCCTTGCCGATCGCCTTGACGAAGTGCTTGACGGCCTTGTCTGCACTCGCCGGATCGCCGGCCATGGCCTCCAGCGTTTCCATCGCGAGATAGGGGTGCACCGCCTCCGCGCCATAGCCCGCGAGAACTGCAAAGTGGTGGACTTCGCGCGCTGAACCTGTCTCGACCACCAGACCGGTGCGCGTGCGCAGGCCCTTGGTGACGAGGTGCTGATGCACGGCCGACAGGGCCAGCAACGCGGGGATTGCGACGTGATCGGCATCGACCTTGCGGTCCGATACGATCAGGATGTTGTAGCCCTGGTGGACCACATCCTCGGCTTCCGCGCACAGGGACGCCAGGCGCGCTTCAACGCTCTCGTTGCCCCAGTCCGCGGGATAGCAGATGTCGAGTTCTGCCGAGCGGAACTTGTTCTTGGTGTAGCGGGCGATGTTCCGGATACGCGCCATGCCGGCGAAATCAAGCACCGGCTGACCGACCTCGAGCCGGAACGGCGGATTGATCTCGTTGATCTCGAGCAGATTCGGCCGTGGCCCGATGAAGGACACCAACGACATCACCAGTTGCTCGCGGATCGGATCGATGGGCGGGTTGGTGACCTGGGCGAACAACTGGCGGAAATAGTTGTAGAGGGGCTTCTCCTTGTTGGAAAGCACCGCGAGTGGCGAATCGTTGCCCATCGAGCCGGTGGCTTCCTCTCCGGCCTTGCCCATCGGCTCGAGGATGAACTTGATGTCCTCCTGCGTATAGCCGAAGGCCTGCTGGCGATCGAGCAGCGCCGCTTCGGACGCCGGTGCATGGGCGCCTGCGGGCACCTCGAGTTCGTCGAGCTTGATATTGATTCGTGACAGCCAGTCGGCATAGGGTCGCGCGTTGGCCAGTGACTCCTTGAGTTCGTTGTCGTCGATGATGCGGCCCTGCTCCATGTCGATCAGGAACATCTTGCCCGGCTGCAGTCGCCACTTCTTCACCACCCGACCGTCCGGAATCGGCAACACGCCTGCTTCCGACGCCATCACCACGAGATCGTCGTCGGTGACGAGATATCGCGCCGGGCGCAGTCCGTTGCGGTCGAGCGTGGCTCCGATCTGGCGACCGTCGGTGAAGGCGACCGCCGCCGGGCCGTCCCAGGGCTCCATCATCGCGGCGTGATACTCGTAGAATGCCCGGCGCCGATCGTCCATCTGCGTGTGCGATTCCCACGCCTCGGGGATCATCATCATCATAGCGTGCGCCATGGAATAGCCGCTCATGACGAGCAGTTCGAGCGCGTTGTCGAAGGACGCCGAATCGGACTGGCCGGGATAGATGAGCGGCCAGATCTTCTCGAGGTCACCCCCGAGCAGTGGGGAGGACACGCCCTTTTCGCGGGCACGCATCCAGTTGTAGTTGCCGCGCAGGGTGTTGATCTCGCCGTTATGGGCGATGTAGCGGAACGGATGCGCCAGGTTCCACTTCGGGAAGGTGTTGGTCGAGAAGCGCTGATGGACCAACGCAAGCGCAGACACCGCTCGCGGGTCGACAAGATCCAGATAGTATTCTCCGACCTGTGTCGCCAGGAGCAGGCCCTTGTAGTTTACCGTGCGCGTGGACAGCGACACGAAGTAGAACTCCTGCCCGTACTTCAGGTGGAGCGACAGGATCGCATTGGCGGACCGGCGGCGAGCCACGAAGAGCTTGCGCTCGAGCGCTTCGGGAACCATGACGTCCGGGCCGCGCCCGACGAAGATCTGCCGGATCACCGGTTCCTTGGCCTTCACTGCAGGCGACATCGGCATGTCGTGATTGACCGGAACGTCACGCCATCCAAGGACGATCTGACCTTCGGCGCGAATCCCGCGCTCGATCTCCTCTTCACAGGCGAGCCGGGATGCACGCTCCTTGGGCATGAACACCATCCCGACGCCGTACTCGCCGGGGGCGGGCAGGGTCACGCCCTGTTTCGCCATTTCCTCACGGTAGAGTCGATCCGGGATCTGGATGAGGATGCCGGCCCCATCTCCCTGGAGCGGATCCGCGCCCACGGCACCGCGGTGATCGAGATTTTTCAGAATCTCGAGTCCGTTGAGGATGATCTCGTGGCTCTTCCTGCCCTTTATGTGGGCGACGAAGCCGACGCCACAGGCATCGTGCTCATTGACCGGGTCGTAAAGACCCTGCTTCTGGGGAGAATCCATCACGATCATCCTCGATACTTGAATTGGCCGGACGGAGCCGGTATGAAACGGGCGACAGACAACACCCACAAAGCTACGCAAAGCAAGAACCGCACCAAATTAGTGCGACTGTCAAAAAAAGGCCGGAGCATCTCGGGCCTGCGCCCCATTTCGGGCACGCTGCAGCGCATCCGTGCGTTTCGTTTGGGCGGACCTAGCAATATACTCGCTGCGTTTCGCTGATTCAATGCTGCGCGTAGTGCCGCGACTTCACCATCCGCGAACTCCAGGAGGCAATCCGCGTCTGCGTCAAGGCGGAAGGTGGCGACACAAGTTTTTGCGTCAGGTGGAAAAGCAGATTTCGTGCCTGGACAACAACGGCACCCGCCGGGCTTCACTGGGTCAGCGTGGCCGCAATGAGCGCTTCATCATGGTGCATTTAAACGCAAGCCTGCCCCGATATGGTGCAATCTCACGCAGCGAGCCGGTGTCGGACCAATCAGCTGATCTCGCCCACCGCAAATAGCCGGCGGTGCTCCTTGATCGCATAACGGTCGGTCATCCCGGCAATGTAGTCCGCGATTGCACGCGCCTTGTCGCTCTTGCACCGTTCCTGGTACTGGGGAGGAAGCAGGCGGGGATCGGACATGAACGCATCGAACAGGTCGGTGACGATGCGCCGGGCTTTGTTGGTCATTCTCAACACCTGGTAATGCCAGTACAGCCGGTCCCGCAAGAAGCGCTTGAGCTCGAGCAGGCGGGGAAGAAACGCTTCCGAATAGGCGACCAGGCGCGGCGCCAGACGAACGCCTTCGAGATCCGCGATGCCGGCGGCAGCGATGTTCGCCCGCGTCTGTTCGACGAGATCGAGCGCCATCGCATTGATCATGCGGCGCAGTGTTTCGTGAATCAGTTTGCGCCCGGAGAGTCCGGGCCAGCACGATTCGACCTCACGGCGCATTGCGGCGAAGATCGGGACTTCCTCGAGCTGCTCGAGGGTAATCAGGCCCGAGCGCAGGCCGTCGTCGACATCATGATTGTTGTATGCGATCTCATCCGCGAGATTCGCGAGCTGTGCTTCGAGCGACGGCTGCGTCCCTTCGATGAAGCGCTGCCCGAGCTCTCCCAGTTGCTCCGCATTGACGCGCGAACAATGCTTGAGGATCCCCTCGCGCGTTTCGTAGGTGAGATTGAGGCCGTTGAACGCGGCGTAATGTTCTTCGAGCAGATCGACGGTGCGCAGCGACTGGAGATTGTGCTCGAAGCCACCGTACGCTTTCATGCAGTTGTTCAGGGCATCCTGACCCGCATGCCCGAAGGGTGTATGCCCAAGATCGTGAGCCAGTGCGATGGCCTCGGCGAGGTCTTCGTTGAGGGCCAGCGCGCGGGCAATGCCGCGCGTCAGTTGCGCCACCTCGATGCTGTGGGTCAGGCGTGTCCGGAACAGATCGCCCTCATGGTTGACGAACACCTGGGTCTTGTACTCGAGGCGTCGAAACGCGGTCGAGTGCACGATGCGGTCGCGATCGCGCTGGAA
>DAOMNN010000082.1:6742-12920 GCA_035443825.1 Rhodocyclaceae bacterium | reverse complement strand
CTACGGAAGGCTCCCCAATCCGTAGTAGTTCTTGGCCACGCTTCCCCCTGATCGTACTTCGCCTTTCAGCCAGCCTCAGCGCTGAACTATAAGTAGATAAGGGCCGCCCCGAATTCAAGGGATATGCGTCACCGGCACGCACGCCCGAAATGCAAGGTCATGCTGTCAATACCTCGCGCGACCGGGCTCTCCCAGGTTATCGCCAGCGGGGAGGCCAAACAGGCAGGGGGCCCGAGTCATGAGTGTCACGCGCCGTATCTACGTCAGCCTCCCCGCCGACCCATGGCTGCCGCCGAATCTCAACGCCCTCAAGTGGGGCATCGTCGACGAGATCGCCAAGCTCGGCTTCACGCCGGAAATCTTCACCAACCCGAGGGGCCAGCCCGGGCTGGCGTCCGCGAAGGCATGGAATCCGCGCGATGCCGACGAGATCGCCCGACGCTGCGTGGGCGCGGCCGTGCTGGGGATGCCGCGCTGGCGTTTTCGTGACGGTGATGGCCAGGACGTGCTGCTGCCGACCGAGTTCAATCATTACGAGGGTGCGCTCGCCCGAACCCTGGGCCTGCCCACCCTCGTGCTGGTGCAACGGGACGTGCTGCGACGCGTCGTGTTCGACAGCAGCTTCGGCGGCTATGTCGGCCAGTTTCCAGCCGATGCCGAGCTCGGTTGGCTGCACACCGACGAGTTCCTCGTCCCCTTCAAATACTGGACCGATCAGCTCCGTGAGCGTCGCGACATCTTTCTCGGTTACTGCAGCAGCTCAGCGTCGACGGCGGCGCAGATCAAGCGCTACCTCGCGAGCCAGAGCGCGAGCGTGCTGGACTGGCAGAGCGACTTCATTCCCGGCCGCACGATCATCGACCAGATCGAGGAGGCAGCTTCCCGCTCGATTGCCGGCATCTTCCTGTTCACCAAGGATGACGATCTCGCCAACCCGAGCGAGGCCCACCAGTCGGTGCCGCGCGACAACGTCGTGTTCGAGGCGGGCTACTTCAGCGGCCTCAAGGGCAAGCGCAACGTGCTCATCGTTCGCGAGGCCGGCTCGAAGATGCCGGCCGACCTCGGCGGCGACATCTACGCGGCGCTGATGGACCGTAACGACATCGCCCCGATCGAGCGAACGCTGGCCGCGTTCATCGGTGCAATCTAGATCAGCTGCCGACCACGCCGATGGCGAGTGCCCGCACCGCGCGGGCGATCCCAAACTCTGGAGTACCGGATGGCACTCGCCCTGTCGTGCGCCATCTTCGCGTGACACTGCCTTGCGAACCAAACGGGAATTCGCGCAGCACTCGATGTATTGGCCCGAAGTGCTTACATCGGGCGCGACGGGCTCAGGGGTATCAACCGCCCCAAGGGCGGAGCACGGGAACTGCCTACGAAGCAGCGATCCCCTTCATGAAGATGGCGATCGTCTCATTCATGCGTTCATCGCGCTCCATCTGCGTGGGTGAGTCGAGCAGCCCCAGCAGGCACCTTAGCTGGAAGTCCGCCGTGAGCGCATCCAGAAAGATCCTGGAGCGCTGCTGGGGATCACCCGGCGTGACGATTCCCACCTCGCTCGCCCATTTGAAGTATTCGGCAAGACACCGGTACGACGTCGTCGGGGCCGCAAGGAAAAAGGTACGGGCGGCCTCCGGCGCCCGGGTAGCCTCCGCAACCACCAACCGGTGGAGCGCCAGCGTGCGGGGCGCAAGCAGGACGTCGAAAAAGGTCTGCGCCGTAGCGCCGAGCGCCTCGCGCAAAGGCCTGCCCACGAGCACCAGGCGCGTCAGCGGGGTGACGATCTCCTCGCAGAGTCGGTTGACGATCGCCGCGAACAAACCGTCCTTATCGCCGAAGTAGGCATAGAGCGTTCGCTTCGAGCCGCCGACACGACTGATTACGGCGTCGAGGGTGACGCCGCTGTAGCCACTATCGAGAAACAGGTCCGCTGCCGCAGCCACGATGGCTTCGCGTTTTCTTTCCTGAGCGGTCATATCAGAGTTCGTTGTCAAGTGATTGTTGTCACGGTCATGCACCGTCATGTCGATCCTGCGAAGAGCGAGACTCCCCAGCGGTCGGTTTGTTTGCGCCCTCATCCCGGAAGCGACGCGACGCCGTGGGTCATGGCCGATCGGGCCGAATGCTAGCACCTCGATGCCATACGTATGCAAATCCGTGGGCTGAGAAAGGCATTGTCCTCGATTCGCCGACGTGGGACAGGGTGTCGCCATTGAGCGCTCGCGACAGAATCACGAGTCTCCGGCGAGCGCGTTGACCATTGTCAAGAAATCTGTTGACAAGCTGAAGACGCAGCCGTACGCTTTCTAAACGGTACGGTACAGTACCGTACCCATCAGACCAGCGATACCTTAGGAGAGACACATGCGCTTCATCGCCTTTGAACAGGATGGCATCAGGGGACTGGGTGCCGAACGCAACGGGCAGCTTCGAGGCCTACTCGCCACCGATCCAGACTACCCGGGCCATCTCCATGACCTGATCCGAGGCGGTCACGTCGCAATCTCGCGCGCGCACCGTCTTCTCGAAGCGGGCGAGACCGTCGACCGCGACCGCATTCGCTATCTGCCTCCAATCGAGCGCCCCTCCAAGATCGTGTGTGTCGGCCTCAACTACGCCGACCACACCCGGGAGAGTCCATACGAGCAGCCGAGCTACCCCACCTTCTTTCCGCGTTTCGCATCCAGCCTGATCGCGCACGGTGACGCGTTGGTGCGCCCCTCGGTGTCCGAGCAGTTCGATTTCGAGGGCGAGCTGGCCGTCATCATCGGCGTCGGGGGACGCCACATCGACCGGGCGAAGGCCCTGGAGCACGTCGCCGGCTATTCGATCTTCAACGAGGGGTCGGTGCGCGACTTCCAGTTCCTGTCCCCCCAGTGGACTGTGGGAAAGAACTTCGACGGTACGGGCGCATTCGGACCGGTTTTCGTCACCGCCGATGAGCTGCCTCCGGGCGCTTCCGGCTTGCGTCTGCAGACCCGGCTGAATGGCGAGATCGTTCAGGATGGAAATACCGCCGACATGATCTTCGATGTCGCGAACCTCATCTCGACCCTCAGTGTCGCGATCACCCTTGAACCCGGCGACGT
Organism: Rhodocyclaceae bacterium; assembly: GCA_035443825.1. Taxonomy (GTDB): domain Bacteria; phylum Pseudomonadota; class Gammaproteobacteria; order Burkholderiales; family Rhodocyclaceae; genus DAOMNN01. The sequence goes on along the minus strand of DAOMNN010000082.1, from coordinate 9,828 downwards.
CATCGTCACCGGCACGCCGGCTGGTATCGGGTGGGCTCGGAAGCCGCCGCTTTTCATGAGGCCGGGCGACGTTTGCAGCGTCGAGATCGAGGGCATCGGAACCTTGATCAATCCGGTCGACGACGAAGCGCTCGGGCGCTCGGCCTGAATCCAAGTGGCGACATATCGAGGACTTGCGATGGACATCCAGACAGAAGCGCAATTGACCACTTTTCGTGGCCCGTCAGACCGGTTCGCCGGCATGGTCTGGCTCGACGAGCTTGCGACCAATCCGAACGTCGACCTTCACGCCTACCGCGTCAATTTTGCCCCTGGGGGCAAGACCGCATGGCACACGCATGAGCGCGGCCAGCTACTGCTGGTCGTATCCGGCAGTGGTTACGTGCAGAAACGTGGTGAGCCAATGCGGGAGATCCATGCCGGCGACGTCGTGACGATCGGCCCCGGCGAGGAGCACTGGCACGGAGCGACCGATGACAAGTTCATGTGCCACATCGCCGTCCAGCATGCCGCAACCGATGAAGCCATCACCTGGCTCGCCCATGTGGGCGCAGGTGCTGCCGACTAGGACTGACCCTAAAGCCCGCCCTCGCACGCAATCAGCGTGAAATGTGGTGGCGATCGAGGGCGGGCTCCAGTGAGGAGACAGATTGTGTTGAATATCAGGGATATCAATCACGTTGTGTACCGACATCGTGATCTGGATGAAGTCGAACGCTTCATGACCGATTTCGGTCTGGTCCGCGCAAGCAGGACTGAGCACCAGCTGTACATGCGTGGTGCGGGCCCCGTTCCCTACGCCTATGTCGCGGAGCAGGCCGAAAGCCCGGAATTCGTCGCCGTGGCGTTTGCGGTAGAGCGTGCCGAGGATCTGAGCCTGGCGCGGACACTGCCGGGCGCCTCGGCAGTTGAATCCCTCCAGGGACCTGGCGGTGGCCATGCCGTCACGCTGCACGATCCGGCAGGACGCAGGGTTCAACTTGTGCACGGCATCGAGCCGGTCGCATCACTGCCCATGCGCCCGGCATTGAACTTGAACTCGGCGACGCTCAAGCGGCGCTTCGGTGAAGTTCAACGGCCTCCGCGCGCACCGGCCCAGGTGCTCCGATTGGGTCACATCGCGCTCGGTGTGAGCAACTTGCGCGCCTGCCTGGACTGGTACACGCAGACCTTGGGGCTCTTGCCGTCCGACTTCGTGGTCGACGAGAGCGACAAGTCCGACCCGCATGCGGCCTTCCTCCGTCTGAATCGTGGCGACGAATGGACAGATCACCACACGGTGGCGCTGTTTCAGTCTGCGGCAGATCACGTGCATCACGCATCGTTCGAAGTGCAGGACTTCGACGCGCAGCTCCATGGCAATGCCTGGCTGTCCTCTCAAGGCTGGTCACCGGTGTGGGGCGTGGGACGCCATGTACTCGGCAGCCAGATCTTCGATTATTGGCGTGATCCGTCGGGGAACGTCGTCGAGCATTTCACCGATGGCGACCTGTACCAGCGTGACTCGCCCCTCGGGTACACGCCCGCTAGCGACGACAGCTTGTACCAGTGGGGGCCCTCCATGACCGTCGAGCATTTTCTGGGCAGTGCGCTCACCACGCGATAGCCGTCAATCGGCTACCGAAGCGGCCATCAGCGCAGCGCAACACAAGACAACAAGGAGGAGATATGGAGACAAATAAACTGGCCGACGCCTGCCTGGATCAACTGTTCAGGATGGCGCGCAGCCACAACGCCTGGCAAGACCGAAAGGTTGACGACGACCTGCTCGTGGAACTTTATGAATTGATGAGGTGGGGGCCCACCAGCGCAAACGGGTGTCCAGCAAGAGTCGTCTTCTTGCGCACACCCGAGGCGAAGCGCCGCCTCCTGCCCGCTCTGAGCCCGGGCAACATCGACAAGACGCTGTCCGCGCCGGTGACCGCCATCATCGCCTACGACACGCGGTTCTTCGACCATCTGCCGACCCTGTTTCCGCACAACCCGTCGGTGCGCGACTGGTTCGAAGGCAATCCGGAGCTGGTGCAGGTGACGGCACTGCGCAACAGCTCGTTGCAGGGGGCCTATTTCATCATGGCAGCCCGCGCACTGGGGCTCGACTGCGGCCCGATGTCGGGGTTCGATCATGAATTCGTCGATCGGGAGTTCTTCCCGCCGGAGACGGGCCCGAAACGGCTCGATCTCGAGGCCGGGTCGGGTGGCCACGTGAAATCCAATTTCCTCTGCAACCTGGGCTACGGCGATCCCGCAAAACTCTTCCCCCGCAGTCCTCGCCTGAGTTTCGCGCAGGCCTGTACGTTGCTCTGACCGCCGGCCGCGCCTGGCCGTAACCAACAGGCGAATTCCATGCAGAGCACTCTCACGTCGCGGCAAGCCGCCGACGGGGGCACGCTCGTCCATGAAAAGAACGATTCGGAGACAAAAATGATCAGCAAACTCAATGTCGCGGCCGGCCTGGCCGTGCTGCTTGCGGCCTGCACGCCCGCCACCGAAAACGATCCTGCCGCCACGAAGGCGGCGGCGGAGGGACAGACTTTCCGACTTTCCGTGGGAGCGAGCCACCCTACCACGCTCCCGTGGGTCGGCGTCATTTCAACGCACTTCGTTCCAGAGGTGTCTCGACGCGTCGAGGCGCTCGGGAAGGGCTATTCCATCGAATGGCAAGAGGCATATGGCGGGCAGCTCTACAAGGCAAATGCGACCTTGAGTTCTGTCGCCGACGGAATCGTCGATATCGGCTGGGTCTTCAGCAATCTGGAAGGCGCGAAGCAGCCGCTCAGCCAAGTCACCATTTATGCGCCGGCAGTAACGGATGACCCGCAGCTGATGATGAGCGTCTTCAACGAACTCAACGACACCGTTCCGGCGCTGAAGGATGAATGGGAGCGGAACAACCTCGTCTTCCTCGGGGCCTGCAGTGGCGACCCCTACCACATGTTCACCACCTTCCCCCTGCGGTCCATTGCGGACCTTGCCGGTCGAAAAATCTCCGCGCCGGGGGTCCTTGCGTCATGGATGCGTGGCACAGGGGCCGTCGCGGTCGGTGGCGCGATGACCACCTATTACACCGACATGCAGACCGGCCT
>DAOMNN010000082.1:4588-6642 GCA_035443825.1 Rhodocyclaceae bacterium | reverse complement strand
CACGGCCAGTACATCGGCGTCGAAGGCCTGTTCAAGGCCGAAACGTGGCCGGTACGTCTGATCGTCATCGTCGGCAGCAGTGTCGCTGGCATCCAGTACCTGCTCCTCGCATGGGCGGACATGCGTGCCTGTGCCCGAACCACGACTTCATCGGAGTGATCGTCATGTCCGGAATCGAAATATCCATGCTTGCCATCGTTCTGATGCTGGCCCTGATCTACCTTGGCATGCATGTAGGCGTCGCCTTGATCCTGATCTCGTTCGGCTGTGTGTGGCTGATGCGCGATATCGAAATCGCGAATCGAATGATTGCCGCAGCCGTCAACGATTCGATCAGCGATTATCTGTACGGCGTGGTCCCGCTCTTCGTGCTGATGGGGATGTTCGTCTCGGTGTGCGGTGTGGGGCGCGACACGTTCGACGTCGCCGGGTGGCTCCTCCGTCGTCTGCGAGGCGGCCTGGGCATGGCCACGGTCGCGTCAAATGCCGCCTTTGCCGCAATCACCGGGGTCAGCATCGCCTCGGCGGCCGTATTCACCAAGATTGCGGTGCCCGAGATGATGCGCCACGGCTATACGGCACGCTTTTCGGTCGGCGTAGTCGCGGCCAGTTCCGTCCTCGGGATGCTCATCCCCCCCAGCCTGCTGATGATCGTCTATGGGGTGCTTGCAGAGACGTCGATCGGAAGCCTGTTCATCGCCGGCATCATCCCGGGGTTGCTCCTCGCCGCCCTCTTTTGCGGGCTGATCATGATCATGGCGCGCTTCCAGCCCGGCTTCGTCGGCACGGAGGTCGGCAACGCATCATCCGAGGCGCGGGAAACGCTGAAGTCGGCAATGAAGAAGGCCGCACCGATCGTTGCTCTCATCGCCCTGGTGCTCGGCGGCTTGTACGGCGGGCTGTTCACCCCCATCGAGGCAGGTGCGGTCGGGGCATTCGGTGCCCTGGTTCTGTCGCTGATCCGGAGGCGACTGACGCCAGGCAAGTTCTGGCGTGTATTGGTCGAGACCGGCCACGTCTCGGTCGCCGTGCTTTTCCTGATCATGGCCGCAAGCCTTTACAGCCGCATGCTGACGATGACCGGCTTGCCCGGCGCAATTGCCGGATTCATGTCCGACCTTGGAATGGGCGAATACGCCTTCCTGCTCGCCTATATCGCGCTCGTCCTCGTGTTGGGTTGCATCCTCGATTCCGTCTCGATCCTGTTGATCGTCGTGCCGATCGTCGTCCCAATCGCGCAGGCCTTCGGTATGGACCTGATCTGGCTGGGCATCATCACGATCGTCGCGGTGGAGGTGGGGCTGATCACGCCACCGTTTGGCATCTCCGTCTTTACGGTCAAGGCCACCCTCGACGACAAGACGATTGGCATTCGGGAGATCTTCAGGGGCGTCATGCCGTTCGTGGCCTGCATGCTGTTTGCACTGGCACTGCTGGTCGCGTTCCCGCAACTGAGCACGGCCTTGGTGAAGTAGACCATCGAATAGCGGTCAATCGACCTGGAATATGAGGAGACAAGCATGGGTAATCAATACCTGGACGCGGCGCAGATCGTCGCCCTGTGCGGCGAGAAGGGCTTTCTCGCGCGGCAACTCTATCTTGTGCATACCCGCCCGGTAGCGGGTCTGGATGCAGTAATGGACTGTCTGGAAGAGCACCTCGCATATCAAGTGGCGCTCGAGCGGCGGGGGGTCCTGTTTGCTGCGGGTCCGATCTTCTCCGATGACGGCCAACGTTGGAGTGGCGAGGGATGTGTGGCCATTCGCGCGGGCAGTCTCGACGAGGCAAGGGAGATCGCTGCGCTGGATCCGATGCACGCGCGCGGCGCACGGCGATTCATCGTTCAGCCGTGGCTGGTGAATGAAGGGTCCGTGACGATCCGAGTCAATTTCTCCGACGGCAGCGGCGCGTTTGTGTGAGGGGCTCATGAGGGGTGATGAACCTGCTCGTGCAAGGGCGGACATCCGATCGGAAACAGAATCGCATCTTGCAGGGCTGTCAGGCGATCTGATTCGGCTTGAGATCCGAGGCGTCGATCAGCGCCGACGGATTGC
>DAOMNN010000082.1:0-4488 GCA_035443825.1 Rhodocyclaceae bacterium | reverse complement strand
GTGCCGTTGGCAACGGCGGACGAGGTCAATGCCGCCATCGCATCCGCGCGCGAAGCCTTTCCGGCATGGGCGGCAACGACGCCCTTGCGCCGGGCTCGCATCCTGGCCAAGTTCAAGAGTCTGCTCGAGGCAAACGCCGACAGGCTCGCCGAGATCATCTCGGCAGAGCATGGAAAGGTGCATTCGGATGCGCTGGGCGAGGTTACGCGCGGGATCGAGGTGGTCGAGTTCGCGTGCGGGGCACCCCATCTGCTGAAGGGCGAGGTGACGGAGAACATCGGCACGGGCATCGATTCGCATTCGCTGCGCCAGCCGCTGGGCGTTGTTGCCGGAATCACCCCGTTCAACTTCCCGGCCATGGTTGCGCTGTGGATGTTCCCGGTGGCGCTGGCTTGCGGCAATACCTTCGTGCTCAAGCCGTCGGAGCGCGATCCCTCGGCTCCGTTGCTGCTCGCGCAGCTGCTCAAGGAGGCCGGCCTACCCGATGGCGTGTTTTCCATCGTGAACGGGGACAAGGAGGCGGTCGACGCCATCCTCCATCATCCGGACGTGCAGGCCGTCAGCTTCGTCGGGTCGACGCCGATTGCACGTTACATCTACGCGACAGGGGCGGCCAACGGCAAGCGCATCCAGGCGCTCGGTGGGGCAAAGAACCACATGGTGGTAATGCCCGACGCCGATCTGGAAAAGGCGGCCGATGCCCTCATGGGGGCGGCCTATGGCGCGGCCGGCGAGCGGTGCATGGCAATCTCGATCGCGGTAGCGGTGGGCGATGAAGTCGCCGATGCACTCGTCGCCCGCCTGGCCCCACGGGTACGTGAGATCAGGATCGGGCCCGCCACACAGCGCAATGCCGAAATGGGCCCTCTGGTCTCAGGCGCGCATCGCGACAAGGTCAGATCCTATATCGATTCGGGTGTCGCCGAGGGGGCACATCTGGTCGTGGATGGGCGCGATTACCGAATGGAGCCAGGGCAACACGAGCAGGGCTACTTCCTCGGTGGGACACTCTTCGACCGCGTTACGCCCCAGATGCGGATCTACCGGGAAGAGATCTTCGGCCCGGTGCTGGGGGTGGTCCGGGTAAAGACCTATCGGGAAGCCGTCGAGCTGATCAACGCCCACGAGTATGGAAACGGCACTGCGATCTTTACGCAGGACGGCGATTCGGCCCGCATGTTCGCGCATGAGATCCAGGTGGGCATGGTGGGCGTCAATGTACCCATCCCGGTCCCGATGGCCTTCCACAGCTTCGGCGGATGGAAGAACTCCCTGTTCGGTGATCACCACATGCATGGCCCCGAAGGCATCCGCTTCTACACGCGACTCAAGACGATTACCTCTCGTTGGCCGACTGGAATTCGCACCGGAGCGGATTTCGTCATGCCGACCATGAGCTAAGCGCATCCGTCGCGAACGGTTGCCGACTCTGTAGCCGTTCCTTCTCACAACCTGATGGTTCCGCGATGGGCGAGTTTCTCGCGCCCAGGGCATCGCTCGCCCATCGCACCCAAAAACAGACAGCAGGAGACAAGCATGATTCGAAGCACGATCCGAGGCGCAGCGCTAGCCGCCGTCCTCGCCATGATTCCAGGCGTTTCGTTGGCCGCAACGTGGAGCGACACCTTCATTGGCTATCGCTACGGAACGCAATTCACCGAGCCGAACATCAAGTCGGACATCAAGAAGCACATTGTTCAGTTCGGTCATGCAAGCGGCTACGCGTATGGCCAGAACTTCATGAATCTGGACGTCCTCCTGTCCGACAAGGCAGACCCGGCACAAGGCGGCGACACCGGCGCAACGGACGTCTATCTGACGTACCGACATCAGCTGCATCTTGGGAAGATACTGGATCGGTCATTCGCCTTCGGGCCCGTCAAGGAGGTGGCGATCACGGCGGGTTTCGATCTAAGCACCAAGAATACTGCGTTCGCGCCCCGCAAGCGCATGGCCGTGCTCGGCCCGACCCTGAAGTTCGACGTCCCCGGCTTCCTGGACCTGAGCCTGCTCTACACGGTCGAACGTAACAACTGTGGCCTAAGCGTGTGCAGTACCGCGCCGAACCACAACAGCCACGGCTTCGATCCCTACCTGATCCTCAATGCCGCCTGGGGCATCCCATTCCATGCAGCAGGCATGCCGATGAAGTTTCAGGGTTTCATGAACTACATCACGCCGAAAGGACGGGACTACTTCAACGTCAAGACAAAAGCGGAGACCTTGGTCAGGACCTCGGTCATGCTCGACGTCGGGCAGATGGCCTGGGGGGCGAAGAATACGCTGTGGCTCGGCGTCGGATACGAGTATTGGCAACACAAGTTTGGCAACCACGGGAAACCGGGGGTCAACACGCGCTCGCCAACGCTTCAGCTCGAACTGCATTTCTAAGCGGATCGGCCTTCGTCCGGTGCGAGCAAGCAGCCAGCTAGTCTTCGTCAAGAGCCGCGTAGCCCGCCGCAAGGTGATCGATCAAGGACCGAACGGCGGGCAGCAGACCGCGCCGCGACGGGTAGACGACGTGAATGATCTCCCTGCGCGGCACCCAGTCCGGCAGCGGCCTCACCAGGTCACCACTGGCGAGGTCGTCACAGACCATCAGCGTAGGCAACTGCACGATGCCCACCCCAGCGAGTGCCGCACGCCGCAGGGCGATCATGTCGCTCGTGATGAAACGCGGACGATGACGCTGCACGACTTGCGCCCCGTCGGGTCCGAACAGCGTCCATACGGGGTCGTCCTGGGGCGGGCCGAGGGCCAGACTGGGGTAGGCGATCAGGTCAGCAGGCCCGGCCGGTGGGCCGAGACGGGCGACCAGCGCCGGGCTGGCCACCAGGCACTGGCTTCGATCGGACAGGACGCGCAGCACGAGATCGCTGTCCTCAAGGGGGGGTGGGCGGACGCGAACGGCGAGATCGAAGCCTTCGGTGACGAGCGATACGCGCCGATTGGTCGCCTCGAGATGAATCGATACCAGCGGGCAGGCCGCCATGTACTCGGCCAACATGCGGCCGACATGTGCGTGCAACAGCGCGATGGGGCAGCTCAGGCGGATGGTGCCACGCGGCTCGGCACGCGTTCGCTCGATCGCCTCCTGTGCAGCCTCGGCCTCGACCAGCATCGCGCGGCAATGTTCGTAGTAGGTCCGACCCACCTCGGTCACCGAGAAATGACGGCTCGAGCGCTGGATCAGGCGTACGCCGAGCCGCTCCTCGAGCAGCCCAATTCTGCGGCTGAGCTTCGACTTCGGAATACCGAGTGCGCGGCCGGCGGCGGCGAAACTGCCGTGATCGACCACGCGCACGAAGTAATGAAGATCGTTCAGGTCCTGGACCGGAGTCATCGTTCTATCCATGTGACGCTGCAACCGAATCTTGCCATCTATGGGATGTGTCGACTCGATTCTATAGTTGATTCACGCAATGAGAAGGCAGCCAGGAGAACATCATGAAGCGCATCACAGGGCTCTACAGCGCACCGACATCGCATTGGGTCGGCAATGGCTTTCCGGTCCGATCACTGTTCAGCTATGGGAGTCACGGCAAGCTCTTGAGCCCCTTTCTGTTGCTCGACTATGCGGGGCCGGTCGAATTCGAAGCGGGGGCTGAGCGTCGCGGCGTCGGCGCTCATCCCCACCGTGGGTTCGAGACCGTGACGATCGTCTATCGCGGCGAAGTGGCCCACCGCGACTCGACCGGCAAGGGGGGCACGATCGGGGCTGGCGACGTGCAATGGATGACCGCCGGCGCGGGGATCCTGCACGAGGAATACCATGGCGAGACCTTCGCCCGGACCGGGGGCACGCTTGAGATGGTGCAGTTGTGGGTGAACCTGCCGGCACGGGCAAAGATGGCGCCGCCCGCCTATCAAGCGATCGCGAACGCGACGATTCCGCAGCTCAGCCTGCCAGATGATGCCGGGCTCGCCCGGGTTATCGCCGGGCAACTCCTCGGTCGCATCGGCCCCGCCCGGACGTTCACACCGATGCACGTCTGGGATCTGCGCTTGAAGGCCGATCGCAGGGTCGAGCTCCCCCTGCCCGACGGCTGGACAGCTGCGCTCGCCGTCCTGCACGGCACGGTGCGCGTCAATGAGGATGTGATAGCGCGGGCCGCACAGGTCGTGGTGCTCGATCGTGTCGGTCACGACGTCGTCATCGAGGCAAACAATGAGGCTACTGTCCTCTTGCTCGCGGGCGAACCGATCGACGAACCTGTTGCCGGCTATGGTCCATTCGTCATGAATACCGAGGCCGAGATCGAGCAGGCAATCGCCGATTTCAGCGCGGGCCGCTTTGGCCACCTTTCCGCCTCGAGTCACGACTTCTGAATCGGTGCCCGGCAATTGCTGGATACCTTCGCGGTCGGCCAATGCTGGTCCCGACAGGGGCGCTTGGTTGGCCATTTACCCTGAGAGAGAAGAAGGAGTTTCATCATGAGCAAGCCCTACGTCCGCCTCGACAAGAACAACGCCGCCGTGCTGCTGGTC
>DAOMNN010000081.1:0-13291 GCA_035443825.1 Rhodocyclaceae bacterium | reverse complement strand
CCTCGTCATCGCGCACGATATCGAAATGCGCATAGAAGCTCGCGGTCTCGAACACGGCCGCCATCGGCAGGTTCATCCAACGGGCGAGCGCCCGCAGGTGCCTCAGCGAAAGATGGCCGAAACGATCCTGCAGGGCATGCAGGTGCTCGATCAGCAGGTCGCGACTGCGTCCCCGCCCCGCCAGCAGTGCATCGACTTCATCCAGTGCACCCGCCTCGAGTGTCCGCCCTCGCGGCTGCCCTCGTGCCCCGCGCCGTCCGTCACTCCTGCTTGAACTGGTCATGGCCTGACGCATCCGGTTTCGACTCGATTCGATGATCACACAGCGCAGCTGCGACGGCAATGATGGCCCAACCCGGGTCAGGTCGTTCCGACGGGCAGCGCTCGCTCGCGCATAGTGATCGTCCGCACAACCGACGCTCGAGCATGCGTTGGGCTGCGCGTCCATTCGTGAGCGCAATGCGCGACCGCAGCGAGGCAGACGATGGTACCGGGCGCCCACATGTCACGCAGACAGGTCTCTGGAGTCCTGCCGTCAGCGCGCGCCTGTACCCGCGACCAGAGAGACCACGAGAAGCACCAGGAATATCAGGAACAGCACCTTCGCGATCCCTGCGGCGGTCCCGGCGATCCCCGAGAATCCAAGAATGCCCGCGATGATTGCCACGATCAGAAATATCAATGTCCATCCAAGCATAGCGTTCTCCTTCTTGTCATGCCGGCCCGTGTTCGTCGTCGACGAGTCCCGGCCAGTGTCGGTTTCATGCGACCGTTCCTTCCTGTTGCTGCACTCGATCTCGCGCAGGATCGAAGGTATGGCCTCATCGGCACGAAAGCCCGGCTCTGCTCACGTGAGAACGGCGCGGCAGCGTTGCCGGGGGTGGATTCGGCCGCAGTGGCGGTAATGCCCCTCTAATCACCATTGTCAATGCCGGCTGTCTGGTCCTCACGCCGCGACCCGGCGATTGATGCGTCGTATCTCCAGTCCGGGTTCACGTCGCGTCGGCCGCGGCGGACTACCGCTGCGGGACGACCTCCAGGTAGGCCTGCACGCTCTCGACGTCCCTTTGAGCGCGGGCGATCCGCACTGCGCGATCAATGGCGTCCTGGCTCGGAACAGTGCCGTGCAGGGTCACGTGCCCCCGGAAGGTGTCGACATTGATGTCCCAGGCGCTCACGACGTCGTCCCTGGCATAGGCGGTGTTGACGCGCGCCGTCACGGCCGCATCGGATGCGATCTCCCCGATGGTGCGTTCGTCCTTGGCCACGTAATAGCCCCCTGCGGCTCCAGCGCCGACCAGCGCCGGTGCGCATGCAGTGACGCTCAATGCGAGCAGGGCAGCGAGCATGATGTTTGAGCGGCTTTTCATGATGACGCCTCCTTACGGATCGCTCTTGTTCTGTTGGGGACGCCGCGTTGGCGTCGAGCATCTTCGATACTGCGATTGACGCCGACGCGGCGCGTCCGTGCACTGCGTGTCGCGTGAGGCGGATCATTGCGGCTCGCGCGGCTCTTCAGACATGCCGGGATCGGCACCCGCATCATTCGCGTCGGTAGCCCCCGGCTCGCTCTCGTCAGGCAGCGGTTCCAGCGCCGAGAACTCGCTGATCGGCTTGTCCGGCTCCAGTTCGACATACAGTTCAGGGACGTACTTGCGCGCCTCCAGTTCTTCCTGCGTTGCGTCGACCCTCAACTTGTCGTCGATCAGCTCTAGTTCATCCAGCGATACGATGACCTCGCGGTCGCCGAGGCCCAGGAAACCACCGACGCCGATCACCGCACGAGCGTCGTCGCGTTCCGGACCAAGTACCACGGCCTTGATCTTACCGATCTTGTCGCCCTCGGCGTCAACGACGTCAAAGTCGCGCAGCTCGTCCGGCGTGCGGCCGTAGAGCGGATTGTCGGCGATCGTGTCGCCGGGACCTGCACCCATCGGAGGGGTGCCACCGGGTCCGACGCCTCGACCTTCACCCATCGGAGGGGTGGCACCGGGGCCGACACCGCGACCTGCACCCCTGGGAGGGGTGGTGCCAGGACCGCGCTGATAGTCTCCGGTCTCGGCCTGCGGAGTTTCGGACTGTCGTTCGGCTGCATGTTCGCTCGCCCATGCAGGTGACGTGATCAGTGCAGCGATGGCGCCAGCCATCAAAGTCTTGCGGAGTTTCGGATTCATGACATCCTCCTGCCTTACGGCTCAGTTTGATTTGGTCCTCCATCCCGACTTTTCGGATGAGGATTGGGAAATGCCCCAGCAACGGTTCCGCAAGAGCCGTGCCAAGTGGCCGCCAATTCCCGTCGGAGGGGCGCACGTCGCGTGACCTGAGGCGCCAAGCCCTTGAATTCAGGTATTTGCGAGCTTACGTTGGTTCTGCAAGGCCCATTGCAACATCAGGCGCACAAGTCGCCGGAGTTGTGATGGCCGCGATTGGACTGTCCCGGTGTGGCGACATGGATCCATCGATCGCTGCGGTGGGCGTGGGAAAGCGCGACATGCGACCGTCGCCGTGGCCCGACACGAGAACCGGCCAGTCGGCACCTGGCGTGATCGAGACGCCCGCTACAACGGTGTCGCGAACACAAGCCGCGTCCGCATGTCGCCTGCACACGACACCAGTGCATCCGGGTCAGCCGATCCGTTGTCGCCGCATGCATGGCCGGCAAGCCTGCGACGAACGCATCCGAGCACCGATGGGAATGTGAAGTGCGAAGGCGCTGCAGGCTCAGAGAAGTGGCGAATCAACGCCCGGACCGGGCATGATCTGCCGCCTGCCCCCCAACCGGCCATCACGCGGTCACTGTCACTCGAATGTTTTGCCGTGCCAGCCATGCGGGGGAAGGGCCGCGCGCGAGCGCAGGTTCCCGACGGCTTGTCACATCAGCCTGGCGCCTAGCACCCACATTCCACCGACAATCAGCACGGCCCCCGAAGCCCGGGCGAAGGCGTGGCCATCGGGAACTACCTTCTCGAGCAGGACCAGCATGGTCAGGGCCGCCATCCACAGCAGGTTCATCACGCCGCCGACGAACATCAGCAGCATCAGGGCCCAACAGCAGCCGACGCAGAACGCACCGTGGCGCAGCCCCATCACGACTGCGCCCATTCGCCCTTCGCGCCATTCCGCAAGGAGAAAGCTGAGCGGGGTGCGGCACTTTTCGAGGCAGGCTGTCTTGAGCGGGCTGAACTGAACCAGGCCGGCAGCAATCAGCAATATGCCGCCAGACTGCGCTGCAAGACTGCCCATCGACGACGAGAGCAGGGCCGCCTCGTGCAATACCATCTGGGCCACTGCGGCCACGATGCCGAATGCGCCCCATGCTGCCAGGTAGCCGGCGACGAAAATCCCGGTGGGCACCACCGCCCCGCCCTGCAGACGGCGGCGCGCGTGCACGCGCGCAAAGCTCAGCACCATGGGAGCCGCGCTCGGGAGCATCATCGCAGTCATCATCACGCACCACATCGTCGCCGACAGGCCGAGCAGATGCCAGTCCCAGCCGGACGGCGCCGGCATGGCGATCAATTCCATGTGCCCATGCCCGTGGTCCGGAGCACCGAGCGCCATTCTCAGCATGTAAGCCCAGCTCAGCAGCGTGATCAGGACAAGCGCCGCGCCGATCGTCATTCGCTCACGCGCCGGCGTCCTGACTGCATCGACCGTCATCGCAACCTCCGTCGTGCCTAGGGGCCCGCGTAGTCGAACGGCGAGAAGAACGCCATCCGGTCCTGCAACTCGAAATCGAGGCCATGGGCGCGATGGCGCAGCGATTTCGACTTCGCGACCGCCAACGGGTGACCCGGCGCTACCGCCATGGGATGGTTGCCGATCGTCACCGTCGCGCCGCCCTGGCCCTCGATCGCCTCGATCAGCGCCTCACTGTCCCCGCCTCCGATACTCAGGCTACGCTCGCGCCCCGTCGCAACGTAGGTGATCGGCGCCCGTTCGACGCCGAGCACCTCGCCGATGAAGCTGCCGAGGAGTGCCGGATGGCCCCCGACCTGGCCACTGAAGATCTGCGCCAGCGCCTCACGCTGCGCATCGTCGGCGGCCGCATCGAGGTACAGCACCACCTTCCAGTTGCCCTCGGCCATATGCCCAGGGGAATCGAGCGCCACCGCCACATTGAGTCCATCGAGCCGGATGTCGCCGAAGCTCCCGCTATCGATATGCCAGCCAACCAGCGCAGCACAGCTTTCCTCCGTCGGCAACCCCAGGAAGAGGCACGGACATGCGCCCTTGCAGCTGCAGCTCTCGAGGTACTCACCTGTGAGTTTCCATTCGGCGTTCATGATCGTTCCTCCTCATGCCGTGCAGCGGACCAGCCTCGCCACTGATTCCTTTATAGGCCTCGGCGCGCCTGCCGTAGTGAAAACCGGATGAGAATTTGATGAGAATTACGCTTCCTGCGAAGACGCGCCGGCGGCGGCCTATACTGAAACACCAAATGACGTGCTCACCCGGCTGGAGCGCTAATCCATGACACGCCGCATTGCGGACCTCCTGACGCACCAGGTGAGCGCCGGCTTCGTCGGCCGCAGCAGCGAGCTGGCGACCTTATGCAGCGTGTTCGCGCCGGACGGCCCACGTGTGGTTCACGTTTCCGGCATCGCCGGCATCGGCAAGAGTGCGCTGCTGGAAGTCTTTGCGGCACAGGCACGGCAGCGAGGCGCAACCGTGCTGCAGTTCGACTGCCGTGTCATCGAGCCCACCGAATCGGCATTCCTGCACGAGTTGTGCAGGAATGCCGATCTCTCATCGGGCGCACCGGACGCGGTACCCGATCAACTGGGCAGGTCCGGCCACCTCGTCGTGCTCACGCTCGACACGTACGAAGTGTTCCGCCTGCTGGACGGCTGGCTGCGCCAGAGCTTCGTTCCGGCGCTACCTGACAACGTGCGCGTGCTGCTGTTCGGACGGGAACGCCCGCTGCCGGCCTGGCATACGGCGCCGGGCTGGCACCGGCTCTTCCACTCCCTCGCGCTCGGCCCACTTGGCGACGACGATGGCACTGCGCTGCTGCACCACTTCGGCGTGTCAGAGAATACTGCCCGGAAGATCGCCCGTAGCGTGCATGGACACCCGCTGGCACTGCAACTGGCCGCATCCGTCTATCAGGAGCATCCCACGCTCGCGCTCGCCGAAGTGCCATTGCAGCAGGCCCTCGACGACTTGACGCGCATGTTTCTCACCGACGTGGGCGATGCGGCGACGCGCCAGGTACTCGAAGGTAGTGCGGTTGTCCGCCGAGTCACGGTTTCGCTGCTGAACGCGATGTTTCCGAAGCTCGTGGCCGAGGAAGCCTACGAAAACCTTCGCCACCTGCCCTTCGTAGAAAGCAGCAGCGATGGGTTGATGCTGCACGACGTCGTGCGCGAGGCCATCGCGCGATCGCTCCAGGCCCGCGACCCCACCGCCTACGCTGCGTACCAGTGCGCCGCATGGGGCCGGCTCCGCGCCGAGAGCGCGTTTGCATCCCGTGCAGATCTGTGGCGCTACACGGCCGACATGCTCTATCTGATCAAGAATCCAGTGGTCCACGAGGCCTTCTTTCCGAGCGGCACCCAGCGCCTGGCGGTAGAGCCCGCGAGCGGGCGTGATGCCGCGACGGTAAAGGCCATCGTCGAACGGCACGAAGGCGGGGATGCCGCAGCATGCCTGCTCGGCTGGTGGCACCAGCTTCCACAGGCCTTTTCGGTCGTGCGCGATCGCAACGGACAGGCGATCGGCGCATGTTGCAAGTTCGAACACACCGCCGTCGAACAATCCGATCTGCTGCAAGACCCGATCACCGCGGCCTGGTGCCGGCACCTTGAGGCGGAGCCACTCCCGCCCGGGCAGACGGCGCTATTTTGTCGACGCTGGCTCAGTCTCGAGGACGGCGAGGCTCCCGGCGAAGTGCAGGCGGCGGTATGGCTGGACATCAAGCGAACCTATATGGAAATGCGCCCAGGGCTGCGTCGGATGTACCTCACCCTGCGCGACCTCGTGCCCTACGCTGCGGTGGCGCAGAACCTCGGTTTCAAGGTGCTGCCCGCCCAACAGGTGGCGCTGGACGGAATCGCCTACCACACAGCCATGCTCGACTTCGGTCCGGACTCGGTGGACGGCTGGCTGGCTTATCTGGCAGCGGCCGAACTCGGCATCCGGGCCGCCGACGCGCTGCTCGATGCCGATGCCCGCGAGCTGGTGCTCGGGGCGCAGCGCGTTGCGCTGACGCCGTTGGAGTTCGGCGTCATGTCGCACCTGTCGCAACGCGAGGGCAAGGCGATCTCACGCAGCGAACTGTTGCAACACGTATGGGGTACGCGCTACGAGGGCGGCAGCAACGTCGTCGACGCGGTGATCCATACCCTGCGGCACAAGCTCGGGGCGCGGGCCGACTGCGTCGAGACCGTGAGCGGCGTGGGCTACCGCCTGCGCAACGGGCGATAGCGGTCTGTCCGATGCACGGACGCAAGCCGGCGGTCAATCAAGACCTTCACCGTGCCAGCCATGCGGGGACAGGCCGCGCGCGAGCGCGGCTGCCCTGAGTGCGTCCAGCAGAGCGGCCGGGCCGACGGCATACATGTCGCTTTGAGCCAGATCGGGATGCCCGGCGAGAATGGTTTCGACCACCTGGGGCACGCCGCCGCTCATGGTCAGTGGCAGATAGTGGAAGTTGTCGAGCGCATCCGTCCAGGAACGGCACAGGTTGTCGAGGTAATGCCCGGTGCGCTCGGCCACCCAGTACAGGTACATGTCGTCCGCGATCTCCAGCGACATCGCATGCTGGATCAGGCTCTGGACGGGACCGAAGCCGTCATCCAAGGCGACGAACACGGCCGGGCGCCGTGATTCCATGTTGTATACGAGCCCCCCGTGGGGACCCTCGATGTTCACCACGTCATCCTTGGCGAGGGCGCCGAACACCCGCCGCGGGAATGGTTCGTCGTCGCGGCGGACGTGAATGGTGATGTGCCGGTCCTCGCAGGGGCAGCTGGCCACGTGGTAGGCGGCGCTCACGCCGTCGCCGGTGCTGAGCCTCACCGACTGACCGGCGAGAAAGCGCAGGCGCTGGCTGCGTGGCGTGGTCAGGTGCAGAGCCGCGACGTGCTCGCCCAGACGTTCGACCGATCTGACCCGCGCAGGTATCGTTTGCTGCGGGATGTCGGCGGCGCCGGCAATGCTTGCCTCGATCACTACGTCGGTCACCGCTGTGTAGGCACACAGCAGGAAAGCGCCGTTCGCCTTTTCATGTTCGCGAAAATTGAAATCGTGCGGATGCACCTTGCGCAACTGACCGGATATCAGGCGCGCCCGACACTCGCCGCAATTACCGTTGCTGCAGCCGTAATTGAGCGGAAGTCCGACTCGCAGCGCCGCCTCCAGCAAGGTGTCGTTGCCTTCGAGGGTGAACTCGTGGCCCGATGGTTGGATCGTGACTTGCGCGGACATGATACGCATCACGCTTTCCCGAGCGAGCAGCGCGGCTGCCCGTTCGGCATCACCGGGAGCTGAATCGAGTTCGCGCTTGAGCCATTGCTTGACGTCGGCCACCGCACCCAGTGTCGTCGCCCCCCCGGACTCTGCAACTTCATCGAGCTTTTCCCTGAGAAAACGCAAGACCTCATCGTAGTGGAGCAACAGAGTCTTCGCAGCCGCGTATTCCCTTCCCAACTCGAAAAGACGCTCCGCCAGGACTTCCTTGTCCGGCAGCGCCCGTTCGAAAACGCGCCTGCCGAAGGCCCGCTCCTTGATCTGTTGCACACGGCTGTATTCGCCATCGTCCTCCCATCGCACATCCGGAAACACGCGCAGCAACTCGTTCATGTCCACCATGCCGTCGAACGAAACAAGTTCGCCGTCATGAATCATGCGCTGAACCGCCGCACGGGACTGACCGACCAGGCGGGCAACGCGCGAAAGCGGAAGAAAATGCGCCATGGCTGGAATCTGTGGCTTCGGTGACTCTCATCTTAGCCATCGGCACGCTCGTCACCAAGTGGCGCGCACAAGTATCGCCGTCGCCGAATGTCGGCGGCAACCCGGAAATGCCGTATGCAAGCTCCGGTGGCTCGACTATATTGAACTGAGCCCCATTCGACGACATTGGCATGGATGGAGGCGGGACACGGAGGATTCGAACATGTTCATCGTCACCAATCGCGAGGTGGATGAAACCCAGACCACCGTCACAAGAGCCTTCAGTGCGCGCCCCAACGCTCGCGGACCGAACGAGTTGCGCTTCGCCGAGGCGGTCCGCCGCGGTAGCGGCTGGCGGGTCAGGATCCTGCCCGACCTGGTCACCGACGAGATGGCGGCCGAGGTCGAACTGGAGCGGGAGCAGGATCCCGAGACGGGTAAGGTGCTGCCCCTGTATGCGAGCAGTTACGTCTCACGCAAGGTGCTCGCGCGGATCAACCCCAAGGCGGCCGGGACCACCGGCAAGGGGCGCAATCTGCTGTTCTTCGTCCATGGGTACAACAACGATGTCGCGGCGGTGCTCGATCGCGCCGAGCAGCTCGAAGCCAACTACGGTGTCGAGGTCATCCCTTTCACCTGGCCCGCCCACGGCGGCGGTGCGCGAGGCGTCGCAAGCTACAAGAGCGACAAGCGTGATGCGCTCGCCTCGACCGGCGCACTCGATCGATGCCTTGCGCGCATCGAACAGCTCCTGCTTGGCATCCACGAGGAACATGTCCGCCGTACGGAGGCGGAGGCAAGCAAGCGCTTTCCGGATGACGCGGAGAAGTGGGACCGCTTCTTTACCAGCCAGGCCAACAAGTGGTGTCCGTTCAGCGTCAACATGATGCTGCACAGCATGGGCAATTACGTCTTCAAGCACCTCCTCCAATCCACCGTCTACCGCGGGAATCAACTGGTGTTCGACAACATCGTGCTGGTCGCAGCCGACACCAACAACGAAGACCATGCGGAGTGGGTCGACCGCATCCAGTGCCGCAGCAGGATATACATCACCATCAACGAGAAGGATGGCGCGCTGTCCGCATCGAGGATGAAGATCGGCGAGCAGCAAAAGGCACGGCTCGGCCACTATCCGTACCGCCTAGATTCCCGGCAGGCGGTGTACGTTGACTTCACCGGCCAGTCGTACGTCGGCGACTCGCACGCCTACTTCGAGGGACGGGCAATCAGGAATGCGCAAGTGAAGCGATTCTTCAATGACGCCTTCAACGGCGAGTTCGCCGAATCGCGCCTGAGCTTCGATATCGGCAGGAACATGTATCTGTTCAGGTAACAGCAGGCAAGCGATGCATCAGAAGGAACCAAACAGGGTGCCGAGTACCACGAGCAGCACCAGCGCGAGAATCGGAAACACCACTGCCACCATGAAAATGTCCTTGTAGGCCTCGCGGTGGGACAGGCCGCAGATGCCGAGCAAGGTCACGACCGCGCCGTTGTGCGGCAGGCTGTCGAGACCGCCGGTGGCGACCGTGGTCACGCGGTGCAGCAGCTCCGGTGCGATGCCGGCTGGCGCAGCAAGCTCCAGGTACTCCGCCCCGAGGGTCTGCAGCGCGATACTCATCCCGCCCGATGCCGAACCGGTGACCCCCGCCAGGAGATTGACCGAGATCGCCAGCGACACCAGCGGGTTGCCTGCGCCAAGGTCGTCGACGAAGGCCTTGATCAGTTCGAAGGCCGGAAGCCCCGCGATCACCGCACCGAAGCCGACCAGGCTCGCGGTGTTGAAGATCGGCAGCACCGAGGCATTGGCGCCGTCGTCGAGCGTGCGCCGCAGATTTGCCAGTCGCTGCCAGCACATCGCAATCAACAGCAGGCAGGAGATGGTGAGGGAGCAGATGATCGCCCAGATGCCGCGCACCGAATCCACCGTCGTTGCGCCATAGCGCTCCTCGGCGAGGTAGCCGGTATCGAACGCCAGGATGATGTGCTTGCTGAACGCGTAGTTCAGAACGATCACGACGACCACCGGCACGAGTGCGAGGGTAAAGGAGGGCAGCCCGCGCGCCTTCTCGTCCGGGGGGATCAGCGCCACGTCGAACCCTTCGCCGGAACTGCGTTCGCGCTGGTCCTTGTCGAAACCGACCGGTTTCTCGTCGTGCTCCCCGTAACCCTCGCCCGCCGCCCGTGCGCGTGCCGCCTGGCGAGACAGCCACAGCTGGCCCAGCAGGAACATCACCACCGCGGCGATGATGCCAAGGCCCGGCGCAGCAAACGGGGTGGTGCCGAAGTACGGCATCGGAATCGCATTCTGGATCGCCGGCGTACCCGGCAATGCGGTCATCGTGAAGGTGAAGGCACCCAGCGCGATCGTCGCCGGTACCAGTCGCTTGGGGATGTCGGCCTGGCGGAACAGGGCCGCGGCGATCGGATACACGGCGAACGCGACGACGAACAGGGACACGCCACCATAGGTGAGCACCGCGCACGCGAGCACGACCGCGAGAATGGCACGCTCGGCACCGAGCCTGCCGACGATGCCGTGCGCAATCGACTCGGCGGCACCGCTGTCGTCCATCAGCTTGCCGAAGATCGCGCCGAGCAGGAACAGCGGGAAATACTGCACGATGAAACCGCCTGCCGAGGCCATGAAGAGCTGGGTGTAGGTCGCCAGCAGGGGCGTTCCGACTGCGAACAATGCAGCAAATAGCGCCATCACGGGGCCAAGCAGGAGCACGCTCACCCCGCGATAGGCGAGCCAGATCAGCAGGCCGAGTGCGGCCAGCACGCCGATCAAGCCGATCATGGATTGCCCCGGTCGATCGCGCCGGCAGGCTTGATGCTGTCCTCGAGCAGCCAGTCGAGTTCGAAGGTCGAACGCTCGCCCAGTGCGCTCCAGTTCTGCTTCAGCCAGCGGTCGGTGCGTTCGCGCCCGAGGTCGCGCAGATGGCACAGGTAGGCCCATTCCGCGTTGAGCTTGCTCGACGCCTTCAAGTCCAGCAGATCCTCGTCGGCATGGATGCGATGCAGGCGCATGTCGCGGTAACGCTCGCGTTCCAGCCCTTCGACATCGATCAGCTCGCGCAGCAGCATGATCGCGCGCAGCTCCTTGACCAGGCTCGCGTTGAAGGTGATCTCGTTGAGGCGGTTGATGATGTCTCGTGCGGTGCGCGGCACGTCCGGGCGTTCGAAGGGGTTGATCTGCACCAGCACCAGATCGCGCGCGTCGCATTCGTCGACCAATGGGAAAAGCGCGGGATTTCCGACGTAGCCACCGTCCCAGTAGGCTTCGCCGTCGATCTCCACGGCCTGGAACATGAACGGCAGCGCCGCCGAGGCCATCACCGCGTCGACCGTCAGCTCCGGCTGGCGAAACACCTTCGGGCGTCCGCTGCGCACGTTCGTCGCGGTGACGAAAACCTTGATCGCCGTGCAGCGGTTGACCCGGTCGAAATCGACGATCCCCGCGACCAGGTCGCGCAACGGGTTGAGGTTGAGCGGGTTCAGTTCATAGGGCGAAAAGATGCGGGAAAGGTGGTCGAAGAACAGATAGTTGGGCGAGCTCTCCAGGCTCCAGTTGCCGCTGATGCGGGCCCACAGATTGCGCTGGATCGGACTGGTCCGCGCCGCTTCGCTCACCGTCTTCCAGAAACGCTCCAGGGCCGCGCGCGCCTCGGCGGGGCCGCCCGCCTCCAGCCCATCGGCAAGCACCACCGCGTTCATCGCGCCGGCGCTGGTGCCGCTGACGCCCTCGATGCGAAGTTCCGGCTCTTCGAGCAGTCGCTCGAGTACCCCCCAGGTCAGCGCACCGTGAGCACCGCCGCCCTGCAACGCGAGTTCGATTGTCTTTCGGGTCTTGCTCATATGCATCCATCCCCGTCGATGATCGACAGGGTCATTATATTGCAGTGCACAACAACTAGCCAGCGAGGGGCCTGTTAGGATGCCGGAATGAAATCTGCGACGGGAGCGATTGCGTGCAGGGAGTCGGCGGGGTCGGATTGTTGTTTGCGGTGCTCGGTGCGGTCGGCTTTTCGTTCAAGGCCATCCTGGTCAAGCTCGCCTACCGCCATGGCGTCGATGCGGAAACGCTGCTAGCGCTGCGCATGGCGCTCTCGCTGCCATTTTTCATCGTGCTCGGCGTGCTCGCCGGACGACGCAGCACGCGCCCGATGGAAGGCACCGACTGGCTGTGGATGCTGGGCCTGGGCTTTTTCGGCTATTACCTCGCGAGCTATTTCGACTTTCTCGGCCTGAAGTACATCACGGCCGGACTCGAGCGGCTGATCCTGTTCCTCTACCCGACCATCGTGATCGTTCTGTCGGCCGTGTTTCTCGGCAAACCGATAACGCGGCGCACGCTTGCAGCCTTGTTCATGTGTTATCTGGGCGTGGGCTTCGCGGTGGGACATGACCTGCGCGTGGTCGGCGATACCCGCGAGGTGCTGATCGGAAGTGCGCTGGTGTTCGGCAGCGCGCTGTCCTATGCCCTGTATCTGATGGGCAACGGCGTAGTAGTCGGGCGACTGGGCTCGATGCGCGTGACCGCGCTCGCCACCTCGGTGGCCTGCATCCTGTGCATCGCGCAGTTCCTGCTGTTGCGTCCGGTCTCCGCGCTGGTGCAGCCATGGCAGGTGTACGGACTTTCCCTCGCTATGGCCTTGTTCGCCACGGTCGCGCCGGTGTGGCTGGTTTCCGAAGCGATCCGGCGCATGGGCGCAGGAAACGTTTCGCTGACCGGATCGCTGGGACCGGTGATCACCATCGGACTCGGCTGGCTGCTGCTCGATGAGGTCGTCGGCGTGGCCCAGGTCGTCGGTGCGGCGATGGTGATCGGTGGCGTGCTGGTGGTCTGCTTCGTAAATCAAAGGACGTGACGAAAACGATGGATTGTGGTGCAAGGCAAGACGCGAACCGCAGCGATAGCCGTAGCTATCGCGAGGATGAGCAACGCAGCCATGCGCCGCAGGACGCGTTTTCGTGTTCTGGCATTTACGAAGCAGACCACTAGTGATGGCGAAGCGAACGGGGTAGTGTGCAAGCTTGTCATACCGGGCGGGCCGCCGCGCCCGGAACCTGACGGGAAGGAGTACAGGCATGAAGCTCTTCACATGCGCCTGCTGCGGCAATCTCGTGTATTTCGAGAACACCTCCTGCATGCGCTGCGGAGCGACGCTCGGATTCATTCCCGAGACCATCGCCCTCGAAGCGCTCGAAGCGACGGGGAACGGTCTCTGGCGGGCTGCAGGTGGCGACCGCCTTTACCGGATGTGCACAAACTACGCCCGACATGCAGTGTGCAACTGGATGGTGGAGGCCGGCGATGATGAGGCGTTTTGCCGGTCGTGCCGATTGAACCGGACGATTCCGGACCTGGGCGTCGCAGGCAACA
>DAOMNN010000080.1:11355-13831 GCA_035443825.1 Rhodocyclaceae bacterium | reverse complement strand
CGCTTCCATCGGGTCGATCCGTCGCGCACGCGCCAGGGCGAAGGCGCGGGCCTGGGGCTTGCGATCACGCGCTCGATCGCCGAGGCGCACGGCGGCAGCGTGGAGGCCCAGTCGGCCGATGGAACCACGCGTTTCACCCTCTGCTTGCCGCGGCTGGAGCCTGAATCGACCTCCATGCGGAATGAACCGCGCGGACCCGATGCGGACCAATCTTCGAACTACCAACGTACTTGAGGAGTCACCATGATCGCGATCTTGCACATCAGGAATCTTCGCCGCCTCGCGGCCAGCGTGGCTTTTCTTGCCGCCTTCGGAACCGGCACCGTCGCCGCGGACGGGGAAGAAGTGGTCATGTACAAGGATCCCAACTGCGGCTGCTGCGGCAAGTGGGCTGAACACATGCGCGACAACGGCTTTTCGGTGAAGGAGATCAGCACGAGCGAGATGTCGCTCGTCAAGAGCGAGGCCGGCGTGCCGCGCGCGCTTGGCTCGTGCCACACCGCGACGGTCGACGGTTACGTCGTCGAAGGCCATGTTCCCGCTTCCGACGTCAAGCGTCTCCTGGCCGAGCGGCCGGCGGTGGTCGGCATTTCGGCGCCGGGGATGCCGCTCGGGTCGCCGGGGATGGAAGGCCCGTACGAAGCGGAGCGTTATGACGTCGTCAGCTTCGACAAGGGCGGCAAGGTCGAGGTCTTCGCGAGCCATTGAGGGGCATCGTGGTGCGGCGGCTGTTGCTGGGTGCGGCGCTTGCGCTGGCCGGATGCGCCGGCGATGTACCCGAGGCGGGAATCGATCCGTCCGATGCGGGCCTGGTCGCGCGGGGGGAGGCGGTCTATCGGCAGCATTGTGCGGCGTGCCATGGGGTCGATCTTGAAGGCCAGCCCGAGTGGCGGCGCAGGCTACCCAATGGCAGGCTGCCGGCGCCGCCCCACGACGAGAGCGGCCACACCTGGCACCACACCAACGCCGAACTCTTCGCGATGACGCGCAACGGCATGGTGCCGCCGCTTGCGCCCCCGGGCTACGAGAGCGACATGCCGGCATACGCCGAAGTTCTTGCCGATCACGATATCCGTGCGGTGCTCGCCTACATCCAGAGCACGTGGCCGCCCGAGATCATGAGCGTGCGCCGGACGATGCTGGAGCAGCGTTCGCGCTGACACTGCGCTCTGAGGGGGTGCGGTTCGCACTCCCCGTGTCGCTGTTCATGGCGATTCCACATGTGCAAGTCATCGGGAGAGAGTCCGCACGGGCGGAAAAGCGCGGTGCGTTCCGCCGAGGGGCGTTCGAGACATGACGGCGGATGGCCCCGCTGCGCGGCTCGTCCGCCCTACACCGACTACCGGGTCTTGAGCTGCGGCAATGGTGCAAAGCACGGCGTCGATGGGTTCGACCGTCGTGTATCGCTGTTTACCCGAACTACGCGACGGCGCCGCGCCTGATATCCTTCGCGGCTTTTCAGCGGTTTTCGTAATTCGATGAACGACTCGTTCCGGAGCGGCGCGAAGGAAGGCTTCGGTGCGCTCTTTCCGCTCTCGCTGGGCCTCATTCCGTGGGCGATGGTCACCGGGGTGGCAATGCGCTCGACCGGGCTTTCGGTAATCGAGTCCATGGGCATGAACCTGCTCGTCTTCGCCGGCACCGCGCAGCTCGGGACGCTGCCGCTGATCGGCAGCGGCGCACCGCTGTGGCTGATCGTCCTGACCGCACTGGTGCTCAATCTGCGCTTCGTGATCTTCAGCGCTGCCCTGGCCCCGGCATTCGATGGCCAGCCCTTGCGGCGGCGCCTGCTGACGGGCTATTTGCTGGTCGACGGCGTGTTCGCGGTGCTCTCCGAACGGTTGCTCAAGGCGACGGATCCTCATTGGCGATGGGGCTGCTTCATCGCTCCGGCGGCTTGGTGCTGGGTCCTGTGGCAGGTTTTTGCCTTTGTTGGCGTGATCGGGGCCGGCGTGTTGCCCAGCGACTGGTCGCTCGAGTTCATGGCCACCATCGCACTGCTCGTCATGCTGGTGCCCATGGCGGCCTCGCGCCCGATGCTCGTCGCCGCTCTGGTCGGCGGGATCGCGACGGTGCTGTTGCGCGGCATGCCGCTCAAGCTTGGGCTGGTCGCAGGCATCGCGCTCGGCATCGTCGCCGGCTTCGTCGCCGAGCGCTGGCAGGACGGAAGGGGGCGGGCATGATCGAAGGCGTGTGGCTGTGGATCACGCTCGCCGCAATAGGCAGCACGACGATCCTGACGCGCGGCAGCTTCATCATTCCCGGCGAGCGGGCGAAGTTGCCGCCGGTGGCGCAGCGGGTGTTGCGCTACGCACCCGCCGCGGCCCTGGCTGCGCTGGTCGCACCGGACATCCTGCTCGACGCGGGCGACGTCGACCCGTTCAACCCGAAGATGGCCGCTGCGCTCGTCGTCGTCGCAGCCACGGCGTACTGGCGCAATCCGTGGCTGCCGTTCTTCATCGGGATGGCCGTGCTG
>DAOMNN010000080.1:0-11255 GCA_035443825.1 Rhodocyclaceae bacterium | reverse complement strand
CACGGCGTACTGGCGCAATCCGTGGCTGCCGTTCTTCATCGGGATGGCCGTGCTGTTGGCCTTGCGCAAGGGTATGGGATGGTGAGGACGTACCGCGGCGTCCTCAAGTGGCCTGCTTGATTGCGAGAACGGCCTGGTTGCGCAGCGTGCGCAGCAGCGACAACTCCTTTTCGCTGATCTCGATCTCGCCTGCCTTTTCCTTGTCGGCATAGATCAGTGCGACCGGATTCTGCTTGATGTTGAGCGGGAAGATGACAAAGGTCTTGGCCGTGACCGCCTTACGGAACCAGTCGGGAATACGCGGTGCGATCTTCGGTTCGTCGACATCGCTGATCAGGATGTCGACCCCGTTCTTCATTGCCGCGTGGAAGATGTCGGGCGTGAATTCCAGGCTGAACGTGAACTTGCGCGCCAGCTCGGATGCGCCCGGCCCGAATCCGAAGCGTCCCTGCATCGTGCGGTTGCGCGGATCCTTGATGCACAGCAGGACGCGCCGGAAGCCCATCCCGCGATACATCGTCTCGAGGATGATGCGCAGCACGTCGTTGAGCCTGAAATCGTCGACCATCGTGTTGCTGATGTCCTGGATGCCGGCGGTCAGGACAGCTTGTGGATCGATGGCCTTTACCCCGCCGTCGCCGAAATTGCCCGTGTCCAGCATGGGCGACACGCCCGCTTCGAGTACCGAACCGTTCAAGTCGTCACCGGCTGACTTCGCAGCTTCCGTCGCTGCGCTGGCCACGGGTGTCTTGCCGAATGCGCGCAGGTTCTGGCCGATGCGGGTCTGGCCGAGGTTGATGCGGATCACGCGGGCGAAATCGGACACTTCGCCGATCGCGGTCCGAACGAGGCCGTTGACGTCTTCCCGCGACAGGGCCAGCGGTTGTGCGTAGCGTTCGGCGATGCGCTTGAGTTCCTGCTCGCGCTCGGCCGGCGCCATGGTCGCCACTGCGGCGCCGGCTTCGTTGGCGAAGCCGGAAAGCACCCTGAGTCGCTCGGCAGGCGTGTCGGACCTGCGCACCGGGCCGGGCGGAAGCCGCTGCATGCTGTCGACGATCAGTTGCGGAAATCCCCAGCTGCGTGCCACTCCGATCCCGATCTCCGCGAACGACATGCCCAGCACGCGCAGTGATGCGACTTCCTCGCTGCAGTCGCTTTTCGTCGCTTCCCGGCGGATCTCGTCGCATTCCTCAGGGAAATAGAACTGCGCCAGAAGGCGTCCGAGATTATGGAAGAGGGCGCAGATGTACACCTGCTCGTGATCGCGCGCGTTCTGGTTGCGCGACAGGTCGCGTGCCAGCGCGCCGCCGAAGTTGGCAAGCAGGAACTCCTCCTTGAGCTGATCCGCGTTGTTCTTGTTCTGAAGGTGTTCGAAGAGCAGCACCGTGATCGCGATGTTGCGCACGGTGTCGAAGCCGAGCACGAGTACCGCGCGGGAAATGGTGCTGATGTTGCCTGCACCGGCCCGTCGGAAGTAGGTCGAATTCACCAGGCGCAGGAGCTTGTTGGTGAGCGAAAAGTCACGCAGGATGAAGCCGGAGAGCTTGTCCACGCTCTCGTGTTCGCTTGCCGCGATGCGATTGATCGCCGAGACAGATTCCGATAGCGCGGGGAAATCGCTCTTGTGACGCATCCGCCTGAGCAGGAATTCCAGGGTGCCCTTGGTCGAGGCGGCGGGGGGGAGATCGTCGGTCGACGGCGCCTCCCAGTTGTGCAGGGCCTTGAGGAAGTCGCGCGGCGTCTGGTAGCGCTGCAGCGGGTCGAAGGCCGTCGCCGACAGGGCGATGCCGGCGAGTCGCTCGTCGATCTCCGCGCCCTCGGGCAGACGCACGGGCTCGCTCGCAATGCGGCGCATCACCTCCTGGGGATCCTTGCCGCCGAATACGCGCCGTCCGGTCGCAAGCTCGATCAGGATCAGGCCCGCCGCGAAGACGTCGGTGCGTGGCCCGATCTCGTGTGACGCGATGTACTCGGGTGCCATGTAGGACGGCGTGCCCGACAGGCTGCTCCCGCTCGCGGGATCGTCCGAAATGCGACGAGCGATGCCGAAGTCCATCACGCGCGGGGTGCCCCGCTCGTCCATCAGGATGTTCGTCGGCTTGAGGTCACGGTGAATGACGCCCTCATCGTGCGCGGCGGCGATGGCCTCGAGGATGGCCGTCATGATGTGTACGGCTTCGCTCGCCGGCAGCGCGCCGCGGCGCCGCATGTAGCGCTGCAGATCCTCGCCCGGCACGAACTCGAACACCAGGTAAGGGTCGCCCTGTTCGATCCCGACGTCGAAGATCGGCACGATGCCCGGATGGCGAAGGCGGCTGACGATACGGGCTTCGGCCAGCAAGGCCTCGTTCTGTCCGGAGCTCTTGCCGGTCAGATGCAGGGTCTTGACCGCCACGTCGCGGTCGAGCTGCGGGTCGTGGGCAAGGTAGACCGCGCTTTGCGCGCCCCGACCCAACTCACGCTTGATCTCGAACCGCCCGATACGCTTGCCCAATTCGATTCACCCGACCGTGCTTGCACTGTAAGTCGCTCGGAGTGTAGCAAAGTCATGGTGTCCGGCGGGTCGCCCGTTCGTGACGTCCGTCACCCCCAGAGCACAAAATCGCCGGTTCGACGCCGTCGTGTCGTCGCGACTACGCCTTTACGGCTAGGTGTGCATGCCTATGCGGAGTATTCGGGGGCAGCCTCCCGCAGTCGTAGAATGGCGGACCCCTGTCAGGTAAGCGTGATGCGCATCGGAAGCATTCTTGCCTATGTCTTTCCCGAACAGACGCCGCTGAGCGTTCGTGAAAGAATCGTTTCGGCCCTGGCCGCCTTCGTGAGCCTCGCGCTGGTCGCATGGCTGAGCAGTCTGTTCGTGCTCGAAGGCCACCGTCCGCTCGTGGTTGCCTCGATGGGCGCTTCGGCGATGTTGCTGTTCGGGCTGACGCACAGCCCGCTTTCCCAGCCGTGGGCCTTCGTCGGAGGCCATCTGATCGCGGCTGTCGTCGGCGTAGCGTGCGCGCAACAGATTCCTTACCCCGAGATCGCCATCGCACTGTCGGTTGCGATCACGATGCTGGCGACATTTTCGTTGCGCTGTGTGCATCCACCGGCCGGCGCG
The DNA here is from genome assembly GCA_035443825.1 of Rhodocyclaceae bacterium. Taxonomy (GTDB): domain Bacteria; phylum Pseudomonadota; class Gammaproteobacteria; order Burkholderiales; family Rhodocyclaceae; genus DAOMNN01. The sequence continues at coordinate 8,152 of DAOMNN010000080.1, read as the reverse complement.
ACGGCGGTGACGGCGGTGGTGGGCGGCTATGAGATCCAGTCGATGGGTTTCGGCTACGTTTCTTCCCTGGTCGGTCTCAACGTGCTGTTCCTGCTGCTGGTCGCCCTTGCGGTAAACACGCTGTTGCCGGGGCGTCGTTATCCTGCAGCGCATCTTCGACCCGAAACGGTTGCCGACGACGGTACGGAAACGCCGGATCGGCCCGAGCACGAAGACATCATGGCCGCCTTGCGCAGCCTGGATACCTTCATCGACGTCAGCGAGGAGGACCTGGAGAACATCTACGCACTGGCCAGTCTGAACCGGCAGAAACGCCGCCTCGGATCGATCGTGTGTCGCGACATCATGACGCGAAATGTGGCATCGGTCGTGGCTGCTACGAGCATGGCACATACCTGGGAAGTCCTGCGCAAGCGCGGTATACGCGGCGTGCCGGTACTGGACGCGGCCCGGCGTGTGGTTGGTGTCGTCGCGATCAGCGATTTCCTGAAGAGCACTGACTGGGACTGGAACCGGCGCGGCAGGCTGCGCTGCTTTCTGGCTTCGGCGAGAAAGGGGCCGATGCGGGCGGGGGACATCATGTCGACGCCGGCCATAACGCTGTGCGAGGAGGCACATGTCACCGAATTGTTCGCCCTCTTCTCGGACAACGGGATCAATCATGTGCCGATCGTCGATGCCGCCGGAAAGCTCGCCGGCATCGTTACCCGGCTCGATCTTCTGAATCTGTTCCGCGGTGACAGGATTCTGGCAACGGAAACGCTGGGCGCCGTGTAGGCTCTGGTCGGCGTGTATCCCCGCTACCCGGCGGCCCAACTCACGCGTGGGTACTCGATAGCACCAGTGCCGCCACGCCACCGATCAGCAGTGCAGGGACAGACCAATAGTGGAATTCGCGCCAAAGACCGGGCTGTCGCGCAAGACGCAGTGCGATGAGATTGGCGAGCGACCCGATGGCGATGCCGAAGCCGCCGACGCTGACACCCCACGCCAGGGCGCGCACGTCGTCGGTGAAACCGGAGAGGAAGATCGCGGCGGGAACGTTGGAGATGAGCTGTGACAGCAAGATCCCGGCGGTGAAGACCCCGCCCGGAAGCCGGTCGATACTGGTTGCCAGCTCGCGCAGGGCTGGCATGCCCGCCAGCAGGCCGAGGTCGACGAACATCAGCACGAACACGCCCGGCAACAGCCAGTCCACGCCCCGCAGGACGCGTCGCTGGAACACGAAGTAGGTGGCAACTACGGCGAGCGCCGCCCAAGTGGCCAGTCCCAGGTCGGCAAGGATCAGGAATGCCGTATAGCATGCCAGCGACGTTCGCAGCAGACGCCGGTCGAGCACCGGCTGCACTGCCGCCGCACCGGACAGCGTGATGCGGGCCGCAGGAAAACCGAACGGCACTGCTGCAACCAGCAGCACCAGGAGTGCGAGGCCCAGTGGCAGCATCGCCAGGGTGAAATCGAGAAAGCTCAGTGGGGATGACTGCCACAGGAACAGGTTCTGGGGGTTCCCTACCGGACTGAGGGTGGAGCCCGCATTCACCGCGAGGGCTTCGAAGATCACGAGGCGTCCGATCGGCAGGTTCGCCACGGCGCGCAGCCCGAGGGTCAGGGGTACGACGATGAACAGGGCGACGTCATTGGTGACCACCGCCGCGAGCGCCGCGGAGAACAACACCAGCAATGCGGCCAGGGTGCGTTCGCCGTGAATGCGCGCGAGTAGCTGGCGACCGGCATGGGCGAGGTAACCGCTGTCCTCCAGCCCGCGGCTGAGTACGAGCAATCCCGTCAAAGCCCCGATGGTCTTCCAGTCGACCAGCTCATGAAGCGAAGAAACCCGTTCGGGCGTCAGCCACAGCAAGGGAACGAGCGCGATCAGCAGCACGAGCAGCAGAATGTCCTCGCCGATGCGGGACAGAAAACGGCGCAGGAAGGTCATGGGTGCTGGAGGGTTCTGCAGGCGAGTTCAGATCGGGGTGGGCGCAGGCGCGATCATGGGGGAAAACCGCCCGGTATGGGAGTCCATGTTTCTGGTGAGAACCGGATCAGCTTGTCCGATCATCAGGGCGTAGCCGGTACTGTGCCGCGCATCAGAAACCGACCAACCAGCCACCACCAAGTGCCTTGTACAGATCGACGGTCGCATTGATCCGCGCGAGGCGCTGCTGGACGAGTTGGTCCTGGGATGCGAAGAGGCTGCGCTGCGCATCGAGCAGGGTGCCCAGGCTGTCGCTGCCTTCACGGTAGCGCAGTTCGGACAGGCGCAGGCTGCGTTCCGTCTCGGTACGGATTTCGAGTTGCGCCTGTTCCTGAATGCGGCTGCGCTCGACCGCGGCAAGCGCGTCGTCCACTTCCTTCAGCGCAGTCAGAATCGTGCCGCGGTAACTCTCGAGGACCTGCCGGTACTGCGATTCGCTCGCCTCGACCTGGCCGCGCAAGCGCCCTCCGTCGAATACCGCCTGGATCAGGGACAGCGTGATCGAGACCGTGCTTGCCGGATTGCCCAGGTTGACCAGCCCGAAGTCGGTGCTGGACAGGCCTGCACTCGATCCGAGCGAGAGGCGCAGAGGGAAGAGTGCTGCGCGCGCCACGCCGATGTCGGCATCGGCCGCCGCGAGTCGTGCCTCGACCGCTGCAAGGTCGGGGCGCCGCGCGAGCAACTCGCCGGGAAGTGGAACATCCAGTTCGGGGATGGCAAGTTGTCCGAAGCCCGGCCCGGAGATGTCGAAATCCTGCGGCACACGTCCGATCAGGATCGCAAGGGCGCGCAGGCTCTGGCGCTCCTGCACCTGCATCGGAACGATCGCATCGCGTTGGGAAAGCACCTGGGTGCGCTGCCGACTGAGGTCAAGGGCCGAAGCGGCTCCGTGACGATAACGAGATTCCACGATCGCGAACAGGCGTTCGGCGATGGCGAGATTCTCGTATGCGATCTCCAGCCGTGCCCGTTGGGCGAGGACCTGGGTATACGCGTTGGCGATGGCGGCAACGATCGACAGTCGCGCAGCCTCGTAATCGTGCCGGGTGGCCATGAGTTGCGCCCGGGAGCCGCGTAGCCTGGTGATGTTGCTGCCCCAGATGTCGATCTCGTAACTTATCCCGATTGCGACGCTGGAGGACTGTTCGCGCGAAGCACCCGCGCCGCCGTCACTTGCGCGGGCGCTCGTCGCGGCATTCAGGTCTACTCTCGGAAACAGGCTTGCGCCGGCACTGCGCGCGGCGATCTCCGCCTGAACGACGCGCTCGGTCGCGATCGCAAGGTCGGGGTTGCCGGCCAAGGCCTCGTCGATGAGTGCTTCGAGTTCGACGGAGCCGAAGCGCTTCCACCAGCGGGATTCCAGTTGAAGCGCCGTCGGCGATGCTGCGACGGCTTCGGTCCAGCTGATTGGCATCGTTACGCCGGGATCGGCCACTCTCAGCGGATGCGCGCAGCCGGCCGCGAGGACGACGGCTGTGGCTGCGACTGCGAGCGAACGCAAGCTGGCTGTCATCGCGTATTCATTCCGAGGCGAGTGCGGTGACGGGGTCGAGGCGGGCGGCCTTGCGCGCCGGGAGAAAACCGAAAATCAGGCCGATCGAGAAGGCGCAGCCGAACGCGAGGACCACCGGGAAGAGCGAATACACCACCGGTGTCTCGAACGCGGAGATGATCGCGGTGATGCCGAGGCCGGCGCACACGCCGATGAAACCCCCGAGCGCCGTCACCACCAGCGCTTCGATCAGGAATTGCTGCATGATGTTGCGCGTACGCGCACCCGTGGCCATGCGGATGCCGATCTCGCGCGTACGCTCGGTGACGGAGACGAGCATGATGTTCATCACCCCGATGCCGCCGACGACGAGCGAGATCACGCCCACGATGCCCAGCAGGACGGTCATCGTACGCTGCGTCTCCGAGGCGGTCTCGATGACCGAGGCCATGTTGCGGATGCGGAAATCCTCGACGCCGTGACGTGCGCGCAACAGATCCTCCACCGCAGCCTGCGTCTCGTCGATGCGTGCCGGATCGATCACCGCGATCGTCGCCGTGCGCAGGTGCTGCTGGCCGGTGATGCGCAGGCTGCCGGTGGTAAATGGGACGATGATCACGTCGTCCTGGTCCTGACCCCAAGGTGTCGCGCCCAGCGGGCGCATGACCCCCAGGACCTGGAAGAGCAGGTTGTTGACGAGGATGTACTCGCCGACGGGATCCCTCGTTCCGAACAGCGCGTCGGCAACCGTCTCGCCGAGTACCGTCACCGGCGCGTAGTCCTCTTCGTCGGCGACATCGAAGAAAGTGCCGTGAGCGACATGCCAGTCCCGGGCGAGCGGGAAATCTGCCGCGGTGACCGTCGCAGTCGTGCGGTGGTCGGCATTGCCGTAGCGCACCGTGACGGTGGCGCTTTGCTCGGGAACGGCGGCAAGCACGTTCGCCACCTCGCGGATCGCCTCGACGTCCTCCGGGACGAGGGTCGACGGGACGTCGCGCCCGCGCTGATTGGGGGTCCCCGGTCGGACCGTCAGCAGATTGACGCCCAGCGCGCTGATCCGGTCGACGACTTCCTGTTTCGCGCCGTCGCCGATGGCGAGCATCGCGATGACGGCGGCCACGCCGATCACGATGCCGAGCAGGGTGAGCATGGAGCGGAACAGGTTCGCCTTCAGTGCACGAAGTGCGGTGCGGGTCGCTTCCACGACGTCTGATAGTGGCGAGGTGTGGTCGATGCGGGGCGCCAGGTCGGGTCGCTCCGGTCGTGCGGGGCTCGGCCCCGGGTCGGCGACGATGAGTCCGTCACGGATCTCGATGATTCTGTCGGCCAGTTGCGCCACTTCGCGTTCGTGGGTGATCAGTATGATGGTGTGGCCCTCGGCGGACAGCGCGGCCAGCAGTTCCATGACCTCGTGTCCGTTGCGCGTGTCGAGTGCGCCCGTGGGTTCGTCGGCAAGGATCACCCGCCCGCCGTTCATCAAGGCCCGGGCGATGGATACGCGCTGCTGCTGCCCCCCGGACAATTGTGAAGGGCGGTGCCCGAGACGGTCCGCCAGCCCGAGCCTCGTGAGCAGTTCCGTTGCGCGCACATGGCGCTCCCTTGGCGGCATGCCGGAATAGACGGCGGGAACCTCGACGTTTTCACGCGCCGTCGCGCCGCCGATCAGGTTGTAGCTCTGGAACACGAAGCCGATCGTTTCGCGGCGCAGCAGGGCGAGCGCATCGCGGTCGAGTTGCGACACGTCCCGTCCCATGAAGCGATATGTGCCCGTGGTGGGGCGATCGAGGCAGCCGAGAATGTTCATCAGGGTCGATTTGCCCGATCCGGAGGCGCCCATGATCGCGACGAACTCGCCGACATCGATGCGCAGATCGATGCCGTGCAGCACTTCGACGGCCAGATCGCCGGTACGGAACGTCTTGGTGACGCCCTCGAGTTCGATCAGCGGCGTCGCCGGGGGCAGCGCGCTGCGTATCGATTCGATGGCGGGCTCGCGCTTCACGATCCCAGCGCCCCACGCTGTCCCGGAATTCCGGTTCCCGCAGGCCCAGCCGTGATCCCGGACACCACCCGTTCTCCCTCTTCGAGGCCGCTCCGCACCTCGATCTGGACACGATTCGAGACGCCGAACTCGACCGCCCGCTGCCGTATCGAGCCATCGGGTGCCGCGACCATGATGGTTCCGGCTCCGGCCGTCGCCGATCGTCCCTGGCGCGAAGGACGGTCGACCCCGTTACGCGCCGTGGGCCCCTGCACGGCACTGGCCGCGGCGAGTGCGGACATCGGTATGAACAGGGCATCACTGGCCGAGTCCACGACGAAAAACACCTGCGCGGTCATCTGCGTCATCAGGCTGCGATCTTCGTTGGGTACGTCGAACAGCGCGTTGTAAAGGACCACGTTGTTCTGCACCACCGGAGTAGGTTCGATTCTCTGCAGGGTTCCGTGCCAGCGCTTGCCGCGACTGCCCAGCGTGCTGAACCACGCGGGCATGCCGATTCGCAATTTGCCCACGTCGGCTTCGGAAACCTGGGTCTGGACGCTCATCGTGCTCAGATCGGCCACGCGCAGGATGGTGGGGGCCTGCTGGCTGGCGTTGAGCGTCTGGCCCTGGCGTGCGGTGATGGAAACGATCGTGCCATCTATCGGGGCATAGATCCGGGAGTACTCGAGATTGGCCTCGTCGGCCCGCAGATTCGATTCGGTCTGGTCGATCTGTGCCTTGAGTGCCTCGATCTGCGCCTGCGCCGAGCGCAACGCGGCCTCGGCACTCTGCAGCGCTTCCCTGGTGGTGGCGTCCTCGGCCATCAGGTTCAGTTGCCGGCGATGCTGCAATTGCGCGAGCAGGAGACTGGCTTCGCGGTCGATCAGTTGGGCACGTTGATTGCGCAACTGCGCACGTGTGGCATCGACCCGGCTCTGGAGCACGGTGGGATCGATTTCCGCGAGCAGGTCGCCGGCCTTTACTTCCGAGCCGATCTCGACGTGGATCTGGGTGAGGAGGCCCGACACCTGCGCGCCGACATCCACGTAGTCACGCGGTTGCAGGGTGCCGGTGGCGGTAACCACATCCTCGATGTCACCGCGCTGCACGGTTGCGTACTGGTAGCCCGCGGTCGGATCGGGAGCGCGGAAGTACGTATTCCACAGGTAGTACGCTCCGCCGCCGGCCAGCGCGAGTACGGCAAGCAGGAATCCGAAGCGCCCCAAGCGGCGAGCGTGCGGTCGTGTGTCAGGGTGAGTATTGTCCGTCATCTCGTGTTGTCGATCGATCCGGGTCTGGTGCTTCGACGCATTGCAGTCGCAAGGATAGGCCGTTCGTCTGCGCCGGTTTGTATCGTAATGCAGTGTGCCTCAATACCGGTTGCTTCACTTCCGGATTGGAGCCGGCTCTGACGGATGTGGTTTCCACCGTGGCGACGCATTTTTGAGTGTGGTCAATATTTGGAGCTTTTTATGACCTGGATCAAAACTTATTCGCAAGCCTTGGCGTTTAATAACTCCAAGATCTGGACCAAATCTAAATCAGCTTTCATCACTCAAGGAGCAAATCATGAAAATCAGGGCAAGCAGCCTCGTCATCGCCCTCGCGACATCGGTCGTGGCGACGGCGACATGGGCATCGAATGTCCGTGACGAGCCGATTACACCGATCGAGCCGTATGTCTCGGACAACCCGGCGAAGGTGCAACTGGGCAAGAAACTGTTTTTCGAACCGCGTCTGTCGATGTCCGGCATCATCTCCTGCAACACCTGTCATAACCTGTCGCGTGGCGGCACGGACAACCTGCCCACCTCGATCGGTCACAAGTGGAGCGCAGGGCCGGTCAACGCGCCCACCGTGCTGAACTCGAGCCTTGCGATCGCACAGTTCTGGGATGGTCGTGCTGCCGATCTGCAGGAACAGGCTGCGGGTCCGATCCAGGCCGACATCGAAATGGCCATGCCGCATACGCTGGCACTCGACGTGCTGAACTCCATTCCGGGCTATGTGGCCGAGTTCGCGGCGGTGTTCGGCCCAGGCGAGATCGATATCGACAAGGTCACTGCGGCGATTGCCGAATTCGAAGAGACACTGGTGACGCCGAATTCACGCTTCGACCTGTGGCTGAAGGGCGACGACAGCGCGCTGACTCCCGATGAGCTGGCCGGCTACAAGATCTTCAAGGACAGCGGTTGCGTTGCGTGCCACAACGGCGCCGCCGCGGGTGGAACCTCGTACCAGCGCATGGGCGTCGTCCGGCCGTACGTCAGCACTTCCCCGGTCGAAGGGCGCTATGCAGTAACCGGCAATGACGCCGACCGCTTCAACTTCAAGGTACCGACCATCCGGAACGTCGAATACACGTATCCGTACTTCCATGACGGCCAGGCAAAGACGCTCGAGGAATCGGTCGACATCATGGGCCAGTTGCAGCTCGGTCGCCACTACAGTGATGATGAAATTGCCAAGATCGTGGCCTTCCTCAAGACCCTGACTGGCGATATGCCCGACATCAAGCTGCCGATGCTCCCGCCGTCGAGCAACGAGACGCCCCGCCCTGATCCGTTCGGCTGAGCTTGCTAGCGGCAATCCAGCGTCGCCCGGTGCCGCAGCCGCACCGGGCGACTGCGTTTCAGGACGGGTGCTGGTCCCCGGCCCGGGGATTGGCGGCCTGACCGGCTTGCGACGAATCGTGACGCTG
>DAOMNN010000079.1:0-13975 GCA_035443825.1 Rhodocyclaceae bacterium | reverse complement strand
CGGCGCACCGACACGTTGGCGTCGCAGCGGAACGAGCCTTCCTGCATGTTGCCGTCGCAGATCTCGATCCAGCGCACCAGCGCGTGCAATGCGCGAGCATATGCGACCGCCTCCGCCGACGAGCTCATCTCGGGCTCGGAGACGATCTCCAGCAGTGGCGTGCCGGCGCGGTTCAGGTCGATGCCGCTCATGCCGTGAAAATCCTCATGCAGGCTCTTGCCGGCGTCTTCCTCGAGGTGGGCGCGGGTCAGGTTGACCGTCTTCTCGTAACTGTTCTCGCCTTCGCCGACGCGGATCGTGATCGTGCCGCCGGAAACCACAGGCAGTTCGAACTGGCTGATCTGGTAGCCCTTCGGAAGATCCGGGTAGAAGTAGTTCTTGCGTGCGAACACGCTCTTCGGTGCGACCCGGGCGCCGATCGCGAGACCGAAACGGATCGCGCGCTCGACGGCGCCGCGGTTGAGCACGGGAAGCACCCCGGGCAACGCGATGTCCACCGCGCAGGCCTGGCGGTTGGGTTCGGCGCCGAAGGCGGTGGAGCCACCCGAGAAGATCTTGGCGGCGGTGTTGAGCTGGGCATGGACTTCCAGTCCGATGACCACTTCCCAGTCGTTTCTGCTCATGGACGTCAAACTCTCGTTCAGGCTGCGATCGCGGGCCGGCGCAGGTGCCAGTCGGTGGCCTGCTGATAGCGATGGGCGGTTGCGAGCAGCCGGGATTCTTCGAAATAGTCGCCGATCAGCTGCAGGCCGACCGGCAACTGATCGGCGCCAAATCCGCAGGGGTGCGACAGCCCTGGCAGGCCGGCGAGGTTGACCGCGATGGTGTAAATGTCGGAGAGGTACATCTGCACGGGGTCGTCAGCCTTCGCACCGATCGGCCACGCGGTGGTCGGGCTGGTCGGTCCGGCGATGACGTCGCAGGCTTCGAAAGCCCTGCGGAAATCCTCGGCGATCAGGCGGCGCAGCTTCTGAGCCTGCAGGTAGTAGGCGTCGTAGTAGCCGTGCGACAACACGTAGGTGCCGACCAGAATGCGGCGCTTGACCTCGGCTCCGAAGCCTTCGGCGCGGCTCTTGCGGTACATGTCGTCAAGGTCCCCGTACTCGGCCGCGCGGTGCCCGTAGCGTACGCCGTCGAAGCGCGACAGATTGCTCGACGCTTCCGCAGGTGCGAGCACGTAGTAGGCGGGAATCGCGAGCTTCGCATTGGGGAGCGACACCGAAACGGTTGTCGCTCCAAGGTCGCGGTATGCGTCGAGTGCGGCCTCGATCGCTGTGCGCACGTCGTCGGCCATGCCTTGTCCGAAGAACTCCTCGGGCAGGCCAATGCGCAATCCGGCCAGGGGCTTCGCACTGCTACCGGCATCGGCCAGCACACGCGCGTAGTCCTCGCCGGGGCGCTCCAGGCTGGTCGAATCGCGCGCATCGTATCCGACGATCGCCGACAGCATCAGGGCACAGTCCGACGCCGTGCTGCCGAACACTCCGGCCTGGTCGAAGGACGAGGCGTAGGCGATCATGCCGTAGCGGCTCGCGAGGCCGTAGGTCGGCTTGATGCCGGTCACGCCGGTGAGTGCCGCCGGCTGACGCACCGACCCGCCGGTATCGGTGCCGGTGGCTGCCGGCACAAGGCGCGCAGCCACCGCCGCAGCCGAGCCTCCGCTGGAGCCGCCGGGCACGCGATCGGTGTTCCAGGGATTGCGTGCCGGGCCGAAATGGGAGTTCTCGTTCGAGGAGCCCATCGCGAACTCGTCCATGTTGGTCTTGCCCAGCATCACGCTGCCGGCCCGCTTGAGCAGGGCGACCACGTGCGCGTCGTAGGGGCTGACGAAGTTCGACAGCATCTTCGAGCCGCAGGTCGTCAATACGCCCTCGGTGCAGAACACGTCCTTGTGCGCGAGCGGAATGCCCGTAAGCGGGCCGGCCTCGCCTGCGGCGATGCGGGCGTCGGCTGTGCGTGCAGCGGCCAGCGCGTGGTCGCGGTCCACGGTGATGAAGGCGTTGAGCGTGCCGTTGAACCGCTCGATGCGGTCGAGAAACAGGGTGGCAAGCTCGACGCTGGAGGTCTTTCCGCTGTCGAGTGCGGTGCGCAATTGGGTCAGGCTGGCGTGGATCATTTCGCAGGGAATGCTTCGGATGAGGCTGGCTCGGTATGTATCGGCAAGGGGTGGAGCGGCTGCGCGCGCGGCGCACTCATTCGATCACCCGGGGGACCAGATACAGTCCGGCCTCTGTTTGGGGTGCGATCGCCTGGAAGTCGTCGCGGCGATCGGACTCCGTGACCAGATCCTCGCGCAGGCGCTGCGCGACCTCCTGCGGGTGGCTCATCGGCTCGACCGAGGCGGTGTCGACGGCCTGCATCTGTTCGATCAGCCCGAAGATGCCGTTGAGCTTGTCACGGGTAGCCTCTGCGTCGCCTTCGGCGAGTTCGATGCGGGCAAGTCCGGCGACCTTCAGAACCTCTTCAATCGTTAGCGACATGGTCTTACAAATGCTACTTAATCCATAGGGGTTTGTAGGTTATCATAACCGTTTCCGCCTGTTGGGGCGGGATGCGTCGGGTCAACAGTGCTCATCAACACCGGTTTCGGGACTTCCCATGTTTGGTTTCTTGCGTTCCTATTTTTCCAGTGATCTGGCAATCGATCTGGGTACTGCCAACACGCTCATCTACGTGCGTGGAAAGGGCATCGTGCTCGACGAACCGTCGGTCGTGGCAATTCGGACCGAAGGCGGCCCGAATGCCAAGCGAACCATCCAGGCAGTCGGTGCCGCGGCAAAGCAGATGCTGGGAAAGACACCAGGCAACATCACCGCGATTCGCCCGATGAAGGATGGCGTGATCGCCGACTTCGTGGTCACCGAGCAGATGATCAAGCAGTTCATCAAGAAGGTGCACGATTCGCGAATGTTCTCGCCCAGCCCGCGCATCATCATCTGCGTGCCCTGCGGCTCGACCCAGGTCGAACGTCGCGCGATTCGTGACGCTGCGCTCGCCGCCGGCGCCAGCCAGGTGTTCCTGATCGAGGAACCGATGGCCGCCGCGATCGGCGCGGGGTTGCCCGTGTCGGAGGCCACCGGATCGATGGTCGTCGATGTCGGTGGCGGCACGACTGAGGTCGGCGTGATATCCCTCGGCGGCATGGTCTACAGCGGTTCGGTACGCGTCGGCGGGGACAAGTTCGACGAGGCGATCATCAACTACATCCGCCGCAACTACGGCATGCTGATCGGTGATACCACGGCCGAGAACATCAAGAAGGGCATTGGCTCGGCCTTTCCAGGCTCCGAAGTGCGCGAACTGGAAGTGCGCGGGCGCAATCTCGCCGAAGGGATTCCGCGCAGCTTCATGATCTCCAGCAACGAGATCCTCGAAGCGGTGGCCGAGCCGCTCAACCAGATCGTTTCGGCGGTCAAGATTGCCCTCGAACAGACGCCGCCCGAACTTGGCGCGGACATCGCCGAAAAGGGCATGGTTCTCACCGGCGGCGGTGCCCTCATCCGCGACCTGGATCGCCTCCTGATGGAGGAAACCGGACTGCCGGTGTTCGTAGCTGACGAGCCATTGACCTGCGTCGCGCGGGGATGCGGGATGGCACTGGAGAAGATGGATACCCTCAGTTCCATCTTCTCCCACGAGTAACACGCGCTACGGGCCGGCAGCATCGCGACCGTCCGCCCGAGCAACGCAAGCGCAACCATGTCTCTGGTTGGTCATCAATCGCCGCCGATCTTCAAACGAGGTCCGACGCCTCTGGCGCGGATGGTCGTTCTGGTGGCGGTGTGCCTGGTGATGCTGGTTGCCGATCTCAGGTTCCGTTATCTCGAAGTGCTGCGCCAGGCCATTTCCGTCATGACCCATCCCCTGCAGGTCGCGGCGGCCGCACCGGCAAATTTCGTGCGCAATGGTGCGGTGTATTTCGCGACGCTGGTCGAAGTGCAGGTCGAGAATGCGGAGCTGCGCGGAAGCCAGGTGGAGACAGCCCACCGCCTGCTGCGCTTCGATCACCTCGAGCGCGAGAACGAGGAGTTGCGCGAGCTTCTCGGAATGGCGCGCGTGGTGGCGGTTCAGAGCGTCACTGCCGAGGTGCTCTACGATGCGCCCGATCCGTTCGCGCGCAAGGTCATCCTCGACAAGGGAGCGCGCCACGGGGTGAGCAGCGGACTCGCGGTCGTCGACGCGCGCGGGATGATCGGCCAGGTGACCCGCGTCTACCCGGTTCAGGCGGAAGTGACCCTGATTACGGACAAGGAGCAGGCGATACCGGTCCAGGTCGAACGCAACGGCCTGCGTGGTGTCCTGGTGGGAAGCGGGCGCGGGCGCCTCGACCTGCGCTTCATCGCATCCGATGCCGACATCCTTCCCGGCGACCGGCTGGTCACGTCCGGTCTCGACGGCGTTTTCCTGCCGGGTCTCCCGGTGGCGGACGTGATCAGCGTCGAGCAGCGCGAGGGGGCCTTCCGACGCGTGCGTGCGGATCCGATCGCGAGCGTGGAGCGTGCGATCCAGGTGCTCGTGCTGGGTAGGGTGACCCCGGCCGTGGCACGTCCCGATCCGTCCATGGAGGTCATGGACGGCGACGACGGAATCAAGGCGGACTGACAGATGCAACCGACCCACCGATCGAACCGGATCCTGCTGCCTGCCAAGACCTGGTTCGTCTATCTGACCCTGTTCGTCGCGCTCGGCCTGAGCTACATTCCGACCGGGCGTTTTCCCGGGATCCCGGACTGGGTGGCGGTAGTGCTCGCGTTCTGGTGCATTCGCGAACCACTGCGGGTCGGCATGGGGGCAGCATTCGTGTTCGGCATTCTGGTCGATATCGGACTCGGTGCCGCGATGGGGCAGCACGCGCTGGCGTATGTGATCCTCGCCTACCTGGCGACGTCCGTTTCGCGGCGGGTCCTGTGGTTCCCGACGCTGCAGCAGGCCCTGCATGTCTTCCCGCTGCTGCTGCTGACCCAGCTGATCATGGTTCTGGTGCGAGTGATCGGTGGTGCGGAGTTCCCCGGGGGGTGGTACTTCCTGTCGAGTTTCACCGGCACGCTGCTGTGGGTACCGCTGAGCATTCTGCTGTTGCTGCCGCAGTATCAGCCGGTCGAACGCGACGACAACCGGCCGATATAGACCACCTGCGCGAATGAACGAACTTCGACGTCCGGAAGAACTTCAGGCTGCCTTTCGTCGCCGCGTCGTGGTGGCGACGCTGTTCGTCATCGCGTGTTTCGCGGTTCTTGCGGGGCGCTTCTACTATCTTCAGGTGGCGCAGTACGACTACTTCCATGCTCGTGCCGAGGGCAATCGCGTGGCCGTGCTGCCGGTGGTTCCCAATCGCGGGGTCATCGTCGATCGCAATGGCGTGACGCTGGCGCGCAATTATTCCGCCTATACGCTGGAGATCAACCCGTCACAGGTTCGGGATCTCGACAAGACGATCGATGCACTTGCCGGCATCGTGACCATCGAGGAGCGTGACCGGAGGCGTTTCCGACGCCTGCTGCTGGAGACCAAGTACTTCGAAAGCGTCCCGATCCGCACTCACCTGAGTGACGAGGAAGTTGCGCGCATCATTGCCCGCCGCTACCGCCTTCCGGGCGTGGAGGTCCAGGCGCGGCTGTTTCGCGATTATCCGCTGGGCGAGTCTGCCGCGCACGTGATCGGCTACATCGGGCGGATCAACGAACGCGATGTACAGCGTATCGAGGAGCGCGGCGATACGGCCAACTATCGCGGTTCAGACTACATCGGGAAGAGCGGACTCGAACTCAGCTACGAATCGGAACTGCACGGCATCACCGGGGTTGAACAGGTCGAGATCAATGCGGGCGGGCGTGCGGTGCGTCTCATGTCGCGCATCCCGGCCGTGTCGGGCAATGATCTCGAACTGACGCTCGACACGGGGTTGCAGAAGGCGGCCGAGGCTGCGCTTGGCGACCGCCGCGGTGCCGTGGTCGCGATCGAACCGGCAACCGGAGGTGTCCTGGCCCTCGTCTCGATGCCGTCCTTCGATCCCAATCTGTTCGTCGACGGCATTTCGGTCGCCGATTGGCGGGCGTTGAGCGATTCGCCGGACCACCCTTTGCTGAACCGTGCAATCTATAGTGCCTATCCTCCCGGCTCGACGTTCAAGCCCTTCATGGCGCTGGCCGGACTGGAGAGCGGCAAGCGCACCCTTGAGCAGCGCTTCAACAACCAGGGCCTGTTCACCTTCGTCGGTCATCGTTTCGTCGACCGCAAGTCCAACTGCCAGAACAATGTCGACCTGCACCGCACGATCGTCTACTCATGCAATACCTATTACTACGAACTGGCTCATGACCTGGGGATCGAGGCGATCGCGAACTTCATGCGCCCGTTCGGCTTCGGGCAGCGAACCGGAATCGACATCCCCGGCGAGGCCCAAGGTGTGCTGCCTTCTCCCGCGTGGAAACGCAGCCGTTTCGCCACGCGCGAACAGCAGCAGTGGTATGGGGGCGAGACGGTCTCGGTGGGTATCGGGCAGGGTTACAACGCGTACACACCGCTGCAGCTCGCGAATGCGTTGGCCGCCGTGCTCAATCGCGGCGAGATCTATCGTCCCCATGTGGTGCGACATGTCATTGATTCGACCACCGGCGCACGGCGCCCGGTCGAGCCGGAGCCGCTCGCTCGAATCCCGATCCGTCAGGAGCATCTGGAGGCGATCAGGAAGGCGATGGTGGAGGTGACGACCAAGGGGACCGCGGCACGGGTGTTCGCAGGAGCGCCGTACCAGGCGGGCGGCAAGACGGGCACCGCCCAGGTGTTCTCGCTGCGTGGCCAGCGCTATGTCGAAGGCGAAGTGGCAGAGAGACTGCGTGACCATTCCTGGTTCATCGGCTTCGCACCGGCCGAGAACCCGACCATCGCGGTCGCGGTGCTGGTAGAGAACGGCGGTTTCGGTTCCCAGTCGGCGGGTCCGGTGGCGCGTCACGTGATCGACTACCACCTCCTCGGGAGGCCGGTCGAAGCGCCGGCGCCGGAAACCGACGAGGCCGTGGCGGCGGAGCTTGAACGATGAGCGGCTGGCGTTTCCGTCCCCTTGCCCTGATCTACGCCTGCGTGCGGCCGATCGATCCCTACCTGCTGCTCGTGCTGGGCTTGTTGCTCGGTTATTCCTACGCATTGATGATGAGTGCCTCGCCGGAGCGGCTGGCGACCTTGCAGGTCCACTTTGCCGTAGCGCTCGCGGCGATGTGGATGGTTGCGCTCGTGCCGCCCAAGCGTCTGCTCTCCATCGCGCTGCCGCTCTATCTGCTGGGGGTGTTGTTGCTGGTCGGCGTGTTCTTCTTCGGCGAAACGTCGAAGGGCGCCAGGCGCTGGCTCGATCTGGGCATCACGCGCATCCAGCCGTCCGAGCTCATGAAGATCGCCGTGCCGTTGATGCTCGCCTGGTATTTCCATCAGCGAGAGGGCGTGATCCGCTTCGGTGATTTCATCGGTGCTGCCGTCCTGCTCGCGGTTCCCCTCGGCCTGATCGTCGTGCAGCCGGACCTCGGCACGAGCCTTCTGGTTGGCGCGGCCGGGCTGTATGTGATCTTCTTCGCCGGTCTGTCGTGGAAGCTCATTGGGCCGGTCGTTCTGGTGGCCGTGCTCGGAATCGGTGCGATCGTCGGGTTCGGAGATCACCTGTGCCAACCCGGTTTCGATTGGCAGGTGCTGCGTGAGTACCAGAAACAGCGCGTGTGCACCCTCCTCGATCCGACTCAGGATCCGCTCGGACGCGGCTTTCACATCATCCAGTCGACCATCGCGATAGGTTCGGGCGGCATTGCGGGCAAGGGCTGGATGGAGGGCACCCAGACCCACCTGGCCTTCATCCCGGAGCGTCATACCGATTTCATCTTTTCGGTACTTGCCGAGGAGTTCGGCCTGATTGGCGCGGTGGGGCTGCTTGTCGCCTATCTGCTGCTGATACTGCGTGGTTTCCTCATCGCCGCGCGGGCTCCGGCACTCGGCTCGCGGCTACTGGCCGGGGCGATGACGATGGTCATCTTTACCTACGCTTTCGTCAATATGGGCATGGTGAGCGGAATCCTTCCGGTGGTGGGTGTGCCCCTGCCATTCATCAGCTACGGCGGGACTGCGCTGGTGACACTGTGCGTCGGTATCGGTATCCTGATGAGTATCGAGCGCAGCCGCACTGCCGCAAAGGACTGAGAGCCGATGACATTTCTCCTGCATTCGCCGCCCCGCCGAGTCGATCCACCGGGCTTCATGCACCGACTGCCACCCTCTGTCAATTCTGCATCGTCCGGTGTCATCGCGTTGGCGCTGGTAATCGTTTTCGGGCTTTCCGCCTGCGGTTCCAAGCCGTCACGCGTGGCCCAGGCTGGACCCGCCGTCGCGCCATCGCAGGGCGGCGCCTACTACAAGGATGATGGCCCGGGTAGGGTGGTGCCGGCGAACCTCGATGAGATTCCGGATGCGACCCCGCGCATCGAGCCCCTCCACGGACCTGCACTGCGCCCCTATACCGTGATGGGCCAGCACTTCGTGCCGATGACAGAGCTGCGGCCGTATCGCGAACGCGGTCATGCAAGCTGGTACGGACGCCGCTTCCACGGCAATCCGACTGCGATCGGTGAGCCCTATGACATGCATGCGATGACCGCGGCCCATCCGACCTTGCCGTTGCCGAGCTATGCGCGGGTGACCAACGTCGCCAATGGCCGCTCGGTGGTGGTTCGCGTCAATGACCGAGGCCCCTTCCTGCGCGGCCGCCTCATCGATCTCTCCTATGCCGCGGCGCACCGCCTGGGTTATGTCAACGCCGGCAGTGCACTGGTCGAGGTCGAGGCGATTACGCACGAGGAGATCCGCCATGCCGCGTCTTCAGGCGCTGCGTCCGCACGGGCACCGGCTCAGCCGGTAACGGTCGTGACCGATATCGCCACCACCCCCGCCGCGCCTGCGGACCCATCCGTGGCTGGCGCTGCGCCCTATCTCCAGCTCGGCGCCTTCTCCACGCCGGCCAATGCGGAAGATCTGCTTGTGCGGGTGCGTACCGAATTGAGTGCGTTCGCCGACCGGCTGCATCTGCTTGACGATGGCGGGCACTTTCGCCTGCAGCTGGGTCCGTTCGCATCGACGGATGAGGCCCGCCTCGAGGCCGGGCGTATCGGCATGCTGCTCGACCTGCAGCCTTTCATCGTGATCCGCTGAACCAAGTGCGCCGCGCGATGGTCTGCGTTCCGGATGGATCGCCTTCTATGCGCCGGCCACGGTATGGCCTTCAATCCACTTTCACGTTCTGACTACAAGCCCACCAATCCCATGCGTCTTCTCATCACCCTGTTCGTCTTCGCCCTGACCCTGCCCGCTTTTGCGCAAACGCCGGCTCCCCCGACGCTCGCTGCCAATGCGTGGCTGCTGTTCGACCACCAGACCGGGCAGGTGCTCGTTTCGCACAAGCCGGACGAACGGATCGAGCCCGCTTCGCTCACCAAGCTGATGACGGCCTACGTCACTTTTTCGGCCCTGCGTGCCGGCACCATCACCCTCGAGCAGGAGGTGCCGGTATCCGAGGTGGCGTGGCGCATGGGCGGTTCGCGGATGTTCATCGAGCCGCGAAAGCCGGTTACGGTGGAGCAACTCATTCATGGCATGATCGTGCAGTCCGGCAACGATGCCTGCGTGGCCCTGGCCGAGGCGATCGCGGGCTCAGAGGACGCCTTCTCCCACCTGATGAATCGTGAGGCGCAGCGCCTTGGAATGCGCAACACGCATTTCACCAACGCGTCCGGTCTGCCCGACGACAATCTCTACACCACTGCCGGCGATCTGGCCCTGCTCGCATCGGCGTTGATCAGGGATTTTCCCGAGTACTACCGTCTATACTCCCTCAAGGAATACACCTACAACGACATTACCCAGCCAAACCGCAATCGGCTGTTGTGGATGGATTCGACCGTTGACGGGATGAAGACCGGATACACACGCGCTGCAGGTTACTGCCTCGTGTCCTCGGCCGTACGCGGACCCCGCCGCCTCATCTCCATCGTCCTCGGATCCGAGTCGGAAACCATCCGGGCGCAGGAGTCGCTCAAGCTGCTCAACTACGGCTTCCAGTTCTTCGACACGGTGCGCCTGTACGCGGCGGGACAGGACTTGTCGCGCTTCCGGGTCTGGAAAGGCGTGGCGAACGAGGTTCCGGTCGGTTTCACCGATGACTTCGTGATGTCGCTGCCGAAGGGGCAGTCGGATCGCGTCGAGGCATCCCTGACCAGTCGCCAGCCGGTCATGGCGCCGGTGCAGAAGGGCCAGGAGATCGGCACCCTCAGCCTGGTTCTGGATGGCCGGAAGGTCGGCGAGTATCCCGTGGTCGCGCTCGACGATGTGGCGGTCGCAGGTTTCTTCGGCCGGTTCTGGGACGCACTGCAGCTGTGGATAAAGAGCCTCTGACGCCGATGAGCATCTGCTATCTCGACGGAAACTTCCTGCCGCGCGACGAGGCGCGCATCTCACCGATGGACCGGGGGTTCCTTTTCGGGGATGGCGCCTACGAAGTCATTCCAGTGTACGGCCGCAAGCCGTTCCGCCTCGACGAGCACCTGAATCGGCTCTCGAACACCCTGGCGGCAATTCGCCTCGCCGACCCCCTCGAGCGTGCGGCCTGGGTTTCCATCGTCAACGAACTCGTCGCGCGCAATCCGTGGGATGACCAGTCCATATACGTGCACGTGTCACGTGGTGCCGATCGGGTGCGCAATCACGCGTTTCCGGTACCGACCCGCCCCACCGTGTTCCTCATGAGCGACCCGCTCGCGCGCGTACCACCGGCACTCGTCGCCAGCGGCGTCGCCGCGGTATCGGCGGTCGATATCCGCTGGCTGCGCTGCGATCTCAAGACCACCTCGCTGCTGGCCAATTGCCTGCTGCGACAGCAGGCGGTCGACCAGGCTTGTGCCGAAACGATTCTTTTCCGTGATGGTTTCCTCACCGAGGGTGCGGCATCCAACATTTTCGTCGTGCGCGACGGCGTGATCCTCGCCCCACCGAAAAGCCACCTGATACTGCCCGGCATCACCTACGACGTGGTGATCGCCCTTGCCGCGGCGCACGGCCACCCCTGTGAGGTACGCGAGATCAGCGAGGAAGAGGTGCGCAGTGCCGACGAGCTGTGGCTGACCTCTTCATCGAAGGAAGTCCTCGCCATCATTCGGCTCGACGATCGGCCGGTCGGCAATGGCGTGCCCGGGCCGGTGTGCCGCGCCATGTACGACTGGTATCAGGCGTTCCGTGATCGGGAGAGCGGCCTTGACTGATGTCGGCAGGGAGACGCTGATCGATTTCCCGTGCGATTTCCCGATCAAGATCATGGGCGCGCGGGTCGAGGGCTTCGCGCAGGCGGTGGTCGAGGTGGTGCTCGCCCACGATTCGCGGTTCGATCCGGCATCGGTCGAGATGCGGCCCTCGCGCAAGGGCAACTATCTCGCGCTGACATGCACCGTGCGCGCGGTCTCGCAGGCGCAGCTCGATGCGCTTTACCGCCAGCTCAGCGCGCATCCGATGGTCAAGGTGGTGTTGTAGCGTGAATTTCGCCCAGTATTCTTCAGCTGTCGAGCGGGCCGGGTCGCCGGTCACGACTCCGGCTGCAGACCTGCCGGAACTCCGCGTCAAACGACTCGGACTGGTCGACTACGTTCCGGCCTGGGAGGCGATGCGCAGTTTCACCGACCGTCGCGATGCGGACACCTCAGACGAGATCTGGCTGCTCGAACATCCCCCGGTGTTCACGCTCGGCCAGGCCGGCAAGCCCGAGCATCTGCTGCATGATACGGGGGTTCCCCTGATACGCATCGATCGCGGAGGGCAGATCACCTATCATGGCCCGGGTCAGCTCGTCGCCTATCTCCTCGTCGACCTGACTCGGCGCCGGATCAAGGTGCGCGAGCTTGTCGCCCTGATGGAGCAGGCGCTGATCGACTGCCTGGCCGAGTACGGGCTCGCGGCCCAACGTCGCGCCGGGGCGCCCGGCGTCTATGTCGATGGCGCCAAGATTGCCGCGCTCGGTCTTCGCGTACGCAACGGCTGCAGTTATCATGGGCTGTCACTGAACGTCGACATGGATCTGAGTCCCTTTTCCGCGATCAACCCATGCGGCTACCCGGGGCTGCAGACCGTTCGGCTGGCGGATTTCGGCGTCGCCGAGGGGGTCGAGGCAGTGGGGGAGCGCCTGCTTGCCCACCTCGCGCGCCTGCTTCCGCCGCAACAGACTACCGCGATCCGGTAATTGAAGGCTCCCACCCGGAGCCGCACACGACAGAGAGCAAGCACGAGGACTCATGATGGAAACCCCCGTCCGCAAGCAGCGTGGCGCAGACAAGACCGCGCGCATTCCGATCAAGATCGTTCCCGCGGAACGCCTCAGAAAGCCCGAATGGATCCGCATCAGGCTGGGCGGTGGGGCGCAGGCCGAGCGTTTCAACGAGATCAAGTCCACCCTGCGCGAGCACAAGCTGCACACCGTTTGCGAGGAAGCGTCATGCCCGAACATCCATGAGTGTTTCGGCAAGGGCACGGCAACCTTCATGATCATGGGCGACATCTGCACCCGGCGCTGCCCCTTCTGTGACGTCGGCCACGGGCGCCCCGATGCGCTCGACGCCAACGAGCCCGCCGAGCTCGCGCGCACGATCGCCGCGATGCGGCTCAACTACGTCGTGATCACCAGCGTCGATCGCGACGACCTGCGAGATGGCGGTGCGCAGCACTTCGTCGATTGCATCCGCGCCACACGCGAGGCATCCCCGAGCACGCGCATCGAGGTTCTGGTGCCGGATTTCCGCGGGCGCATGGACATCGCGCTGGAAGTCTTCGATCAGGCGCCGCCCGATGTCATGAACCACAATCTCGAAACCGTGCCGCGCCTGTATCGCCAGGCACGGCCCGGGTCCGACTACGGGCACTCGCTCGCGCTGCTCAAGGAGTTCAAGAAGCGCCACCCGGAGGTTCCGACCAAGTCAGGCCTGATGGTGGGGCTGGGCGAGACCGACGAGGAAATTCTGGAAGTGCTGCGCGATCTGCGCGCGCACGATGTGGACATGCTCACGATCGGCCAGTATCTGCAGCCTTCCGGCGGCCACCTGCCGGTACTGCGCTACCCGCACCCCGACGTGTTCAGGATGTACGAAATCGAAGCGCTGAAAATGGGCTTCAGGAATGCCGCCTGCGGTCCGATGGTACGCTCCAGCTACTGGGCCGACCAGCAGGCCCACGGTGCGGGCGTCGTCTGACCTGACCGGCATGGGGGGCGCAGTGCGCACCATGCCGGGTTGACGCGGTCCGTGCCTTCAGCGGAACAGGCGTTCCGCGCGCTCGTGACGCTCTTGCTCCTCGATGCTGAGCGTTGCCGTCGGGCGGGCCATGAGGCGCCGCAATCCGATGGGTTCGCCCGATACTTCGCAGTAGCCGTACGTGCCGTTCGCGATGCGGTCGAGCGCGCTGTCGATCTTGTGCAACTGCTTGCGCTCGCGATCGCGTATGCGCTGCTCGAGCACGTGCTCCTCTTCCTGGGTGGCACGGTCGGCTTCGTCCGGGGTTGCTTCGGTCTCCTGCAGGTGGGCGATGGTGCTCTGGCCATTTTCCAGCATTTCGTCGCGCATTCCCTGCAGAAGTTGCCTGAAGAACTCAAGCTGCTGGGCGTTCATGTAGTCGCCTGCTGGCATCGCCAGTATTTCCGCTTCGGTCAGGGGCGACACCTCGGATTCGGTTTTCGTAATCATCTTCGACCACTCCGGCATTGGCTCTGTTGTGATGTCGCGGGCAACGAAACACTTCTGCTCCGCCGCAAACAGTGAATCGCTATCAGCCCGTTCCGACCGCCCGGTCAGGCGGGTTCGGCAAGGAGCTTGTCGAGCAGGGCGTGCAGCTTGTCGACATCCGGCTCCCCGAGGTATTTGTGCACGATATGGCCGCGCTTGTCTATAAGAAATGTAGTCGGTGTGAGACGTAC
>DAOMNN010000078.1:4958-14241 GCA_035443825.1 Rhodocyclaceae bacterium | reverse complement strand
GGTGATCATCCGCTCCGCCCAGGCGGGTCAGGCTGATCGGCGAACACATGTCTAGTGCAGTGTCGCACGCTGTATAGCACTTTGGTTGGCACAACGAAGCTCCCTCCCCTTCAAGGGGAGGGTTGGGGTGGGGATGGGTGGCCTCCGTAGCGTCTGCAAGACACCCATCCCCATCCTGTCCTTCCCCTTGAAGGGGAAGGAACCTACTAATCGCCTCCTCCGACGCAGAGGGAGGAGGGCTCGGTCGAAACCTGAGTTGCTACGCTCAATATATGCTGAGTCAGGAGCGCAGCACTACACTAGAAGGCCGTTTAATGCCATGCGCCGGTATGATACGGGGCCCCGCTATCGCCTCTGCCTGAATGGAAACGGCCATGGAAAGAGAAGCCGCGCTTCAAGCGTCATCCCCAGCTGAAAAATCCTCCGGATCATCGGACGACGAAGCCTTTCCGGTCGTCGGCATCGGTGCGTCGGCCGGCGGGCTTGAAGCGCTCGCGCAATTCTTTTCCGGTGTGCCGCCTGACAGTGGCATGGCCTATGTGGTGGTCCAGCACCTCGATCCGACCCACAAGGGGATGATGCCCGAGCTGCTGCAGCGTGCCACGACGCTGCCGGTGGTCCCGGCGAAGAACCGCCTCAAGGTAAAGCCGGACCACGTGTACGTGCTTCCGCCCAACCGCGACATGTCAATTCTGCGCGGCGCCCTTCATCTGTTCAAGCCCGGCGCACCGCGCGGCCAGCGCCTGCCGATCGACTTCTTCCTGCTGTCGCTGGCGGCCGACCGCCACCAGCGGGCGGTCGGCGTGCTGCTGTCGGGCATGGGTTCGGACGGCACCGCTGGCTTGCGTGCGATAAAGGAAAACGCCGGACTGGCTTTGGTGCAGGATCCGGCCACAGCCGCCTTCCCGTCCATGCCGCAAAGTGCGATCAATACCGGGATGGTCGACATCGTTGCAGCGGCGAACCAGCTGCCGGTGCGCATCGTTGGCTATTTCAGGCATGGCCCGAGTGCGCTCGAATACGTCGAGGCGGCGGGCGGCCAATTGCGAAGCGGGCTGGAGAAGGTACTGGTTCTGTTGCGTGCCCATACTGGCCAGGATTTTTCGCATTACAAGAAGAGCACCCTCTACCGCCGCATCGAGCGGCGCATGGGCATCCACCAGATCGAGCGCATTGCAGGCTACGTGCGCCTTTTGCAGGAAAATCCG
The DNA here is from genome assembly GCA_035443825.1 of Rhodocyclaceae bacterium. GTDB lineage: Bacteria > Pseudomonadota > Gammaproteobacteria > Burkholderiales > Rhodocyclaceae > DAOMNN01. The sequence goes on along the minus strand of DAOMNN010000078.1, from coordinate 13,033 downwards.
CAGGAGCTTGATCTGCTGTTCAAGGAATTCCTGATCGGCGTGACCAACTTCTTCCGCGACCCGGTGGCCTGGGATAGCCTGCGCGATGTCGCGTTCCCGGCCTTGTTCGCGCGCAACCCGTCGGGGCGCACGTTGCGTGCCTGGGTACCCGGCTGCTCGACCGGAGAAGAAGCCTACTCGCTTGCGATCATTTTCAAGGAAGCCCTGGAAAGACACAAGCCTGCGGGTCGCTACTCGCTTCAGATCTTCGCCACCGACCTCGCGATCGATGCCGTCGAAGCGGCGCGCCAGGGTCATTACACGGACCGCATCAAGGCCGAGGTGTCCGCCGATCGGCTGGCGCGTTTCTTTATTCCCACCGATGATGGCTATCAGCTTGGCAAGGAAGTGCGCGAGATGGTGATCTTCGCGTCGCAGAACATCGCTCAGGATCCCCCCTTCACGAAGCTGGATGTGCTGTCATGTCGCAATGTGCTGATCTACTTCGGGTCCGAACTGCAGAAGAAGCTTCTTGCCCTGTTCCATTACAGCCTTACCCCGGGCGGAGTGCTGTTTCTGGGCAATTCCGAGACCGTCGGCTTCGGCGCCGAGCTGTTCGCCCCGCTCGATGCGAAGGCGCGGATCTACCGCCGCGTCGATATTTCGCCTCTCGGGCTGGCTGTGGATTTTCCAAGCCACTTTCAGCAGTTTCGCGGTGCGTCGAGCGAAGCCCCGGCGGCGGCGCCTGCAGCAAACCTGCAGCACCTCGCGGATGAACTTCTGTTGCGCCAGTTTGCACCGGCCGCCGTGCTGGTCAATGATCGCGGAGACATCATCTACATCAATGGCCGTACCGGGCGCTATCTGGAGCCGGCCGCCGGCAAGGCAAACTGGAACGTCTACGCGATGGCGCGCGAAGGTTTGCGCCAGCCCCTCGGCAATGCTCTGCAGCGGGTGGCAAGCGAACACGGCCGTGTCGAGTGCAACAATGTGCCCGTGACGGACGACGGGACGACGCGCCGAGTCGATCTCACCGTGCAATACGTCGAGGCTCCGGAGTCTCTGCACGGCATGATCATGATCGTGTTTGCCGAGTTGCGTACGAAAGCCCGCGCCAGGCGCCACCCGGGAGCGGGCAGGCGGTCTCCGAACGAAGTCGAACTCGAGGAGGAGCTGCAGCGTGCGCGTGACGAGATCCGCACACTGCGCGACCAGATGCAGACCTCGGGAGAAGAATTGAAGTCGACCAACGAAGAACTGCAGTCGACCAACGAGGAACTGCAGTCGACCAATGAGGAGTTGACCACGTCGAAGGAGGAGATGCAGTCGCTCAACGAGGAATTGCAGACGGTCAACGTCGAACTGCAATCCAAGGTGGACGACCTGTCGCGCGTCAACGACGACATGCAGAACCTGCTCAACAGCACCGAGGTCGCCACCGTCTTCCTCGACGACCGGTTGCATGTGCGCCGCTTCACGCCGCAGGCAGCACACATCATCAAGCTCATCGCGGCGGATATCGGCCGCCCGTTGTCCGATCTGGTGAGCGATCTGGAATACCCGGAACTCGAGAACGATGCGCGCGAAGTGTTGCGCACGCTGATCTTTTCGGAGAAGCAGGTCAGCGCGCGCGACGGCCGCTGGTTCACGGTACGCGTCATGCCTTACCGCACGATGGCGAACATCATCAATGGCGTGGTGATCACCTTCATCGACATCAGCGTGGCCAAGCGCCTTGAAGCGGACCTGCGTGCGACCGTGGCGCGTATCGAAGGGGAACCTCCGGATACACCGGGCAACCCGGCGTGAACGGGTGGCTGCCCGGGTGAGCCGGCTCGATGCGCTATGTGCGAAACCGAACCGACGGCGTCTGGCGGTCAGATTAGCGTTGTCCACATGAAGCACTGAACGGGCGCCATGCCTTTTGTGCGGCCCCAGGGTATTCCTGAGAGAAGCAGATGACTTATTGCGTCGGCGTCATGCTCGACGACGGGCTGATCTTTGCGTCCGACTCGCGCACGCATGCGGGGGTCGACAATTTCGCGAGCTTCTGCAAGATGAATGTCTTCGAGCGCGCCGGGGACCGGGTGATCGTGCTGCTGAGTTCGGGCAACCTGGCCGGTACGCAGGCGGTCATCGGCCTGCTCAGGCAGCGTGCGTCCAGATCTGGTGTACCCAACCTGTGGGGCGCCGATTCCATGTTCGACGTCGCGTTGCTGGTGTCGGATGCGATGCGCGAGGTCGATCGCCGCGACGGTCAGCACCTGACCGACAGTGATGTCGGGTTCAACGCGTCATTCATCGTCGGTGGGCAGATCAAGGGTGAGCCGCCACGCCTGTTCCGGATTTATGCCGAGGGTAACTTCATCGAAGCGGGCGACCAGACCCCGTATCTGCAGACGGGCGAAACCAAGTACGGCAAGCCGATCATCGACTGGGTCATCATCGGTTCGACGTCGCTCAACGACGCGGCCAAATGCGTGCTGGTGTCCTTCGAGTCGACGATGCGCAGCAACCTGTCGGTCGGCATGCCGATCGACCTGATCTGTTATCCGCGGGACAGCCTGGAGGTGCGCAAGCGTCGCCGTTTCGAAGCGGGCGATGCCTACTTCACCGCGCTCGGCCGGCAATGGAGCGAAGGGACCCGTGAGGTCTTCCGCCGCTTGCCGGATCTGGAATGGGCGGATTGAGGATGTTGACCGCCGTGACCCCCGTAAACGAGGGTGCCCCACAGGCCCGGACATTCGCGGGCGCGGCGCTGGTGATTACCTGCGAGCACGGCGGCAACCGGATCCCCCCGCCTTATCGCGTGCTTTTCGCACCGCACCGGGCACTGCTGCAGTCCCATCGCGGCTTCGACGCCGGGGCGCTGATCATGGCGCGGGCACTTGCCGCGGCGTTCGGCGTACCGCTGTTGGCGGCGACGGTCAGCCGACTGCTGGTCGATCTGAACCGCTCGGTCGGGCATCCGCGCCTGCATTTCGAACCGGTCCTCGAACTGCCCGGCACCCGGCGGCAGCACATCCTGGAGCGTCACTACCAGCCTTATCGCAGCCAGGCCGAGCGTCTCGTGAGCGACGCAATTGCCGCACGCGGACGGGTCATCCACCTTTCCTGCCACAGCTTCACACCGGAACTGCACGGCAAGCGGCGAACCGCCGACATCGGCTTGCTGTATGACCCGGCCAGGCCGGGCGAGCAGGCGCTATGCGCGCGCTGGAAGCGCACGCTCCAGGTTCATGCGCCCGAACTCGCAGTACGACGCAACTATCCCTATGCCGGTCGCAACGATGGCCTGACCGCGTGGTTGCGAAAACGCCATTCCCCCAAGGCCTATGTCGGTATCGAACTGGAACTCAACCAGAAGCACGTCATGTGCGCCACACGCCAATGGGCCGCGCTGCGCGAGGCGGTGATCGAGTCCCTGCGCGAGGCACTGGTGGGCGCCCGCGATGAGACCTTGCCGCCAGATCCAAGCCAGGGCCGCGGGCCGATTCGATCCGTCCGCCCCACCGAGTCCTCGTGCGCCGTTTCCGAACCGGGACGTTGCACCCCAGGAGTCCGATCATGAAGATCCGTGTAGGCTATGAACTGATCTACGACTGCCCGCAGCCGACGCCGATGATCCTGACCCTGAACGTGCATTACACGCGGGCCTCGGACATGCTCGTCCCCGACCATCTGATTGCCGATCCGCCCGTCCCGATGTCGGCGTATCGTGATGGCTTCGGAAACTGGTGCACGCGCATCGTCGCCCCCAAGGGTCTTTTGCGTCTGTCCACCGACGCGGTGGTGCGCGACAGCGGGCTCCCCGATGTGGTCGTACCGCAGGCGCGTCAGACCGCGGTGGAGGCACTGCCCGATGACACCCTGCAATTCCTGCTCGGAAGCCGCTATTGCGAGACCGATCGCCTGTCGGATACCGCCTGGTCCCTTTTCGGCAATGCACCGACCGGCTGGGCGCGGGTACAGGCGATCTGCGACCACGTCCACGGGCATATCGAATTCGGCTATCAGAATGCACGTTCGACCCGATCGGCGTGGGAGGCCTTCGAAGAGGGGGTGGGGGTGTGTCGCGATTACGCACATCTTGCGATCGCCTTCTGTCGCTGCATGAACATCCCGGCACGCTATTGCACCGGCTACCTCGGGGATATCGGCATGCCGCCGCCCTATGGGCAGATGGATTTCGCCGGCTGGTTCGAGGCCTGGCTGGACGGCCAGTGGTACGTCTTCGATCCGCGCAACAACATGCCCCGTATCGGGCGCGTATTGATCGCGCGTGGCCGCGACGCCGCCGATGTGCCGATCAGCAATGCCTTCGGCCCCAACATCCTGAAGCGCTTCGAGGTTCGAACCGACGAGGTCGTCGAGGCCCGCAACGCCTGATTCCGATCGCGCACGGGCGTGCGAGCCGCCCTGCGCAAGCGATTGAGTCCCGTCTACGCGGTCCTGGACGCACTCACGAAACGTTCGAATTCGGCGAGCGGCAACGGATGACCGAGCAGGAAACCCTGGTAGCCGTCACAATCACGGGCTTCGAGGAAGTCGCGCTGCAGTTCGGTTTCGACACCCTCGGCGAGGATGTTCAGGCCCAGACTCCTGGCCATCGTGATGATCGCGTCGATGATGACCGTGTCGGTCCCCTGTTCCCGAATGCGCTCTACGAACGACTTGTCGATCTTGAGCTGGTCGAGTGGCAGGCGTGTCAGATAGGACAGCGAAGAGCAGCCGGTGCCGAAGTCATCGATCGAGAACCGTATGCCCATGTGCTTGATCGCCTGCATCTTGCGTATGCTATCGGCGGTGTTGTCGAGCATGACGCTCTCGGTCAGCTCCAGCATCAGGTGCGCCGGGTTTGCATGACTGGCGTCGAGTGTCTTGCGTACCTGCTCGGTGAAGTCGGGGTGGCGGAACTGCCGGGCGCTGACGTTCACCGCCAGCGTGATGTCGCGGGTGCTTGCATCATGGGACCAGCGGTCGAGCTGGGCACAGGCGGACTCGAACACCCAACGCCCGAGCGGCAGGATCAGGTCGGTCTGTTCGGCCAGTTCGATGAAGTCGGACGCTGCGACGAGCCCTCGTTGTGGATCGTGCCAGCGCAGCAGCGCCTCCGCGCCGGTGACCCGGCGTCCGGCGTCGAGTTGCGGTTGGTAGTACAACTCGAACTGCCCCTGCCTGAGTCCTTCGCGCAACGCGTTCTCCCGCAGGCTGCGTTCATCGAGAGCCGCCTGCATCGACGGATCGAAGAAACGCACCCGGTTGCGACCGGCCGATTTGGCCTGGTAGAGCGCCAGATCGGCGTGCTTGAGCAAGTCCTCGACGCTCTCCCCCGGACCGAACAGGCGCACGCCGATGCTCGTCGTACAATTGAATTCAGCGCCGCCGACCTCGAAGCGGTGCGCAATGGTCTGGTTCAGCTTGTCGCCGACCTGCTGCGCGAGCAATGCCGCGGCCTCCTCGGACGTGTCCAGCCCTTCCAGGATCATGACGAATTCGTCCCCGCCCATGCGCGCCACGGTATCGCCCTCACGCAAACTACTGCGCAGGCGGTGCGCGATCTCGATCAGGAGCCGGTCGCCGGCATCATGTCCACGGGTATCGTTGAGCACCTTGAAGTTGTCGAGATCGAGAAACAGGATCGCGCCATACCGTTCGTTGCGCTTGCTTGCCGCCACGGCATGCGCCAGGCGATCCTGAAACAGACGGCGATTCGGTAGCTCGGTCAGCGAATCGTAGTGCGCAAGGCGGTGAATCTCGGCCGCCGCCGTGCTCCGCTCGGTGGTGTCGAAGAACGCGATGCGCATCACCGCAGGGATGCCGGGGCGGTCCATCACCATGCACTGCAACTGGGCCGCAAACTGCGAAGCGTCTGCGCGCCTGAGCAGCAGTTCGCAGTCCGGCGCACGCCTGGACGGCTTGTGCCACGTGGCGGCGGCATGCTGTTTCCAACGATCGAGGTCGACCGGCGCGACGAGACGCTCGAAGTCACGCCCTATCAGCTCAGCCCGGACCATCTGGAGTTGCCTCGCCGCGAGGAGATTGGTCTCGGCGATGTGGCCGTCGCGGGACAGCGTGATGTAGGCCACCGGTGCGAAGTCGAACAGATCGACATAGCGGTCGCGCGACGCTTCCAGAGCGCTCTGCGCATTCCTGAGCGCCTCGTTCTGCATCTCCAGTTCGATCTGGTGGACCTGGAGTTCGTGCAGCAGAGCCTTGTCATCGACGCGCGGATCATGGGGCGACGGCGCCGCATCACGCGCCTGGGCCTCGGCAGAGATTCTCAGTTCGTCCTCGTCACTGCGATCATCCATCGATCGTGTTCCTCCTGTCTGGACGTCACTGCCAAGCATTGCCTGTGAACCCGCTCTAGTCGGGAGGCCCGATGCAACGGAAACCCGGGCAAGGCGATGGCCATGCGTGAGTCATTGCAAGGATTCCTCCCGTCCAGTCGGTTGCCGTAGCCAATGCCAATGTATTTGAAAAATCCTATTCGAGCGCGGCGATCGTGTCTGTTCGTTAACGAACACAGACGTGTCAAGCCCCTGGCCTTGCCTGCGCCAGACTGATGAAACCGGCGTCATTGGCGGCCATGACCACCGTTGGCGAGGGCCGATACGGTCCGCGCGCCAGCGTACAGACGTCGCGGCTCCGGACATCTATGGTCGATAAACATCAACGTGATCCATGGTCGTTGTCCAGTGTATGTAGCCGGGCGGCTGCCGTGACCTCGACTGCACCCTCGGCATGGAGCGGTCGACTGCGGAACCTGGCCCAATAAAGAGAGAATCATCATGAAAGCGAACAAAATGATTGGCCCGTCGATCGGCGTACTGGCCGTCCTGACACTCGGGGCGTGCACAACGATGAATGACCCGCTTTACGGAAGCAGCGGTGCTCCCGCGTCCGAGGTCGCCACACAGACCGGCACCTATCCGGTGACGACGCAGCCGGCCGGCACCTACCCCACCCAGGCCTACTCCGGATATGGCGTGGTGCATTCGGTCGAGCGGGTCAGCCAGGAACCGGTGGTCACCGGTGGCAGCGGCATCGGCCTGGGTACCGTTGCAGGCGCTGTCGTCGGCGGACTGGCCGGCAGCCAGATCGGGGGCGGAAGCGGCAAGACCGCGGCGACGTTGATCGGTGCGGCCGGAGGCGCCTATGTCGGCCACGCGATCGAGAACCGGCAGGAGCAAGTGCAGGCCCAGCCCGATGTGCTAAGCATCACGGTGCGCATGAGCGACGGATCGTATCAGGCCGTGCTGCAGCCGCTAGACGCCGACTTCCGTGTGGGCGACCGGGTACGTGTCGGCGACGGCGTGCTGCAGCGGTATTGAACGGTAGCGCAGCGCGGGGCCCACGCTCGCGCCCGCGCTAATCGCCGAGCAGTTCTCCGACGGGTTTCAGATCCTCGACCCGATCGCACACCGCCTTGATCACCATGATGATGGGTACGCCCAGCAACAGGCCCCATAGCCCCCACAGCCAGCCCCACAGCAGTACCGACGTGAAGATGACGACCGGGTTCATCCGGCTTGCCCGGCCGATCAGCCAGGGCGTGAGCAGGTAGCCTTCGAGCGAGGTGATGAGCAGCGCGACCCCGGATACGAAGAACGCCATGCCGAAAGTTCCGAACTGGAGAAAGGCAACCAGCAAAGTAGCGCCGCTCACGATCACCGGACCGAGATAGGGAATGATCTTGAGCACGCCCGCGGCGATGCCCCAGATTGCCGCATGCTCCATGCCGATCCACAGGAACGCCAGCCAGGTCGCCACACCAACCACGACGCTGGTGAGTATCTGGACCAGCATGTAGCGCTGAATCTGCCCGTTGATCTCGTCAAGCACCTGCAGCGTGATCTTCTTGTTGGTCAGCGTGGGGCCGGCAAGCTTGACCAGCTTGCGCCGGAACCTGTCGCCCGACACCAGAATGAAGTACGAAAGAAACAGCACCATGGCGAGCTGTGCGGCAAACCCGATCGCCCCCTTGGTGCCCATCCACAGATAATCCTGGACGTTGAGCCGGGGCTTCTCGATCTGGACGCGCGTCACGCCGGCCGGCGCAGCGGGCGCCGGGGCGCCGCTTTCGCTCGCAA
>DAOMNN010000078.1:0-4858 GCA_035443825.1 Rhodocyclaceae bacterium | reverse complement strand
ACGCGCGTCACGCCGGCCGGCGCAGCGGGCGCCGGGGCGCCGCTTTCGCTCGCAACCTGCTCGAGCTCGGTGGCAGCGCGTTGCACTTTCTCCATAGTGCCTTCGGACGTTCCTCTTCCCCTGAGCAGCGCCCCGCGAAGCTTCGCCACCGCATCGGGCAGGGTTTCGATCATCTCGGTGGCCTCACCGCCGAGCGAATAGACTGCGGTGCCCGTCCCCCCGACGATGGTGAGCAGCAGCACCGCTGCGCCAAGCGCGCGCGGAATGTGCCATTTCTGCATCAGATTGACCGGCGCCGACAGCGTGTAGCTGATCATTACACCAAGTATCAGCGGGATGAAGATCGCCTGCGCCCAGTGCAGCGCAAAGACCACCGCGATGACCGATAGCACGGTCAGTGTAATGCCGTACACATCCGCTTGCGTGCGCGGTGTCGGCGGGGGTTCCGGTGCCTTCGCCTGGTCGCCTTCGGGGGCATTCTCCTCCAGGGGCGAAAGCTTGCTCGTCATTGCCGAATCCTCTTTACGTACGCGGTCGCGCGCTGTCCGATCAGGGCGCTGCCGCTCAGGATGTCGCGCCACGGCCCTCGTCGTCTGTACGACAGCGAACACTGGCGCGTGGCCCCCGAGGGGCGATCGCCACCTGCGTGCGGCAGCGGACAGACAGCGTAGTACAAGCCCTTCATGCTTCGTCCATCGCAGACAGTCGTCGTGACATGCCACTGGATAGCCAGTGGCGTGGATTCGGGACGATCAGGTCGTGGCGAGGATCCGTGCACGTCGGCGCTTGCCTGCAATCGCAGCGGGCTCGGATCACCCCACCAAGGAACCATCATGAACACATTCACCAATACTCCGATCAGGTCATCGCGGAAGCTCCTGCTCGGCGTCGCCACCGTTACCGTGCTGCTCGGCCTCGGCGGCTGTGCCGGCATGTCGCACCAGGACAAGAGTACCGCGGTCGGCGCCGGCGTCGGCGCGGTGGGCGGTGCGGTGCTGACCGGCGGGAGTGCGGTCGGGACCGTGGGCGGTGCAGCGGTCGGTGGCATCATCGGCCACGAAGTCGGCAAGTGATGCCATCGGGAGTCGAAACCACCGGCCGTTCACTGACGGGCCGGTGGTCGATCGGGCCCTGAACGGCGCCGATTGCCGGCACGCTCGAGCCCGCCGCCTGAAGTTACGTAACGAAAAGTGCGCCGACCGTGCGACCTGAGCGCGAATATTGCGCAAGGGCAGGGCAACGTTCGCTACCGAACAGAGCCATGCTCCCTTGAGGCGTAGGGTCAAATTCAATCCAAACCAAGGAAAAGGTGTCCGTATGACCATCAACCTCGGCCTTGCGCCACTGGTGTCCCTGATCGCCGGGATCCTCATCCTGATCATGCCGCGACTGCTCAACTACATCGTCGCGTTCTATCTGATCATCATCGGTTTGATCGGAATCTTCGGAGCCGGCAACTTCAACTTCCGCTGAAGGTCGGGACCTCTGGCCTTCGCCCGGGCTTGCCCGTTCATCCTCCTGAATCACCAGAGATTATTCGGGTAGCCCTGATTGCGCCGGGGCTCCCTCGGCGTGCCTCGCACTCCGATCTGCACCCCCTTCGAACCGCCCGGGTCAAATGCGAAATCGCAGCTTTCCGCATGAAACGGGCATTCATCTGCTTACAAGTGATCCTTTGACTGCGCGCACGGACAGCGGATACTGGGTCCATGCCTGCTGCGTCGCAGCAGCTATCCGCCACGAGCGGACGAGCCCCCTCCAGACATCGAAGAACGACGAGGTGGATGCTTGCACATTTCTGCCCACAAGGAAGAGAACTGATGAATACCAAGGCACAAGGCACCAAGGCACAAGGCACTAACGGCGCTGCTTTCGCAAGCGAATCGGTCGATGCTTTCCTGTCGATTGCGGGGATCTACCTGGGCAGCTCGGAACGGCTGACCGAGCTCACGCTCGCCGCGAATCGTCGGGCGCTCGACGACTTTCTTGCACAAAGCAAGAAGAAGCCGGGCACGGCTGTCGAGTTGATGTCCGCGCCGTTCGACGCCGGGCTGATGCAGCCGATGATTTCACGTGCGGTCACCTATTCGCGCAATGTCATGGAAATTCTGATGCAGGCGCAACTCGATGCCGGAAAGGTCCTGGGTCAACATCTGATCCCCCAGATGATTCGTTTTCCGACTTCGAGCGAGTGGAGCGAGGCCGTCGGTTCCATCTCTGACGGCGTGCGGGATTTCTCCGAGCGAAGTGCAGCAGCGGCGGTAGCCTCGACACAGTCGCAGTCGCGCCATGTGACCGACGCGATGGCGAAAGCGGCCAAGGCGGCATGAGTATGGCCTGACCGGTTGAATGCAGCCGATCGAGGGGGTGTCCCGCCGGGGCCTCCCGCTACACGCAGAAGGGATGCGATGGGCGCGCTGCATGGACCTGACTTGACCCGGACACCCCTCACGCAGGGGTGTTTTTTTGGGGAGATTGCGTCTTGTCGGCCTTGAATCTCTGTATCAGGGTCATGACCGACCCGGTCAGCGACACCATCGACAACATGGTCGACAGGAGCTGGATGCCGCCCGCGCCGGGCGGCGCTTCTGGGGAGGACCTGGCGGGCGTGGCCCTTCTGGATTGGCCCATCGCGAATCCGATGCCGGTTGCCATGAGCAGCACCAGTGGCGAGGTCATCCTGTCGCGCAGTTGCCGTCTGAAGGTGGCAAGGCGCAAGCTCGACGAAGCCCGGTGCCGCATCAGGCGTTGCTCGACGACGCGAATCTGGCGATCGAGCGACGCATCATCCAATGTTCCGTTCTGGGTTTCGGCAGTCATGGTCGTTGTGCCGCCTGGGTAGGTTCGGGCTCCGCACGGGTGCCGTCCGGGTCGAGTGCGCGGACGGTCGCCGGAAAGCGCAACAGCTGACTCTTGCGCCGAATCAGGAGCGCAAATCCGAAGGCGCCGAGCAGATTGAGCACCGCGCCCAACAGTAACGCAGCGCTGGCGGCAAGCCCGCTTTCGATCAGCCAAAGCACCATCGCACCGACCGCAGCCAGCCACGTGGCCGCGACAAGCATGCCGGCCACTGTGCCGAATACCGCAATCCAGACCAGACTCAGCAGCGCGCGCTGGGCCTCCAGCGCGGCCAGCTGCAGGTGATCGTGCGCGGTGCCGCGCAGATCCGCCCAAAGCGCTTCGAGGTTTTCGATCAATCCAGGGGCGGGTACCGGCGCGCCCAGTTGCGTTGCATCGTCGGCCGATGGACTCTTGGGGTCCATTGCACCAGATCGCCTAGCGTTGTCTGAGCCACCAGTTGAGCATGTACCCCGCGGCAACCGCGATTCCGAGCGTGGCCACCGGATGCTCGCGCAGGTGCGTACGACAGCTTTCGGTGAGGCGCGATTGCAGGGCCTGCAACTCGTCACCTTTGTGTTCGAGCGACTGGGCGGCGTGGGCTGCCGAGCCGGCGAGGCTGTCCACCGCATGGTGCGCGCCGGAAGCAAGCTGATCGACGGCCGGACGGGTAATCTCCGACGCCTTGTCGATTGCCCGATGCGCACTGGTGCTTGCTTGGCCCACCGTTCGTTCCACGGCGTTGGTCATTTCGTTCGTACTCATGTTCGGTTCTCCGTTGGATGCGATGACTGGACATCCCGCTTGAGGTGAAATCGAAAACGGGGGAAATCCCGCGTGCGGCCCGGTCGATGCATGCAGCATCAACCTCGACGTGCATTCTGCTCTTGCCGTGTATCGGCATCTGTGCGCTGCCGTACATGAGTCTGCGGCTTGGATCTGCGGTGACACCGGGAACTCCAACCAGCGGAGCGAGGTCGTGCAGGTATTGCGGCAGTATGAACGGGTGCGCATCACGACGACCTGGCACGATGGTGTGTGACATCGTGACGCCGCAGGAAGTGTTCGGAGGCTGTGTCATGAATGAGAATGAGCGAACTACATTTTTCTCCATCGATCGAGGTGCACTGACGGGTATCGCACTGTGTGCGCTTGTATGCAGTTCGGCCCTTCAGGCTGAGGATCGACCCGGTGGTCAGAGCACGGTCGGTGAGATCCCTTCGCTCCTCGAGATCCGCGAATGGCCGGTCCCCTGGGCGAACACCCGTCCGCGAGATCCGGACAAGGCCCCGGACGGAACGGTCTGGTTCGTCGGCCAGATCGGCAGTTACGTCGCCCGGCTCGACCCGGAGTCGGGCGACATGAAGCGGTTTGAGATCCCCGGGGCCGGACCGCACACCGTTATCGTCGATTCCGATGGCTACCCTTGGTACGCGGGCAATCGGGACCGGCATATCGGGAGGCTCGATCCGGAGACGGGAAAGGTTACCCGGTACGAACTTCCCGCGGGGGTTAACGACCCGCACACCATGGACTGGACCTCGAAGGGTGACATATGGTTCACCGTGCAGCGGTCTGGCGACGCGGGCTACATCGGGAAGCTTGACACGCGCTCCGGGCAGGTGGAGGTCATCCCGGTTCCGGGACGCGGCATGCGTCCTTACGGACTCGTGGTGGATGCGCATGATCGCCCCTGGATTGCCTTCATGGGGAGCAACGCGATTGGAATGGTGGATCCAGCCACCATGAAACTGGCGATCCACAGGACCCCGGACGAGCGAAGCCGAATTCGCCGGATTGGTGTGACTTCCGATGGACGTGTGTGGTGGGTGGATGCTGCACGGGGTTATCTGGGCGTTCATGACCCCGACGACGGTTCCATGAAGCAGTGGCTGAGTCCGGGAGGCGAGTGGTCTTCGCTTTATGCGATGGCAGTGGATAGCCTGGATCGTGTCTGGTATGTCGAGAGCAGCCTGAGACCGAACCGCTTTGTCGGTTTCGACACGGCCACCGAGACCTT
>DAOMNN010000077.1:0-14387 GCA_035443825.1 Rhodocyclaceae bacterium | reverse complement strand
GGCGTAAGCCGCGAACAAGGTCCGGATGGCACGACCGTGCCAACCTGCTGCACGAACGGCACCGTCCACCATCGGTTCGGGAAACGTGACGATTCATGCATCCGCAGTCGATGATGATACGATTCGAAGATCGATCAGATTCATGCACTTTGAGAAAGGTTTCCAATGAACATCACGATATTCGGCACCGGCTATGTCGGTCTGGTGACTGGCGCGTGCCTTGCCGACGTTGGGCACGAGGTCGTCTGTGTGGATGTGGATGCGGCCAAGATATCCGGTCTGAAGAATGGCGTGATTCCGATCTACGAACCGGGGCTGGATGCGATGGTGAAGCGCAATTTCGCCGAAGGCCGTCTCCGCTTCACGACCGATGCCGCTGAAGGTGTGGCTTTCGGCGAGCTACAGTTCATCGCGGTCGGAACGCCGCCCGACGAGGACGGTTCGGCCGACTTGCAGTACGTGCTCGCCGTTGCACGCACCATCGGCACGCACATGGACGGCTACAAGGTGATCGTGGACAAGTCGACGGTACCCGTCGGTACTGCGGACAGGGTCAAGGCGACGATTGCGCAGACCCTCGCCGGACGCGGCGTGACGCTTCCCTTCGATGTGTGCTCGAACCCCGAATTTCTCAAGGAAGGGGCGGCCATCGAAGATTTCACCAAGAGCGCGCGGATCGTCGTCGGTACCGATGCCGAGGCCGTGCGTGAGCGCATGCGCGAGTGCTACGCACCGTACAGTCGCAACCACGACAAGCTCATGTTCATGGATGTTCGCGCCGCGGAACTGACCAAGTACGCGGCCAATGCGATGCTGGCCACCAAGATCAGTTTCATGAACGAGATTGCCAACCTTGCCGAGCGCCTCGGCGCTGACATCGAGCAGGTTCGCCTCGGCATAGGGTCGGACCCGCGCATCGGCTACCATTTCATCTACCCCGGTTGCGGCTATGGCGGTTCGTGTTTTCCCAAGGACGTGCAGGCGCTTGCCCGCACCGCGGTGCAGGTGGGTTACGAGCCGGTGCTGCTGAATGCCGTCGAAGCGGTGAATGAGCGGCAGAAGCACATGTTGTTCGACAAGCTGCAGCAGGTTTTCGATGGGGATATGGGCGGTCGGACCATCGCGATCTGGGGGCTTTCCTTCAAGCCGGACACCGATGACATGCGCGAGGCGCCGAGTCGGGTGCTGATGGAATCGCTGTGGGCGGCGGGGGCTCACGTTCGCGCCTACGATCCGGAGGCGATGCAGGAGACGAAGCGCATCTACGGCGATCGCGATGATCTGACCCTGGTGGAACATCAGGACGAGGCCGTGGAGGGGGCCGATGCGCTGGTGATCTGCACCGAATGGAAACAGTTCCGCACGGTCGATTTCAAGCGCCTGAAGAACCGCCTCGCCAACCCGGTGGTGGTCGATGGGCGCAACCTCTTCGATCCCAGGGCGGTCAAGGCTGCCGGCCTGATGTACTACGCGGTCGGGCGCGCCGATTCTCTCCGGCCGGCCATCTGAACCGCCGATGCCGGGGAGCGACCGGCAGCGTGGCCGCGAAGGTTGCACACCGGGGGTACGGAGATGTCCGCGTCGTTATCCGGGCGAAACGAGTCGCGAGAAGGCCTCTTGCGCGACCGTAGCGATCAGCAGGCAGCTCTGGTCAGTTTCAGGATCGCGTCCCGATTGGTCCATGAGGTGGCCTTGGAAGCTGCCTCGTCCCGCGGCAGCCACACGTAGCCGGCATGTTCGTCCGGCGAAAGACGGATCGGGCGCCGTTTCGGCAGGCACAGGCTGTACACGTGCTCGACGTTGTGCATGACGTCGCGCGCGTAGCGCGCGCGCCATTCGGGACGGATCTCGAAACGATTGGTCTGTTGCCAGTCGCGCATCTCCTCGGCCGTGGCGACGATCCCGGTTTCCTCGTACAGTTCGCGCAGCGCTGCCTGGAGCGGCATCTCGCCCGGTTCGAGGCTGCCAGTGACCGATTGCCAGAACCCGCGTGGACAGATGCGTTCGATCAGCAGCACCTCGACGTCCGGCGTGTGTATGACCACAAGCACGGACTCCGGACGCTTGTAGCACTGCTGCCCGTTCATCCGTCGCGAGGACCCGTCTCGGGGGCAGCGCGCAGATCGAGCAGTACCCACAGGGGCAAGCCCAGCTCGCCTTGAATCCGGCTTGCCTCGCGCAGGATCTCGACCCCGACGGTGAACGCGGCGGGCGCCTCCTGCGCGAATTCGTCCGCGTGTTCGAGAATGAGGATATGTCCCGTCTCGGGCAGCCAGCTCAAGTCGGCAAGGCAGTCCGCGAGCGCATCCCAGTTGTGCCCGAACCACTCGGGAAAGCCGAGCGCTGCGGCGATCCGGTCGAGAAAATCGTGCTTGGCAACGCAGCCGGCAAGATCCACGCGCAGCACGTCGAAACCGAGTTCCGCTCCTGCCTCCTCGATGCCCGGCAATTCACCGGGGAGAAGACGGCACACGTCGCCTTCGTCCGGGGTGTTCCGGATCCTGTGCGTGATCGATTCCTGCGGGCTCATGGCTTGATGTCGATGCGCCTGAAACTGCGATAGTGATCTTCGGTGTAGTAGTACACCTCCGGCGGATCGCCGCCGGTGACGAAACGCCGCGCCCCCCGGTCCTGCGAACCCGGCGTCGGCACCGTGTACTCGCGATAGTAACCCTGCGGCTTGATCGGCAACAGCCTCTCGCGATTGTGGAAGGTGGTGCCGTCCTGCCGATAGCGGAAGGGGCCGCCGCGCTGGATCAGCTCGAGGGTTGCGATGGCTTCCGGCGGGAGACCGTACGCGTTCGCCGGCGCCTTCGACGAGGCCGGTTCGGGGAGCAGGTCCTCGGGAGCGCACCCCTGCTGAAGGGCGGCGAAGGCGATCGCCAGCAGGATGGCTATGCGGAAGAGGAGGCGCATGCCTGGCGTGTCGGGATTCAGCCCGGGAACAGGCTGCGCGGCGGCTTCGCGGTGGTCGACATCGCGCTGGCACGGATTCCGTACTTTTTCACCAGACCCTGCATGAACTTGGTGATGGCGTCCAGCCGCGGATTGGCGGGATCCAGCCGACGGGTGCGGGTGATGAGGGTGCGCGCCTGCGCGGCAAGGCGTTCGTTCCAGCCATTGTGTTCGATGTGGCGCAACAGTGCGAGTGCTGCGTTGAACAGGACATGCGGATTGCCGGGCATCCTGCGTACCGCGTTCATCATCTCGGTGACGGCGCCGTCGTAGTCGCCCGCCTGGGCCTTTTCGGCGCCGGTGGCGATGTAGGCCTTGACCTCGGTATGCAGTCGCTGCTCGATGCGTTCGGACAAGTCCTCGCGGCCGCGGTCGCGCAGAATCGAACGGGTGCTCTCGATGGTCGCCTCGTCTGCTGCGTGGCGCAGGATGTCGACGACAAGTTCGCTGCTCTCGGCTTCGAGTTGGTTGTCCAAGCAGGCCTTGATGAGTTCGTGCTTGAGACTGGTCGGGAGTGTCGCGTCGTCGCGGGCTGTGCGGACTGCTCGTGCCAGATCCTGGCGTGCCGCTTCGCGATTGCCGTTGCACTGGTGCAGCAGGCCCTTGGCGAGCGCGCTGCAGGTCGAGGCGGCCGGCGCGCCGGCCATCGTCTTGTCCAGATCCCGGATCGTGGCCTCGGCCTCACCGAAGCGCTGTTGCATCAGTTGCGCCTTGATGAGACGGAGATGATCTTCCGGATCGCGAAACTCCGAGTGCTTGCCCTTGCGCACGACTTCCTGGAGCGTGCGTTCGGCGCCCTCGTAATCACCTGCCTTGATCGAGATTTCCCCGAACTCGCGCATGCGACTCAGGCGATGAGGGGAGAGCTTCATTGCGCTCGCCAGTACTTCGCGTGCTTCCTGCGGGCTGCTCGTCGCGGCCCGGGTGCGGGCCAGCAGGTCGTAGGCGTCCAGATAGTAACTGCCTTCGCTGGCCAGTGGTTCGAGGATTTCCTGGGCCTCGCCGAATCGCTTCTCCAGGAAAAGCATGCGCGCCAGACCAAGGTAGGCCCAGGGAATGGGCTTGATCTCGAGTATCTTGCGGTAGATCGTTTCGGCCTGCTGCACCTGTCCCTGGTCGGCATGGAGTTCGGCACGCAGTCGCATGAAATCGACACGGTGCTGCGGGTGCTCCGTCTCGGCGGCGACGCAATGGTCGATTGCCGTCTGGATGTCGCCGGCCTCCATCGCGCGGAATGCGGGGAGGAAGGCATCGCGTTTCGCAACCGCACGCTCGACCCTGGCGTAGAGGGTGCCGGGCGTCAGCGGCTTGAGAATGTAGTCGTCGGGGGAAAGCTCGGCCGCACCGACCACGCGCTCGTAGTTGCGTTCGCTCGAGATCATGATGAACAGGGTAGCGAGCGGGATGATGTGCTTGCTTCTCAGGTCCTCGAGCAGATGCTGCCCGTCCTGACCCTCGCCAAGGTCGTACTCGCACAGGATCAAGTCGTAGCTGCGCTCGCGCAGCTTGCGGATTGCGGCGCCGGCGGATGCAGCGAACTGCACCCCCGTGATATCGAAGCCGTCGAGCATGGTACGCAACT
Organism: Rhodocyclaceae bacterium; assembly: GCA_035443825.1. Taxonomy (GTDB): domain Bacteria; phylum Pseudomonadota; class Gammaproteobacteria; order Burkholderiales; family Rhodocyclaceae; genus DAOMNN01. The sequence continues at coordinate 9,850 of DAOMNN010000077.1, read as the reverse complement.
GCGCGCGCATGCCCTGGCTGGCCTCGATGACGAGTACGGAAAGGTTCTCAAGAAGTGCCATGGGGGCCGCGATAGGAAAGGAATACGCTCATCACTGAAAAGCTTACGGCACGACGGGGTGCATCTGAAGGCCCGAGTCTACTCCGTGTCCGAAAAAAAAGGGCGGACCACCCGGTCAGCCCTTCGTGCGCAACAATCCGGACGAGTCAGTTCTTGCCGACCTCGATCTGGGTCTCGACTTTCTGCCGCAGGCGAATGTGAAGCTCGCGCAACTGGCGCTCGTCCACGTCTCCCGGCGCGTCGGTGAGCAGGCACTGGGCACGCTGCGTCTTGGGAAAGGCGATGACGTCGCGAATCGATTCGGCGCCGGTCATGAGCGTTACAATCCGGTCCAGACCGAACGCCAGTCCGCCGTGCGGTGGGGCCCCGTAGCGTAATGCATCGAGCAGGAACCCGAACTTTGTCCGCGCCTCGTCATCGTTGATGTTGAGTGCGCGGAACACCGTGCTCTGGATGTCGGCGCGATGGATACGCACCGAACCTCCGCCGATCTCCCAACCGTTGAGCGCGAGATCGTAGGCTTTCGCGAGACAGGCGCCGGGATCGGTTTCGAGCAGCTCGATATGCTCGTCCTTCGGCGACGTGAAGGGGTGATGGCAGGCCGTCCAGCGCTTGTCTTCCTCGTCATACTCGAACATCGGGAAATCCACGACCCAGACGGGAGTCCAGGTATCGCCGGTCAGGTATCCCTTTTCGTGTCCGAGCTTGACGCGCAGGGCGCCAAGGGCGTCGTTCACGACCCGGGCCTTGTCTGCGCCGAAGAAGATAAGGTCACCGTTCTGCGCGCCGGTGCGCTCGAGTATGGTGCGCAAGGCCTGTTCGTGCAGGTTCTTCACGATCGGAGACTGCAGGCCCTGCTCGTTGGGCTGGCTCGCGTCATTGACCTTGATGTAAGCCAGGCCCCGGGCACCGTAGATCCCGACGAACTTCGTGTACTCGTCGATCTCGCCACGGGTGAGGCTGGCGCCGCCGGGTACGCGCAGGGCGGCCACGCGGCCGCCGCTGGTCGCCGGACCGCTGAACACTTTAAAGGCGACGTCCTGCACCACGTCGGTGACTTCGGTGAGTTCGAGCGTGACCCGCAGGTCCGGCTTGTCGGAGCCGAAGCGGCGCATGGCGTCGGCAAAGCTCATGCGCGGAAACGGCGCGGGCAGTTCGACCCCGAGGCTCTCCCGAAACACGTAACGCACCATTTCCTCGACCAGCCCGGTGATCTCGGTCTCGTTCATGAAGGACGTTTCGAGGTCGATCTGGGTGAACTCGGGCTGACGGTCGGCGCGCAGGTCTTCGTCCCGAAAGCACTTGGTGATCTGATAGTAGCGATCGAAGCCCGCAACCATGAGCAGTTGCTTGAACAACTGCGGCGACTGCGGCAGGGCGAAGAACTGTCCGGGGTGCACGCGCGACGGCACCAGGTAGTCACGCGCACCTTCCGGGGTGCTCTTGGTGAGCATCGGTGTTTCGATGTCGACGAAGCCGTTGTCGTCGAGGAAGCGACGGAAGGCCATCGCGACCTTGTAGCGCAGCATCAGGTTCTTCTGCATCTGCGGACGGCGCAGGTCGATCACGCGATGCGTCAGACGCACGTTCTCCGAAAGGTTTTCGTCGTCGAGCTGGAAAGGCGGGGTGGCCGACGCGTTGAGCACCTCGATCTCGTGGCACAGGACTTCGATCTCCCCCGAGGTGAGATTGGCGTTCTCCGTTCCGGCCGGCCGACGCCGGACCTTGCCGGTCAGCTTCAGCACGAACTCGTTGCGAACCGATTCCGCGGTCCGGAACATGTCGGGACGATCCGGATCGCACACCACCTGCACCAGTCCTTCGCGGTCGCGCAGATCCACGAAAATCACGCCACCATGGTCGCGGCGGCGATGAACCCAGCCGCACAGCGTCACGGTCTGGTCGAGGGCGGCAGCCGTTACCTGGCCGCAGTAGTGGGTTCGCATGTGTTCGGTTCCGATGCTGTCAGTGCAACCGTCACACCCGGAATCCGGCTGCGCCGCAACGATGCGGCGCCGGGCGCGATCTTCCGGGCGGGGTTACAGGATTAAATACTCTGGTCGGTCAGCCGGGATGACAGGCACAACTGCCGCCGCAACCGCCGGAGGCCGCTGCTGCGGCGGGTTCCTCGGCCTTTGGGGCGGGCTTGGCACCGCCGCCCTTGAAATCGGTCGCGTACCAGCCGTTGCCCTTGAGCTGGAACCCTGCGGCAGACACCAGTTTGACGTAGTGCTCCTGGCCACACGATGGGCAAGTGGTAAGGATCGGGTCGCTCATCTTCCGGATGTGCTCCTTCTGAAACCCGCAACTGTCGCAACGATATTCGTAAATGGGCATGACAACCTCCGCAAAGGCAAGCGCAGAATTCTAACAGATGACTGATGGCGCCGGAGAGTTGAGGGCGAAGCGCGGGTTTTTCAAGAGTGCCCGGTCAGGCGAATGAGAACACGCGCTAGTCCTGCCTATCGGCACACGTGCGCGGATCAGAAACTGCTCAGATAGGATGACGTGATGGACTCGCCCCAGAAAAGCGCGATCACGCCTGCGACTGCGAGATAGGGGCCGAAGGGGATCGGTACGCTGCGACCGTGCCGTGCGAAGGCGATGAGGATGATGCCCACGGTGGCTCCGACCAGAGACGACAGCAGGATCGTGAGGGGCAACACTTGCCAGCCGAGCCAGGCACCGATCGCCCCGAGGAGCTTGAAGTCGCCGTAGCCCATGCCTTCCTTGCCGGTAGCGAGCTTGAACAGCCAGTACACTGACCAGAGGGCCAGGTAGCCAGCCATGGCCCCGACGACCGCACTCGAGAGGTCGGTGTATGTCGAACCGAGGTTGAACGCCAGGCCGATCCAGATCAGGGGCAGGGTGAGATTGTCCGGAAGCAGTTGCGTGTCGAGATCGATGAACGCCAGCACGATCATGGTCCAGATGAAGACGAGCGCGCCGAGTGCCGCCAGACCGAATCCGAAATGCCACGCGGCATAGCCGGAAAGCAAGGCCGAAAGCAGTTCGACCGTCGGATAACGCCTGCTGATCGGCGCACTGCAGTGGCTGCATTTGCCGCGCAGAATCAGATAGCTGACGACGGGAATGTTCTCGAAGGCGCTGATGAGGTGGCCGCAGTGCGGACAACGTGAGCGCGGCGTGGCGAGATTGAACCTTTCCGGCGCCGGTGCCGGTTCGCCGCGGAGTTCTGCCGCCTGTGCTTCCCATTCCCGCTCCATCATCTTCGGCAGACGGTGGATGACCACGTTCAGGAAACTGCCGACGAACAGCCCGGCGAGCACGGCCAGAGGGGTGAACACGACAGGGTCGTTCAGGAATTCGATCATCGGGCGAGGCATCGGCCCGCCGCCGCCCGGCCTGGGGCCGGGCAGGTCGGGAAGCCATGAGCGCGGTTCAGACGACGGCGCCGAGTTTGAAGATCGGCAGATACATGGCGACCACGAGGCCGCCGATGACCACCCCGAGGAAGACCATGATGATCGGTTCGAGCAGGGTCGACAGGCCGGCAACCGCATCGTCGACTTCCTGTTCGAAAAAATCGGCAACCTTGCCGAGCATCGAGTCGAGCTGCCCCGACTCTTCCCCGATCGATACCATCTGCACGACCATGGTCGGGAACACGTCGGCGTTCTGCATCGCCACCGTCAGGCTGGTGCCGGTGCTGACCTCGGTCTGGATCTGCCGGGTCGCGACGAGATACACGTGGTTGCCGGACGCGCCGCCAACCGAGTCCAGGGCTTCGACCAGCGGCACGCCTGCCGCGAACATCGTCGACAGGGTGCGGGCCCAGCGCGCGACGGTCGCCTTGCGGATGATGTCGCCGACCACCGGCAACTGCAGGACGACCCGGTCGACCACGTTCTGTGCCTTCGGCGAACGTTTGTACAGGTAGCTGATCACCAGCACCGTACCTATGATGGTCCCGAAGATCAGGTACCACCACTCGACGAAGAAGTCGGACATCGCGATGACGATGAGCGTGGGTGCCGGCAGGTCGGCACCGAAGCTCGTGAATACGTTCTTGAACTCGGGGATCACGAACAGCATCATCACCGCGATCACGAGGGTGGCGACAATGACGACCGCAATCGGGTAGAACAGCGCCGACTTGATCTTGCTCTTGATCGCGAGGATCTTTTCCTTGTAGGTGGCAAGGCGCTCGAGCAGGTTGTCGAGAATGCCCGCCTGCTCGCCGGCCGCAACGAGGTTGCAGAACAGCTTGTCGAAATGGACGGGATGCTTGGCGAAGGCCTGCGACAGGCTGGAACCGGTTTCGACGTCGGTGCGAATCTCGTTGAGCATGCGTGCAAGGCTCGGATTGGTCGCTCCCTTGATGCCGATATCGAAAGCCTGGAGCAACGGGACGCCCGAGCGCATCATGGTGGCGAGCTGTCGGGTGAACAGGGCGATGTCCTTGTCGGTAATCTTGTGACCGCGGGACATCTTCTGTTTCTTGACCTTGGTCGGAAGCACCCCTTGGCGGCGCAGCGTGGCCTGGACGACGGTTTCACCCGTGGCGCGGAGTTCGCCCCGAATGATCTTGCCGGTCTTGTCCTTGCCTTCCCAGTGGAACAGGTGTTCCTTGGGTCCGACTACTGCCGCTCGTCTGGCCTGCGCTGTTGTCGCCATGTGAGAGTCTCTGTCCGTGTTATTCGTTCGTCGTGGCAAGCACTTCTTCGAGCGAGGTGACTCCCTGCCTGACCTTCAACAGGCCCGACTGACGCAGATCCTTCACCCCTTCACGCTGTGCCTGTTCGGCGATGTCCATCGAATTGCCGTTGGTCATAATGATATGTGCAATTTCCTCGGTGATGGGCATAACCTGATAAATGCCCACCCGTCCCTTGTAACCGGTGTTGTTGCATCGTTCGCATCCGACCGGTCCGTATGGCTGCCAGCTGCCGTCGAGATCCTCCGCCGAGTAGCCCGCCTGCAGTAGCGCTTCGACCGGGATCTCGACCGGCTGCTTGCATGAACACAGGCGTCGTGCGAGGCGTTGAGCACTGATCAGGATCACCGACGATGCGATATTAAACGGCGCGACGCCCATATTCTTTAGGCGTTCGAGTGTCGTCGGGGCATCGTTGGTGTGGAGCGTCGATAGGACGAGGTGCCCCGTTTGTGCGGCCTTGATCGAGATCTCGGCGGTTTCGAGGTCGCGGATCTCACCGACCATGATCACATCCGGATCCTGGCGCAGAAACGACCTGAGCGCCGCTGCGAACGTCAGTCCGGCCTTCTCGTGGACGTTGACCTGATTGATTCCGGGAAGATTGATCTCCGCGGGGTCCTCTGCCGTGGAAATGTTGACCCCGGCGGTGTTCAGGATGTTGAGACAGGTGTAGAGCGAGACGGTCTTGCCCGAACCGGTCGGACCCGTGACCAGGATCATCCCGTAGGGTCGCTCGACCGCTTCGAGAAGAGCCTTCTTCTGCTCGGGCTCGTACCCCAGCGCATCGACGCCGAGCATGGCCGACGAGGGATCGAGAATACGCATCACGATCTTTTCGCCGTGCAGCGTCGGGAGCGAAGAGACGCGGAAGTCGATGGCCTTGTTCTTGGACAGGACCAGCTTCATGCGTCCGTCCTGCGGAACGCGCTTCTCGGAAATGTCGAGGCGCGAGATGACCTTGATGCGGGAGGCGATCTTGTCCTTGAGCACGATCGGCGGCTGGGCGATCTCACGCAATACCCCGTCGGTGCGCACACGGATCCGGTAGAACTTCTCGTAGGGCTCGAAATGGATGTCGGATGCGCCTTCGTTGATGGCGTCGATCAGTACCTTCTGTATGAACTTGACGACCGGTGCATCGTCCACCTCCTGCGCCGCATCGTCGGCGTCCTTGTCCGATGGCGGACCCTCCTGGTCGAGGAGGTCCATGTCGAAGTCTTCGCCGGTGAGATCCTTCAGGGTCTGCTCGGCGGATTCGGAGAGGCGTTCGACGAGTTTCGCGAGCTTGTCGCCCTCGGCCACCACGAGCTCGATCTGCATGCCGCTCTGGAAGCGGATCTCGTCAAGCACTCGCATGTTCGACGGATCGGCGGTGGCGATGATCAGGCGGTTCTGACGCCTGGAGAGGGGAACGACCTGATGCTTGCCCATCAGCTTGCGATCGATCGCGTCGCGCTGAATGTTGCTCTGGTCGAGCGTATTGACGTCGACGAGTGGGTAACCAAAGGTCTCCGCGGCAAATCGCGCTACCTCGCGGCAACCGATCAGCTTTCGCTGCGCCAGTTCGAGAATGAATCCATTAGGTGCCGCGCCGGCCGCATCGGTGCACGCGATGGCATCGGCTTCGGACAGCCGTCCTTGCTGGATCAGTGCGCGGGCCAGGCCGCTCAGAGGGGTCTGGGGGTTTGCTGCCATGAGTACCCATAACTAGCTGACATTTGATCTTGCACTGGCCGCAGCCCCTTGTAAAGAGTCATGCGCCGGCTTACGGGCGCTTTCCCCCGCGATCGATGGTGATTCGTCGTGGCGCGCTGCGACGACTCATGGACTCCGATCGACCAGCGCGGCGGCATCGTGCTCATTCTGTGGACGGAACAGGCGCACCATGCGCACCATCTTGTCCTCGGCCTGGACCACCTCGATCGGGACTCCCGCGATCCGCAGCGACAGATCGGCCTCCGGGATGTCCTGAAGATGTTCGAGGATCAGTCCGTTCAGTGTCTTCGGTCCTTCCACAGGCAGGTTCAGACCGAGTCGCCGGTTGATCTCACGCAGGTTCTGGCTCCCGTCCACAAGCACCGAACCGTCTTCGCCCCATGACAGTCTGTCGCTGCTGTCGGGCATGCTGGTGGTGAACTTGCCGATCAGTTCCTCGATGATGTCCTCCAGCGTCAGCAAACCGAGCAATTCCCCGTACTCGTCGACGACGAGCGCGAGACGTTGCTGGTTCTCCTGGAAGAACTGGAGCTGTGAATAGACTTGCGTATCGGACGGGATGAAATAGGGCTTTGCGACCAGTTCGCGAATCGAATCGAGGTCGAAGCCCGAGTCGAGCGTGCGACCAAGCAGGCGTCGAAGGTGGATCACCCCGATCACGCGCTCGTTGTCGCCGTCCAGGACAGGGAGGCGGGTGTGGTAGCTGGTGGCGATCTGTTGTCGAATGTCGTCCTCGGGCGCACGCAGATCGATGCTTTCGATCGCGCCCCGTGGTGTCATGACATCCTCGACGGTGATGTGTTCGAGGTCGAACAGATTGATCAGGATGTCGCGGTTCTTCGGCGGAATGTACTGCCCTGACTCGAGAACCATCGAGCGAAGTTCCTCGATCGACAGCGTGCTGGCCGGTCGGTCCCTGGGCTGGAGGCGCAGTACCCGCAAGAGACCCGAGACGAACAGATTCACGAACCACACCGCCGGGTACGATATCCGCAGCAATCCGGTCAGAGGGTAGCTGACGAAAAGGGCCAACCTGTCTGCATGATGTGCGCCGATCACCTTTGGGGTGATCTCGGAAAACACCAGGATGATGAACGTCAGCAGCACCGTTCCTGCGGCCAGGGCCCACCCTTCTTCGCCTACGAGATGAATCGTGATCACGCTCGCGAGGGTCGCCGCGGCGACGTTGACGAGGTTGTTGAAGAGCAGGATCACGCCGAGCAGTCGGTCGGTCCGATCGAGGAGGTCGACCGCGAGTTGCGCCCCCTTGTGCCCGCTCCCGGCAAGCGCACGCAGGCGGTACCGATTTGAAGCCATCATGACCGTTTCGGTCATTGAGAAGAGGCCGGACAATGTTAGCAGTACGGCCAGTGACGCGAACTGCGTGCCTAGCGAAAGATTTTCCACGGCGTATCAGCAGGAAAGACGTGCCCGCAGTATTCCGACCACCCGAAGGGGTGTCAAGCAGGGCAAGCGCGTGAGTCAACCCGTAGGAGCGGCATCAGCCGCGAACCCGACGGTGCCACAGGCTCGACCGCCCATTCGCGGCTGACGCCGCTCCCACAGCGATACCACCCGGTGGGAGCGGCGCAAGCCGCGAATATCGGGCGCCCGCGCCATCGAGATCGTCGATTCGCGGCTCGCGCCGCTCCTGCGCGGGGATCGGATCGGGATCTCAGCTGATCCGACCGAGTACGACCTCGATCACGAAGCGGCTGCCCACGTAGGCGAGAACCAGGGCGATGAATCCCGCAAGCGTCCAGCGCAGTGCGACACGTCCCCGCCATCCCCACACCCGGCGTCCGAACAGCAGGGCACCGAAAAGCAGCCATGATGTGATCGCGAACACGGTCTTGTGGTCGAACCGGAATGCCTGGCCGAAAAGGGTTTCGGAGAACACGATCCCCGACCCGAGCGTCAGCGTGAGGAGGATGAAGGCGATCCCGATCAGGCGGAACAGTATCGACTCCATCGTCATCAACGGCGGAAGACTCGCGATGGTGCGACTGATCCGACCGCTGTGGAGCTGCCGTTCGGCGACCGCCATCAACATCGCGTGCAGTGCCGCGAGCGTAAACAGGCTGTAAGCGAGCATCGCAATGATGAAATGTGCCCGGAACGCCGGAGTGCCGGCATTTGCGAGTACGTGCTGTCCCGGAAAGATCAGTGGCAACAGGCTCCCGACGAGGCCGGCGGGGAGGACCATCGCGTGCAGGCCGTCGAGTCGTGCGTAGAAGGTCTCGATCCAGTAGAAGCAGACGGCCAGCCAGATCATCAGCGATACGGCGAGGCCGAAACCGAAGCGCATGGCCTCGCCGGGAAACATCGTGCCATGGAGCGCGAGTCCATGTGCCGCGAGGGCCACGAGCAGCAGTACCCGCTCGTTCGGTGACATGCATTGGATCGCTGCGCCGCCGGTCTGAAGCTGGCAGGCGCGCCAGAAGCGCAGGCCCATGGCGCCGTAAAGCGTTGCGGCAATGAGATGAAGTAGAATTGTTGCCATAGACCCCGCATTTTACTCCAAGGCCGCAAGCAATATGCTCGACAATCTTACCCAGCGCCTCTCGAAAGTCGTCAAGACACTCCGCGGGCAGGCACGCCTGACGGAAGACAACATTCAGGACGCAATGCGCGAGGTGCGCATGGCGTTGCTCGAGGCCGACGTCGCGTTGCCGGTGGTCAAGGATCTCATCGCGCGTGTCAGGGAGAAGGCAGTCGGACAGCAAGTCATTGGTTCGCTGACGCCCGGGCAGGCACTGGTCGGGGTGGTCCATGACGAACTGAAGGCGCTGATGGGCGGCACGCATCAGGGCCTCGATCTTTCGACGCGACCTCCGGCCGTCATCCTGATGGCGGGCCTGCAGGGCGCGGGCAAGACGACCACGACGGGCAAGCTCGGCAAGATGCTGCACGAGCGCATGAAGAAGAAGGTGCTCAGCGTGTCGGTCGACGTTTACCGCCCGGCAGCGATCGAGCAGCTCAAGGCGGTATCGGGCCAGGCAGGCATCGATTTCTTCCCGTCCGATCCGACCCAGAAACCGGTGGACATCGCCCTGTCCGCGGTCGACCATGCACGACGCCACTACTACGATGTAGTGCTGCTCGATACCGCCGGCCGTCTCGCGATCGATGAAGCGATGATGGCCGAGATCAAGGCCTTGCACGCTGCGGTCGAGCCGATCGAGACCCTTTTCGTCGTGGACGCAATGCTCGGTCAGGACGCGGTCAATACCGCACGCGCTTTCAACGAGGCGCTTCCGCTGACAGGTGTGGTCCTGACCAAGCTCGATGGCGATTCGCGCGGCGGTGCGGCGCTTTCGGTGCGGCATGTGACGGGCAAGCCGCTGAAGTTTGCCGGTGTCGGCGAAAAGCTTTCCGGGCTGGAGGAATTCC
>DAOMNN010000076.1:0-14463 GCA_035443825.1 Rhodocyclaceae bacterium | reverse complement strand
TGATCACGACGATGGTCGGGTTCTCCATCGCCGGCTCCTGCATCACCCGCGCCGCGAAGCACGTCATCGTGATGCTCTTGCCGCTGCCCTGGGTGTGCCACACCACCCCGCCCTTGTGCGACCCGCCCGGGCGCGAAGCCGCCACCACCTGCCCGATCGCGGCGCGCACCGCGTGGAACTGGTGGTAGCCGGCGATCTTCTTGACCAGCACGCCGTCGTCCTCGAACAGCACGAAGAAGCGCAGGTAGTCGAGCAGCACCGCCGGCGCGAGCACGCCACGCACCAGCGTCTCGAGTTCGTTGAACGCGCCCAGCGGATCGAGCGTGACCCCGTCGATGGTGCGCCACTGCATGAAGCGCTCGGCGTCGGCCGACAGCGACCCAAGTCGCGCATCCGTGCCGTCGGAGATCACCAGCACCTCGTTGTACTGGAAGATGTCCGGAGTCTGCGCCTTGTAGGTCTGGATCTGATCGAACGCCTTCCAGATGTCGGCGTTCGTGTCCGCCGGATTCTTCAGCTCCACCAACCCCAGCGGCAGGCCGTTGACGAACAGCACGATGTCCGGCCGGCGCGTGTGCTGCGCACCGCGCACCGTGAACTGGTCGATCGCGAGCCATTCGTTGTTGGCCGGATCAACCCAGTCGATCAGCCGCGCAAAATCCCCACGGGTTTCGCCCTCCTGCGACACCTCGACCGGCACCCCGGTCACGAGCAGCCGGTGAAAGCGCCGGTTGGCCGCCAGCAGCGCCGGAATGCCCAGATCCAGCACCTGGCCCAACGCATCCTCGCGCGCCGCGGGCGGCAGATCGGGGTTCAGCCGCCCCAGCGCATCCCGCAGGCGCTCGACCAGCACCACCTGCTGGTAGCTGTGCCGCTCGGCACTCGCACCATCGGGCGCAAGGTCGGGGCCGTACAGCGGCGTGTAACCGACCTCGGCCAGCCACCCCAGGGCTTCGCGTTCGAGTTGGTCTTCGGTCACGGCATCCCTCCCGTCAGGATGCGGTGCAGCGCCACATTGATGTAGTAATTGCTGCGACCGACCTTGCGCTTCTGCACGAAACCGGCCGCATCCAGCGCATCCAGATACTTCGCCGCGGTCAGTCGCGACACCCCAAGATCGCGTTCGACGAACTCGATCTTGGTGTAGGGGTGCATGAACAGGTTGTTGATCAGATCCTGGCTGTAGAACTTGAATTGCCCGCGAATCCGGTGCTTGTAGTCGAACAGCGCGTCCTTGATCGCGCGGACGGTCGTGATCGTCTGGCCGGCAGTCTCTTCGACGGCCTCGAGCATGTACTCGACCCAGGTCTCCCACGCATCGGTTTCACGCACCGCTTGCAGCAGACGGTAATAGTCGGCCTTGGTCTGCACGATATGGCGCGACAGATACAGCACCGGCACGTCGAGCAGGCCTTCGCGCACCAGATACAGCACGTTGAGAATGCGCCCGGTGCGCCCGTTGCCATCGTAGAACGGGTGGATGCTCTCGAACTGGTGGTGGATCAAGGCCATCTTGACCAGCGGGTCGGCGCCAAACCGATCGCTTTCGTTGATGAAACGCTCCAGCGCACCCATCAGCACCACGATCTCGTCCGGGTCCTGCGGCGGCGTATAGACGGTATCGCCCCGCCCATTGCGCAGCGCGGTGCCCGGAAGCCTGCGGAAACCCGCAGTGTTGCGCTCCAACTCCGCCTGGATCTCGAGAATATGGCCCACGGTGATCAGGCCAGTGCCGCGCACCCGCTCGAACCCCAGCCGTAGCGCCTGCCGATAGCGCAGCACTTCCTTCGCCGCCGCATTGGTGAAGCTGTCCGGCGAGACATCATCCTTGAAGAGTTCGTCATGGGTAGTGACGATGTTCTCGATCTCGGAACTGTCCTTCGCTTCCTGCAAGCCCAGGGCATTGATCAGGATCGCCTGATTCGGAATCGCCGATGCAATCCCCTTCAACTCCGCCAACTGACGACTCGCGCTCGCCAGCCGCTTGAGAATCGCGGGCGTATCGAAACGGCTGGCATCGAGGGTATCGAGCGCGGCAATCGTCATGACAAGGCGCCAGAGGCGGTGGACACGTATGGATATTCAAGTTTTCTTTACAGCTTACTCCTGATGTGTATAGAAAACTTGATTTTTTATGCACGTACCAAGAGCCCGGCTGGGAATACTCGGAGGAAACCTCCGAGTATTCGGAGCTGACCTCCCAACACTCGGACAAGCTCCCCAATCAGGCTACCTCCTGGATCTCCCGCTCGGCCTCCGGCAGGCGAAGCTGGCCGGAGATCAGGCGGGGGAGCAGGGTGTCGCGGAGCGTGGCGAGAGTTTGGGCTTGTTGAGTGTTTCCCCTCATCTTCGAAAGCATCGGTTCGATTGTTTCGGAGTAGGCCCTTGCAATGCTCGCTGGCGGAATTGCCAACGGATACGCGGCGAGATCCTTCCAGTTCACGCGGGGCATCTTGGCCCCGTTCGAAAACCGGTCCGCGTAATGGATTATGGATTCGCTGAAGAGGTGCATCGCAGCAACACCATAGTAGTCAGCGCTGACTGGCCGGCAAACCAGGATGTCTGTCGAGCAGACGCCCTCAAATGGCGCGATTACGACTTTGTGAAAGTACGGACGTAGCTTGCCGAATAGAATGTCACCCTCATCGAAAACGGCTTTGGCACTTTCAAGTCCCTCAGCCAAATCCCAACTGCTCAACGTGAGCGATTTGCGCGATATGTGCTCCAGTCCTACGTAATACTGCCCCTCGTGCAGTTCCGACGCTTTAACTTGGCGGCGGCTTGTTTGAGCGATGTCACCAAGAACGCCGATTGCCCACCCCCTCGGCACCAACCCCAGCTCCGATTCCTCGAACCCGTCCGGAAACAGCGCGGCAGTAGCTTCATCCATGCCGTCCGGGCTGCGGCCTTCGGCCTTGGCGCGCACGGGGTCGAAATCGACGAACCAGGACTTGAACAGGGCCTGGGCGATGGCTTCGAGGGTGGCGTTGGTTTCGCGCAGGAGGGTGATGCGGTCGTCGAGGGACCGAAGAACTTCGGCAATCTGGCGCTGCTCCGGAGGCAGAGGAACCTGAAGTGGAATCGAATATAGATAGTTTCGGTTCAGCGATGGCTGAGCACTTCCAGAATTGTGCGACGCGAGGTCTACGGTGGTGAGAAGGTAATACGTGAACAGAGGGTCGTTCCCGAGAAAATCGGTCACATAAAGACAAGTGTTGTGTGGCCAGTAGTCGTGAGACGTGAAATGCACTTTGCCGGCAGAAGCACCGCTTCGGCCGATTACAACGCCGGGGCCTTTGGCAATTGCTCGGTTATGAGTTCCGTTCTGTCCGGCAGAACCCATAATTGGCACCGAGCCGGGCTGTTGCTCGGTCGCCGTGAGATCGTGACCCCGTTGTAGGCGTACAAAGTCTCCAAGTGTGCATTTTTCCCACTCAGAACTCATACCCCAACCCCCCCAGCTTCTTCCGGATCAGCGCATCCAGCTCCGCCCCCTTGGCCATCTGCTCGCCAAGCTGCTCGGTGAGCCGCTGCATCTTGTCGGCGAAGGCTTCGTCGTCGTCCTCGACCGCTTCGGCGCCGACATAGCGACCCGGCGTGAGGACGTGGCCGTGGTCGGCGATCTCGGCCAGCGGCACGCTGCGGCAGAAGCCGGGTACGTCGGCATACTCGCCCGCCCCCGCGTCGCCGCGCCAGGCGGCGACGGTGGTGCCGATGCGCTCGATCACCTCGTCGGTGAGTTCGGACTGCACGCGGCTGATCATGGTGGCGAGCTTGCGGGCATCGATGAACAGCACCTCGCCCTGGCGGACGGCCTTGTCCTTCGTCAGAAACCACAGGCAGGCGGGGATCTGGGTGTTGAAGAAGAGCTGGCCGGGCAGGGCCACCATGACCTCGACCACGTCGGCCTCGACCATCGCGGCGCGGATGGCGCCCTCGTTATTCTGGCTGGAGCTCATCGAGCCGTTGGCGAGCACGATGCCGGCACGCCCGCCGGGCTTGAGGTGGTGCAGCATGTGCTGCAGCCAGGCGTAGTTGGCGTTGCCCTGCGGCGGCGTGCCGTACACCCAGCGCGGGTCGCCTTCGAGGCTGCCGTGCCACCAGTCGCTGACGTTGAACGGCGGGTTGGCGAGGATGTAGTCGGCGCGCAGGTCCGGGTGCTGGTTGCGCACGAAGGTGTCGGCCGGTTCGCGGCCGAGGTTGAAGTCGAGCCCGCGGATGGCGAGGTTCATCGCCGCCAGGCGCCAGGTGGTGGGGTTGGATTCCTGCCCGTAGATGGAGACGTCGCCGAGCTTGCCGCCGTGGGCCTCGATGAACTTCTCGCTCTGCACGAACATGCCGCCCGACCCGCAGCAGGGGTCATAGACCTTGCCGTGGTGCGGCGCGAGCACCGCGACCAGGGTCTTGACGATGCTCGCCGGGGTGTAGAACTGCCCGCCCTTCTTGCCCTCGGCGCTGGCGAACTGGCCGAGGAAGTATTCATACACCTGGCCGAGCACGTCGCGCGCGGCGGCCGGGTCGGTGCCGAAGCCGATGGTCGAGACGAGATCCACCAGCTCGCCGAGCTTGCCGTCCGGCAGATGGGCGCGGGCGTAGCGCTTGTCGAGAATGCCCTTGAGGCGGGGGTTTTCCTGCTCGATGAGGGCGAGCGCGTCGTCGATGCGCTTGCCGATGTCCGGCTGCTTGGCCGCGGCGCGCAGCGCCTCCCAACGCGCGGGTTCGGGCACCCAGAAGACGTTGGCGGCGGTGTAGTAGTCGCGGTCCTCGAGTTCGGCGGCGAGTTCGTCGGGCGTGGCGTCGGGGTAGTGGAACTCGTCGCCGGGGTTCTTCAGCCGCGCCTCGATCTCGGCGCGGCGCGCGGTGAAGGTGTCGGACACGTACTTCAGAAAAATCAGGCCGAGCACCAGATGCTTGTACTCGGCCGCGTCCATGTTGGCGCGCAGCTTGTCGGCCGCGGCCCAGAGGGTCTTACGGATGTCGTTGATCATGCGGCTTCTTGTCGTGGCATGGCGAAAGCCAGGGCGCTCCGCGGCGCGAACGCCCCGGCTCCTCCCCTGAAACCTGGAACTTTACCGACAAATGCGTGCAAGGGGTGGCACGAATGCCCGCGGAGAACGGCGTCGGCCCGGGCTCACCAGCGCATTCCGACCGTCGCAGCATAGAGGTGGTGCTTGTCGCTGCGCGCGACGTCGCCCCGGCAGGCAAGCAAGGACAACAGCGTCCGGCTCACGGCGGTGCTCACGAACTCCATCGCTTGTGCAGTTCTTCGATGTTCTTGCTGTGGGTGATGATCATGACCTCGTCACCCCGCCTGAGCTTGCTGTCCGGCTCGGGCAGCGTGAAGCGCTCATTCCGGTAGAAGAACATCAGCCGACTCTCCTCGGGAAGATCGAGCTCGCTGACGGGCTTCTCGTCTTCCTCGCGCGCAACGAAGGAGAACACCCGGGCTTCATCCTTGACCAGCGCAATGATCTCCATGTGGTCGCGGCCTTCGAACATGTCCGCGAGATAGCGGCCTGTGGTGCGCGCCGGAATGATCAGGTCCTTGAGGCCGAGTTCCAGGCACAGGTGCTCGAACTCGGGATCGTCGATCTTCGGGACGACTCGTCCGTACCCGAGCGAGCGGCCGGCGAGGCTCGACAGGATATTGGTCTGGTCGTTGCCGGTGAGGCAGAACAGGATGTCCGCGCTGGAAGGATCCGCTTCGCGAAGCAGCGCCGGCTTGCTTCCATCGCCGTGCAGAAACCCGCAGTCGAGTTCTTCCGCAAGCGCCTCGATGCGTTCCTTGTTCCAGTCGATCATCACCACGTCGTGCCCTCTCTTGAGCAGCCGCCGTGCCGTCATCACTGCCAGGGACCCCGCACCCACGAATACCGCTCTCATAAGGCCTCCGCTCGCTTGCCGAACCACGTGCTCGGATAAAGTACCACCAGCAGCGCAAGGATCTCCACGCGGCCGGCCAGCATGTCGATGCAGAGTATGACCTTCAACAGGGGCTCCAGGTCCGGTCGCGTGATCCCCGTCGACAGGCCGACCGTACCGGTCGCGGAAACCACTTCGAACAAGGCGTTCAGTGCTGGATAGCCGTGAGCGACGAACGCCAGCCACGACATGAAGACCAGCAGCACGAACATCAGCATGAGCAAGGTGGCGCGCCACAGGTCCTGGTCATCCACCCGGCGCCCGCCGAGTCGCGCATCGATCACCGCATGACGGGCTGCGGTTGCGCGCGCCAATACCAGTTGCAGCAGCCGCAGCAAGAGCAGCAGCCGCAGCAGCTTGAAACCACCCGCCGTGGAACCGACGTTTCCGCCGACCAGCATGGACCCGATCATCGCGAGCTTGGAGGCGTCATCGAGATCCTCGATGGCGAACGTGGAAAATCCAGTCGTGCTCTGGGTGCTCATGCCAAGCATCAGCGCATCCAGCCAGCCACCGTTGCCGACCGGCATCCAGAGATACAGCAGTGCGCTCAACAGCAATGTGGCGACGACCAGCGCGCGCAACTCCGGGTCCTGGAGCAGGACACCCGGGCCTTTCGCCCATATGCCGTGATACAGGGCGAAAGATACTGCCCCCAGCCACGAGAAAAGCATGAGCAACGAGATCGTCATGGAGTCCAGACGCGCCAGACTGTCGTCGAACGTTGAAAATCCGCCCGTGGAGACCGCGCTCAGGCCGTGCGCCAGCGCAACGAAGCCGTCGTCGGCCGCGAGCCAGACGCTGCCCACCGCGCACGCAGTGAGAATCCCGTAAACGACAAGGATGCGCCGAGCATAGACCCGAGTAGTGGAGACCAGGGTGTCCCCGGTGGCCTCCGTATCCATCAACCGCCGCGCAGCCACGCCGCTGTGCATGAACAGCGCCAGCGACAGGATCACGATCCCCAATCCGCCATACCATTGCATCCAGGCACGAGCGAACAGGAAGGAACGGGGCTTGTCCTCCACCGAGGCCGCAGTGCTCAGGCCCGTGGTGGTGATGCCGGAAACCGCCTCGAACCACCCGTCGAGCCACGAGCGGCTCGTCACCCCGAGGGGGTAGCTCATCGCCAGCGAGCCGAGTATGAACGCCAGCACCACCACCACGAGGGCCTCGTTCAACTGCAGGCGTTCGGGGGCAGCCATACGTGCCAGCGGCAACCCTGCCGCGAGGAGCAAGATCACGATCAGCGCATAGGGACCGGCCAGCCCGGCTTCGCCCAGTACCACTGCTGCAACGAGCGGAACGCTGTTGAGTACCGCAAGCACCACCCCGAGCATACCGAGGTATTTCAGCAGCACACGCCCGCGCACTGCGTAGAACAGGGTCTCGGTTTGTCTGGCCGTCATGGGCGGTTGGTCGGGTTCGCAGGTCGGTTCGGAACAGGCTACACCGTTCCCTGGCGCTCGACACTCATTGCCATGAGAGCCATGGCCCGGAGTCCAGCCAAGGCGATGACACCCGGCACAGCACCCTCGCCCTGCTGGCAGCACTGGCGGCCGCCGGCGACCTGCCACTCACGGCAGACCGGGGGAGGCGGCCGGTCGCGGTGCGAGGCGTGCGACCATGCCGCCGATTGCCGCGTCAGTCGAGCACGAAGGTCACCATCAGGCCGACCCGGAAGGCGGCGACCTTGCCGTCGACCACACTGACCTGCTGCTCCTTGACCCAGGCGCTGCGCACGTTGTGCACCGATTCGGTTGCTTTCTCGACACCCTGACGGATGGCGTCCTCGAAACTCTTGTTGGATTCCGCCGTGATTTCAATCACCTTGGCCACTGTCATGATCGTCTCCTCTACCGGGAAGCATTCCCGTTCGTGTTCGGAATCCCGGAATCCACCGGGCGAGTCGATGTCGATGGAATCACCGCCATCGAAATCAAAGTAAAGCAGTTGGTTCTCCTGTCCGCAAGCCGTCGATGACGCGAGAACCGCCGCCGGACGGCACAGCGCGACGCGTGGCGCCGATGCGCATTCCCGGCTACCATTCCCGCGATGAACGCACTCACCGCTTTGATGGGCAACGCCCTGCTGATCATGGTGTTCGCTTTCTCCGTTCCAGGGGCTGCCAGGGCAGAAACCGTCACGAAGTCCTCGGACGTGTCCATCGGCCTGGCCCTGGGCTCCGGCGGGGCGAGCGGCCTCGCGCATATCGCGATGCTTCAGGTATTCGACGATCTCGGGATACGGCCGCAAGTGATTGCCGGAACCAGCATCGGTGCGGTCATCGGCGCGCTTTACGCTTCGGGTCTGAGTGCGAAGGAAATCCGCGCCATTTTCGATGAGTTCGGCGGCTCGAGTCTCGACGCCATGTCCGCACTGATGGACGATGATGTCGGTCTCGATCTTGGCAAGCTGTTGACGATCGACATGAGCAACGGCGGCCTGATCGATCAATCCGGCTTCCTGCGCTTCCTGGCGTCGAAAACCACCGCGAAAACCTTCGCCGACCTGGAAATCCCGTTGAGGGTGATTGCCACCGACTACTGGAGCGGGGAAACCATCGTGCTCGACAGCGGCGACCTCATCGAAGCAGCCGGAGCCAGCATGGCTGTGCCCGGACTCTTCGCGCCGCTCAAACGTGATGAACGCTTGCTGATCGATGGCGGCACCTCCGATCCGCTGCCCTGGAACCATCTGACGGGCTGCTGCGACCTCATTGTCGCG
This sequence comes from Rhodocyclaceae bacterium, assembly GCA_035443825.1. GTDB lineage: Bacteria > Pseudomonadota > Gammaproteobacteria > Burkholderiales > Rhodocyclaceae > DAOMNN01. The sequence goes on along the minus strand of DAOMNN010000076.1, from coordinate 5,814 downwards.
GTCGATGTCTCCGGTTCGCGCCGTCGTTCTGCCGATGGCCTTGCGCCTTTGCTGGAAGTGCTGTTCAACACCTTCGAAATCATGCAGCAGTCCATCGTGGCGGAGAAGATGCGCCACGGCGCACCCGACATCTACATCAAACCCGACATCAGCGGCATCCGGCTGCTGCACTTCAACCGGATCGAAACCATCCTCGAGCAGGCTGAACCCGCCGCTCGGCAACTTCGGGACGCAATCGAGCAGCGGCTCGGTCCGCGTGTATCAGAATAGAAGTCGCTGCCCTTGGCCGCACGGCATGTGTTACATCAGCAAGCCCCGGGAGCGTCATGTTGGTCAGGTTCGGGCCCGGTCAGGGTCGCGTACCCGTCGGACTTACGGCTTCTTGGGCGTGGTGTATTCGACCACTTTGTGGAACGGTTCCCAGATGGTTTCGTACCCGACGTAGCCGTTCTCGTTCGGCGCTTTTTGCCGGGTTGTCAGGAAGCGTGATTTGCCTTCCGGGACGGGACGCCTGGTTTTGGTGGGTTCGCTCATGTCTTACCTCGTGTCACTGGAAAATGGGGGCTTGGAAACACGCCATCAGGCGCCCCAACGCACTGACAGATCGAACGATGTAGTCAAGCCCTGGCATACCGGGATTGGGTTCCAGGCTCGCTGCACTTCATGCTGCGGATACAGTTTGCACACCATTCAAATGGGAACGGCGCGACCGTTGTTCAGGTCAGGGGCGGCTTCCACCTTGCCGCCGTACTGGATTTCCTCGGCTGTGGCATCACGCACCATGAGTATCTCAAGCCTGAAAATCACTTCCCGGCCGCACAGCGGGTTATTGCCGTCAATCGTCACCGTTTTGGCGTCCACCCGGGTCACCAGAAAACTCCTGGTCTGACCATTGTCGTTTTCCATCAGGATGGCCGTGCCGACTTCACGGTATGCCTCGGGGACGTTCGCGATGGCTTCGATGACCACCAGTGCTTCATCCCGGGGGCCATAGATGTCGTTGCAGTCGATGTGTACCTCGATGATATCGCCCTCGGATTTGCCTTCCAGCGCGTCCATGACCCGGGGCGACAATATCTCGTTGACGCCATGAACATAGCCCAGAGGAAACTCGACCAGCGTCAGCACCTGGCGTGTTTTCCGGTCGATGACCTTGTAGGTCAGTTCGACATACTTGTTGGCTTCGATGATGGCTTTCATGGGTATCCCGACGTTTCAGAAAATGGAGGCGGCAAAAATACGCACCTCGCCTTGTTCATAGCCAAGCACCAGCCTGCCGAGCCATTCACCTTCCTTCTTCGTGCTTCGGACCCGGTACAGCACCGTGACATGCTGCCCTCTACGGATGATGCCCAGGTAATCCCAGTCTTTGTGCAGGCTTCGGGTCAGTTCGCTGTTGGCGAACTGTTTGCCGACTTCGACTTCATTGAGGCCGAGCAGCAGGTCGTAGGAGAACTTGCGGATGAATTTGCCGTATTGCCCCTGGTTGGAGTATTTGATCAGGTCGCGCCACATGGGGTGGGCGAGCTTCAGAATCGCCTCGTCGGTATGGTCGATGATGTTGATGGAGGTCCCGGGTGTGGCCTGAAGGACAGAACTGCTCATGAGTCATTCCTGATGGTTCGCCAAAAAACTGTGCAATAAACGTGCGGGTCTTCAGGGTGGCCGGCAGCGGCCATCAGGCGCGCCGCCGGGGCTGTTACTCGTCCTTGCCGACCAGGTGGTAGCACGGGGCCTTTTCCATGGTGTATTCGCCGGTCTCGGGATCGCGACGCGATACGGTGAGGACGTGCCAGTTTGCATCGTCGAGCTTCATCGCATCCCCGCGGTAGTAGTAACCCGGCCAGCGGGTTTCCTTGCGGAACAGGGTGTGTTGCATGACCGCCTCGGAGGTGAGGTGGCGATGCTTCAGTTCCCAGGCGCGCAGCAGTTCATGGATGTCCTGGGCGGCGAGTTTCTCGAGGTCTTCTTCCATGATCTTGAGTTTTTTCAGGCCGATCTGCAGCAGTTTGTCGTTGGTCATGTAGTTGACCGTCGCCCCCGCGCAGTACTCGTCCATCAATTTCTGCAAACGGTCCAGGCCCTGTCTGGGGTTGATGTAGTTCGGGTTGACGCTACCCGCCGTGATTTCGTTGCGGTTGACCTTGTAATGCTCCATCGGCTTGAAGATTTCTTCCCCACGGCGCTGGATCTGCGCTTCAGAAACCTGGATGCCCTCGGCCTTGCCGTCGTCGATGTATTTGCACGCAGCCTTGGCGGCCAGGCGGCCTTCGGTAAACGAGCCCGACGAGAACGCGTGCGGCGTACCGCCGACGGCATCGCCGGCGCCGAACAGACCTTCGACCGTGGTCATGCGGTTGTAGCCCCAGAAGTACTCCGGAGGGGAAATGTCCTCCGGGCCTGAACACCAGGCGCCGCAACCGGTCGCGTGCGAGCCCATCACATACGGCTCGGAAGTGGTCAGTTCCGGGTTTTCATACTTCGGATCGACATCGGTCGCCGCCCACAGCACGGCCTGACCCACGGTCATGCCGAGAAAGTTGTGCCAGCCGATCTCCTCAAGGTGCGGATCCTGGAAGGCCTCCATCGTCACCATGTGGATAGGACCGCGACCGGCGTTCACCTCGGAGATGAATGCGTGGTTGCGCAGACAGGTCGGAATCGGTTTGTGGGACAGATGCTGACCTTCGGTATCCAGATATTCCTTGCCGACCATTTCGGTCAGCGCCGGGAACCACTTCGACTCGTACTCTTCACCATTGCAGTTCTGCGTGTAGGTCTTGAGGTGCAGGAAGTAGGCCCCCACCGGACCGTAACCGTCCTTGAATCGCGCCAGTACGATACGGTTTTCCATCTGGGTCATTTTCGCGCCCGCCTGGATCATCAGGCCATAGGCTGAGCCCGACGACCAGGGCGCATACCAGACGCGCCCCGCACCTTCACCCACCGAGCGCGGCTTGAAGATGTTGGAGGCTCCGCCCGCGCCGACAATCACTGTCTTGGACTTGAAGACGTGGTAATCACCGGTGCGGACGTTAAAGCCGACCGCACCGGCCACGCGGTTCTCCTTGGCGTCATCCATCAGCAGATGGGTGATGCACACCCGGTTGAAGACCTTGTCGGCAGATTTCTTGGCGGCCTCGGCGACGATCGGCTTGTAGGATTCACCGTGAATCATGATCTGCCAACGCCCTTCGCGCTGATAGGTGCCGGTCTTGGGGTCGCGCATCAGCGGCAGGCCCCACTCCTCGAACTGGTGAACGGCGGAGTCGACGTGACGCGCCATATCGAACAGCAAGTCTTCGCGCACCATCCCCATCAGGTCCATTCGCGCGTAACGCACGTGATCTTCGGGCTTGTTCTCGCCCCAACGCGTGCCCATGTAACAGTTGATCGCGTAGAGGCCCTGCGCCACCGCACCCGAACGGTCGATGTTGGCCTTTTCGGCGATGACGATCTTCTTGTCCTGCCCCCAGTAGCGGGCTTCCCACGCAGCACCCGTGCCGCCCAGGCCCGCGCCTACGACGAGGATGTCGATGTCGTCCTCTACAACAGTCTTGTAAGCCATCAGTAGTACACCCCTTCTTTCATCACGAGACCGTTCGACTCCAGCGTATGCAAGTCGCCTTCGTCCATGCGAATGTATTTGGGCTCGTTGAACAGCAACTGGCTATCGCGCATCGCCTTGCTCGGTGCGGGCACATCGGAGAGTTGCGGAATGTGTTTGCCCCAGGGCTTGGTCGTGATCGGCGCCAGCAGCTCCATGTCCTTTTCGCCGTTGCGAAACTTGATGCGCCAGGCAATGACGCCTTTTTCCTCGTCGCGGCGGACGCGCACCGAATGGCCCAGCGGGGCGAAATCGGCGTAACCGCGCACGTCGATCGCGTCATGCGGGCAGGCCTTGACGCACGAGTAGCACTCCCAGCACATGTTCGGCTCGATGTTGTAGGCGCGCCGTGTGACTTTATCGATGTGCATGATGTCTGACGGACAGATGTCAACGCAGTGTCCGCAGCCATCGCACCGCGTCATGTACACAAAGGTAGGCATGGTGTTCCCCTTGATACCGTCGGATTGATCGGGCGATTAAAAATGTTTGGGCGCTTCGCGCTTGATGCCCAATCCCATGTTGGGCGGCTTGACGCCCAGGTAGGTCGGGATATCCGGAAACCTCGCCTGCACTTCAGGATCCGACAGATCGTAGATAGCGGGCATGTTTTCCCTCGAACCATCCGCCTTGATGACGCGCTTCTGGAAGGCGGCCGCAGGCTTGAAGAACATGTGCGCGAATTTGGACCAATACACCGAGCCGAAGAGCAGGGTGCTGAAGGCGACGAACAATACGAAGAACGGCATGTTCAGCGCGCCGAATCCCATGGTCAAAGACCAGAGCAGCGCGAAGGTGGCCATGCCCAGCAGGCCGATGATGAAAAGATCGCCGCGTCCGTTCAGCTGATACCACTTGACGCCCTCGGAGGCGACGTCCACACGGAGCCTGAACCAGAACCAGTAACCACCCAGGCACAGCATGGCCGCACCCAGGTGCCAGAGCAGCGGCAGGATGGTCGGTGCCGGATCTTCCAAGGTCGGATAGGCAAAGATCAGTATCGCCGTGGTGAGGACAAAAATGATGAAGCCGTACATGGTGAAGAGGTGCGAAATGCGGCGCTTCGGATTTGCGAACTCGCCCGAGGTCAGCACCTCCTTGGCGACGGTCTTCAAGGCCAGTGCGCTTTTTTCACCCGTACTTAGCGTTCGCGTCGCGTTCTTCCTCGCCTTCCTGGCATTCTCGAAAAAGTACTGGGCGCTTTTCTTGTGAAGCATGTCGAGTATCGTCCCGGCCACCACCAGAAGGAACATCAGCACGACGTATGCCTGCATGGCGGTCGGGGGTATGACGACGGCGAGTTCGGCGAAGGGGTTGCTAGCGATCATGGGCACAGGTCTCCTCAGGCAGACTACAGATGCATGTTAGACCATCAAGATGAACATGGGCAGGATAGGTCAGTTTTCCCACCCATGCCCCCAGATCATCGATGCGTATTATCAGATGTACCGTTCGGACAATTGCCCCGCCCAGCGGGCGTGCGCGCCGCTGCACTCATCAAACCTGTGCGCGGAAAAAATGAATAGATGAGTCGTGCCGGGCTTTGCCTTTATGATTCAGTCTCCTTGTACATTGCCCCTGGCGGATCTCCCTTGGATACTGATACCCCCGACCCCAGTCGCAAGGCACTGATCGACGCCCTGCTTCTCAAAATCCCTGGCGTTAGCGCAAGAAAAATCAGCGGCTTCGATGCCTACTTCGTCAGCGATAAGATGTTCGCCTGCATCAGCGGTCGCGGCCTCGGCCTGCGCCTGCCCGCCGCCACCGTGACCGAACTGCAGTTCTCGAGGGGCGACGTCGTCTCGTTTCAGCCCGGCGGCATGGCCAGCACCAGGGAATGGGTACAGATCGACCGCGCCGATGCGGCTGAGTACGAGAAGGATCTCGAGCTGGTGCATGCTTCGCTCGAGTTCGTGAAATCCGCCCGGAGCCGCTAGGGCGTGTTCTCATTCGCCATGGCGATCCGCCAGCGTGAATGAGAACACGCCCTAGGTCTGTCGCTTCGTCTGGCAATCGCTCGGGGCTGATTTCGAACGCTATGGTTAGCCCCGCGATCGCCTGATCATCTGTCGTCGCCGGCGATCCAATCTTGTACCCAACGAGCGTAGACGCAAAAACGCCACCCTTGCGAGGTGGCGTAAGTGCTTGATTGGGTGGCGCGCTCGGCAGGATTCGAACCCACGACCCCCTGGTTCGTAGCCAGGTAC
>DAOMNN010000075.1:0-14486 GCA_035443825.1 Rhodocyclaceae bacterium | reverse complement strand
GCGAGCTTCCCGGCGCCATCGTGCGCTTTGGCGGTCACGCGATGGCGGCAGGCCTTACCCTGCATGCGGACCGGCTGGACGCATTCAAGGCGGCCTTCGAGCGCTACTGCAGATCCATGCTGAAACCCGAGGACCTCGAAGAGGTGATCATCCACGACGGCCCCCTTACGGCCGAGGACCTGAACCTGGACGATGCTGCCTGGATGTCGACGGCGGTCTGGGGGCAGGCATTCCCCCCTCCGACCTTCCTGACCGAAGGCAGAGTCAAGGCCATCCGGCTCCTCAAGGAAAAGCACACAAAGCTTACGATCGATGTCGGGGGAAAACTGATCGATGCCATCCTCTTCAACAACGTCCTCCCCGAGTACGAGACGGTTCTGGTGCACGGGAGGCTGGAGGTCAACGAGTGGAATGAGCGGTGCTCCTTGCAGATCATTGCAAGCCACATTTTCCCGCCTGCGCAGCATCGGGCGGCATAAGAGCGCCTTTGCCCTTCAGTTCCCCGCTCATGCCCAACGACCCTTTCGAACTCGGCGCTTTCGTCATGCTGCACCCACGCAACCAGGCCCGAAGCGTCAGAGCGGAGGATGTCGGCCGCATCGGGAAGCTGGTGGCGAGAGACGCCGAGGCAGCGATTGTCCAGATCTTCCAGGACGACCTGATCGGCCTCTCGCTCGTGTGCCGAATCCCGATCGCACACTGCGCCCCGATTCCCGCTTTCCTTGTCGAACCGTATGAGTCACGGGCCGGCAAGCAAGGATGGAAAGTGACGCCGACCGGCCTGAGTCTTTTCCAGAAGCTGGGGTGGCTTCACACCGACGCAACGGTCGGTCTGGCTGCAAACGAACGCTTTTTTCACCGATGACGCTCCCGTCTCAGCAGTTCGACGTGCTGGAGCTTGCCTATCAATTTCACACCGCCTGCACAGAACTCGAGCAGGCGCTGAGCTTCGCCCGGTCCCTCAACGAGCGCGAAGGTCTCCAGTTCCTGCAACTTTGGCGGTCGGAGGCGTGGCACGAACTCCAAAGCCGTTTCCCCGACTGCCCAAACTTCCCGAAACTCGAGGAGGACTCATTTTGAAGTACCCACTTGGATTCATCCTGGCCGTGACAGTCACGACCGCAGCTTCCGCACAATCACTTGCCGGCTCTGCAGCACTCGACAACGAACCGGGCAGCAACTCGTCCTTCGCCGCTTCGATCCAGTTTCTGGAGCGACTGGGCTGCCACCAGCGTGCGGCACAATCCGGATCGGCAGCTTCCGATTGCGAAGGCGCACAACCCGACCTCGAGGACGCAGCCAAACGAGCAAACGGCGTCGTCGACGAGCGCGTCCGCAAACGCATCCAGGAAGACCGGGGCCGTGGCACCATTCGGTGGACTCGGCCGACCCAGTGAATCTCCTAGCCTTTCCGGAGCACCCAGTCGAGCACAGCCGTCGGCAAGATCCGCTTGAGGAACGGAAAGACTTTTGCCGGCGCCGTCACGCGGTACCGTGCCGCGGGCCGCGCAGCCTCGAGGGCATGGAGAACGGATTCGAAGCAGGCGTCATCGGCTAATACGAATCGGTTCGCCGAACGCGGCGCCGCAAGCCCTGCGATGAACGTCCGATAGAATTCGCGGTGAGCGCTCGAAGGCACGTCAACATGCCGCATCAACGCGGCGTGAGCGTTTGCGCGAAAACGGGTTTCGATCGGGCCTGGCTCGATCAAACTTACGTGGAGGCCACTGCCGTAGAGCTCCAGTCTCAGCGTATCTGCAAGCCCCTCCATCGCGAACTTGCTTGCCACATAGAGCCCACGTCCCCGCATTGCAACAACACCGAGCACTGAGCTCACGAATACGATTCGACCGCTTCCCCGCCCTCTCATCCGAGGCAGCAACGCATGATTGAGCTGGTGAGCGCCAAAGAGATTTGCGGCAAATTGCTCTTCTATGGCTTCGCGCGACAGATCCTCTACTGCACCGTAAAGGCCGAACCCGGCATTGTGTATAAGCGCATACGGGGTGCCATACGTCAGCAGCTTCGCAATCGCTTGATCGACACTCTCAGCCACCTTTAAATCGAGCTGCAGCACATCCAGCAAGCCCTCAGCCCGCAGATCACGAATGTCGGCTTCATTCCGCACAGCGGCAATGACGCGATAACCACGGCGAGACAACGCCAAGGCCGCATGGCGGCCAATCCCTGACGACGCCCCTGTGACCAGCACGATTTCCCCAAGACTCGAATCGATTCCCACGCAAGGCTCCAGAAAGACGGCCGCAACACTGGGCGGCTAAACCACAAAATGCCACGAAAGATCGCAGCGGCAAAACGAGAAACAAAGGCCGGCTGCGACCCGCGTCTGCGCCCTACCCTGACGCGCCTTTCCCGACTTACCCACCGCCTGCGGCCGTGGATAAGTCGCGGCTTGTCGCCTGCCTTCCGCCTTCGCTAGAAGCGAACGCGAAAGTCAGGTCCATGGGCCTCCGGCGGGTCTGCGACGCCTCTTTTTTGAGAAATGGGGTTTTCAAAAGCAAGGACATTCCATTTTCGCTATTTCGTTAATGGAATGCCCTGGTTAATCTCCGAGCTATACATATTTTCAGTTTCTTAGCTAGAATTCGAATTGCAATGACTGAGTGGTGGGGCCAGCAATGAAACAGAGTCAATTCGACCAGTGGATTCTTCGTCGGGAAGAAGAAGGCAGCGGGATCTCTGACGCTTCTCGAAAGGTCTATGGCGCGATGTGGCGGAGTCTTTGCCGAGAGCTCTCGGGCTCTGAATCGCCAGGCGTGGTCGAGATCGAGTCGGCGCTTGAGCGACTGAAGCTCTCGCCGACGTCACGGCGACGTTACCTGCAACTTCTCGCCAAAGTGCTTGGGCAGGAAAGCGCTGCCGCGGCTGTGCTGGAGCAGGCGGCGATCCCAGAGAAGCCCGCCCCAGCGACCTTGTCGCCGGTGCGCGAGAACAACCTCAGCGCTGCGCTCGAATCGTTTGACCCTAGAGACCGCGCCCTGACACTGCTCTACCTCGGCGCCGGACTGCGCACGGGCGAATCCGTACGCTTGCGGCGCGAGGATCTGCATCTGGATGAGGCTGTGCCTTGGATCTTGGTGCGAAACGCATTCGATACCGTCGTCCGTTCAGCCCCTTTGAATGCAGCGGCGGCCCAAGCACTTAGGGAATGGGCGCGCTCGCACGACGACCCCTTTGTGTTCCCGGGGAAGGACGATGGTCCACTGGATGTGAGCAGCGCCTGGAAGATCTGCAAGAGGGCCACGCAAGCTGTCCTTGGGAACAAGTCGGCTGAAAGTCCGCGGCGCATGCGCCACGCGTTTGCCATTCGGCAATTGGCGGCCGGAGAATCACTGTCCACCGTAGGTGCGTGGATCGGTCACCGCCAGGTGAGTTCGACCGCTCGACTTGAGCCCCTGGTGCCTCATACGCGCCAGCCGGTTTGAACTGTTTCCTTGGCTCGTTCGCGTTCGCCGAGTAGCCTGCCAGCGGACGTGTTTGCGAGGTTGAATTCATGGAATTATCACGCTTCGAGAGCGATCCGCCGCAGGACGCACTGGGTGGTCGATGTGTTGTGCGCTGGTTCTATCGATTGCACAACGAAGATGCCGTAGCGCTGATTCTGTGCCTCCCGCCGGATCTCATCGAGGCGATCGGCGTGGACTTTCAGCGAGCCCAGCGTACTTCGAGATCAGAACAAGCGGGCATTGTGGAGCGGTTCAAGCAACTCACCCGTTACGACGGCTCGATCCTGCCCGAGCCAGAGGTGCAGGTTTCCCGGTGCGAGGAAGCCCCGAACGCCCCGATGATCGAGCAACTCGGACTTTTCTGAGCGCCACTCTACCTGCCGAACACCCCTCAGGAGCCGCCGCGTGCGGCTTTTCTTATTTCCGGGCGTCTTGCTACCCCTTACACAACGCCGACGCTGCGACATGCCCACGGCTGCCGCCTCAAGAAAGGCTTGTACCCCGCCAAGGCAGCCCAGCTACCTGGCCGCCTATACCCGAAATCAACGCGACGGCTCATTGCAGAGCCGATTATGCGAAAAAGGAGATTCAAGACATGACAACCGGACCGTACCTAGTTGCGGAAGTTGAAGACGCCGACAATAACCCATGCTCCTGTGAGAACTGCGGCTGGACGGGCACCGCCGATGCTGTCGACGAAATCGAAGATTGCGCACTGACCCCGGGTGACCCGTCACCTGTCGGCCGCTGCCCTGAGTGTGATTGGCTGGCTTACGTCGATCGGCCACTGAGAGCGAATCCGCTCGATCTGCGCTTGCTCGAAATGGTGTGCGAGCTCGAGGACTATCTCCGCGCCATACGCGACGAGACGCTCGATGGCAGCGAACCCGAACTAGGGAAGCTGCTGAAGAGCTCTGCGGCGCTGCGCGAGGCATCCGCACGTCGCACAGAGGCTGTGGAGCCCATGGCCCTACCGCAGGAAGCACCTAGGCTATGGCTCGCGGTTGTGGAGCACGAGGCCGTGCCTGGCGCCAAGCTCAAACTCCTTTCTCAGCCGGTCGAACCCACTGATGACCAGATCCTGCCCCATTTCGCAGGCGAACTGGGACTCGGGGAATCGCTGGACGATCTCTACGTCGACGGCGTCTTCGACGTCACGCATGAGCTCCAGTACCGCGGCAATCTCCAGGCGTTTAAGGAGACTGCTGCGCAGATGGGTTGCGTCGCGCCTGCTGGCGAGATACACCAGATCGTCGTGCAACTGGACGACGACGGGGAGTCACCGGACATCACGTCAAATAGACCGGTGGCGATCGCGATTCTCCGCCACGGCAAGGACCTCAAGGACTATGACGAAGAAGATATCTTCGACGTACCCTCACGAGACCTTCCCGGCCGTATGGAACAGGCTGCCGGGCATTTTGCGGACGTACCGCTTGACGAGGCCTGGGTCGAGCAGATCTTTTCTGCCGTCTCGGCACACCATGACGGTGAGACCTAAGCGCTACACCAAAAATGGAGAGACACGTGAGATTCAGAGAAGAGATTGCGAAGTCCGACCTTCAGCGTGAGCGCTATGAGCGCTACCTTCGCTCCGGCGCAATGCCAGAGCGAAGCCGGCCTGCCGATGCGGCCGAAGACCGGGTCGCCACATCCGAAGCGAAACGAGAAGCAGCGCAGCGGATCGGAAACAAACCGCCCCGATAGGCTCTTCCGCCAACCTTCCTGACGGGAAGGCATTTCTCTCCCCCCCAGCCTCGCGACCATCGGTTGCGAGGCTTTTTCTTGTCCGCTGGGCGTCATTTTCCGTATTGCGCGACGTATCCCAATCAACCTTGCAAAGGCACTCGGCGATGACTCTGAAGAAAGATGCTGAGCCCCCTATGCGGAACATCCATCCGAGCTTAAAGAATGCTCGTCGTATATGAGGAAACGAAAATGCAGAACTGCACTGCCTTCCAGATCACGGACGAGGACATCTTGAATGTTCTTCATGAGTATTCGATGCGCGTAATCAATACTCAAGGTCAATCGTTCGAAACGATGGCCTCGGAACTGATTGAAGAGATCGACCACGCTCGCATCGAGAGGGCTGCACTCGCCTCCGGCTGCGAGCTGGACCAACAGAGCCAAGGCGCTTTCGATGAGATCCATAAGATCTTGGTTGAACTCGGCGTCCTGGATTTCTGATCAAAAAGGAGTAATGACATGGCCTATTACATTTGGCATGACGAAGGCTGTTGCGACAACCGTGAAGAACGCCTTGACGAAGCACGGCGTGTTCAGACGGCGTTGATGGCTGATGGGCACCGTGACGTGTACATCACGGACGAGGACCATAACGTGGTCGGCAGCAAGGATGTAGAGATGCAATGTGCTGACGAAGGCCTGCGCCTACGAGTTTTCGCGCCCTGTGGCGACGGCGATTACATCTGCCGCCACTGTGGCTGGATGCAGTTCAGTACAGCGGCTGGCGCGGCGGAACTTTGCCGAAGCGCGAACTGGCACGATGCGGCTGAATACGAACGGTACGCGGCCATAGCTCGCGCAGGCGGCTTCGATGTGCCCCTAAAAGCGCCCACTTTCCGCGACTAACACACTTTAAAGGCGCCAGACAATGGGTCGAATGAACAGTCTTATTGGCGAGGATTTCCGCATTCACCAATTTAGAAGCCTTCCTTTATCTCATCAACTCGCAATCGCATGGTACATGGCGATTGACGGCCAAGCGTGGGATTGCTTTATTGACGAAAACATTCGTGATGAGGAGGAGGCAAAGGTCGCTCTTATGGCTGCCATGCCAAACTATGTACGCGAGTACGGCGACACGCTGTGGGGAGCCGTAGACCTTCCTGTTGATCGCGTAAAAACGGCGGTTATGGCCGACGAAGACATTTCGTCATCCTTTCATAGCTGGGATGATTACGCGGTATGGTATGGAGATGTGCCTGAGCATGGACCAGCAAATCGTTGGCCCGTGATTCTTTCCAGTTCTGATGACGCAACACTACAAGACGGATGGCATCGGCTACATAGCTACATTCGTGCGGGCCATACCGACATCCCGGCGGTCTTCTACCCGTCAAATCCTTCTTAACCTGAAGGCGAGATCACGGCATTTAAAAAAGGAGCAACCATTGATTGATACTAAAAGCCGCGATACGTTCAACTATCAACTGCTCGGCAGGCTTCAGCAGGACTGCGAATACTACCTGGGCTTCGGCGCGCGGAATAAAAAATACCTCTGGGCGCTGGATGAGACCGAACAAATCAAGAAGATGAGGGATTTGTATGCGGTCCTTCCCGAGAAACCGGCGTGGATCACACCCGCAGATATCGACAAGTACGAGGCCGCTATGGTGACGCATTGACCATATCGCAACCTGTAAAGCTTGCATCCCGCCTCGGGATGTAGCAGCCCCCCCGCCCCGCGACTCTACGAGTCCGGGGCATTTTCATGCCTCCGGGCTCCGGACCTGCTTATTGGCCGTCGTTCGACTATCTCGCTGGCAAGGTAATACGTTCACAGACCTACCGCTTCGCCTTGCGATCACGATACATGACTTGCCAACAATGGGTCACCCCTTGGGGCATCAAAAGGAGAATTAGAATGAGCACGCCCGCAAGAAGCCGACTTACCGACGCGCAATATGTTGCAAGGAAAGGCAACGTTTGCCCTGCCTGCGGTTCAAGCAACCTTTGGGGCCATTCCGTCGACGTTGACGGCGCAACAGCATCGCAGCCTGTTCAGTGCCTCGACTGCGACGCAAACTGGAATGACGCCTATGTTTTGACAGGCTACACCGACCTTCAAGCTGGCAGTTTCACGCCCGATGGGCTCACTTAAGGCTTTCAAGCCAGGACTTAGAATCCGGCATCCGCCGCTTGTCCATTGACTTAATGACGCGTTACGAGAAGACCACGGACACGCTCAACACGTTACGAGGACGCGGAGGAACCGGGCCCTCTACAACAAGGATGAACGCTTATGCGAATTTTTATTGAACCCTTCTCCGAAAAGGGGTTTAGCACGAAGTACAGATTAAAGCTGCTGGATGGATGTCGTGCTGGCCAGTTTGTCAGAATGTCCGACTCGGAGCCACTCTTCGCTTTTGACAGGCCAAGGTTGGGTACATGGGCTCGTGACACGGGCTACGAAGTAGTTTCAAACCCGGTGCGGTTCGGCAAAGCGGATACGCCGGCCGACTTGCGGGTGTTCCGCGCCAAACAAGGAGAAACCAAATGGCAGACAGCGAAGCTGTGTGGCTCGTCGAAATCCGTCTGAATGACTGGGAGCCCAATCTTCCTGGCGGCACGCGGATTGTGTCGTTCGAAGAGGTGGTGGCCTGTGGCGAAATCGCTGCTCGGTACGCTGGGTTCGACCAGTTCGCCGCACGCTGTAATTACGAACCTGTGATGCGTCGCAAGATGCTCAACTGGGGGATCACGCAACACAATTGCTGCGCACCGGACGCGGTTCAGGTTTCCTAATGAGCCGCATGAATCACGCGTTACGTAAGTCCCTTGGGCTTACTCAACCAATAAGGAGGCCAAGAAATGGCTGACAGAGCCAGCGACGCTGACAAGGCTCGCGAGCTTGCGCAGTCCATCAAGGACTGGTGGGAAGCCCACAAGTACGACACCACCGGCGACTATGGGGAGTGGAACGTGTACGACGAGGAGCCGGACTTCGTCTCCAAGGCAAAAGAAATCCTCGGAGACTGGGAGGCTTCGAACAAGGCGTAAATCGCGTCCGTTGCCCTGCAGGACAAGAAGCCGCAACGCGGCATATCCCTCGGGATGTGACTCTCAACACCAAGCCCCGCGCATCATCGATGCCGGGGCGTTTTCACGTCCACGGCCCGCCTTTCGGAACAGTTCGTCTTTCCGAGGATGCCAAGCGCGACGCGCCTTCCCCCCCCGATTGTTTGCCTTTCTGACCGCCGTTTGACATAATCTATCGTAACAGTATCGTAACGGAGCATATTGCAAGATGGCGAAAGCCCCTGTGGTTGAAGAAGCCGAGTTCCGGCACGCTGTCAAGGTTGCGGCCGTCACGGGCCAAGCCAAGGAGCGCGATGTCGCGCTGCTGTGGGTGGCCTACGGCACTGGCATGATGCCCATCGAGCTCGCCAAGCTCAAGGTTGCCGACTACCTGGTCGCCGATGGGTCAGTCCGGACTGACTCCGAGATTCGGGCTGAGATTGCCTTCAATGGCATCAAGCGGCCCCTCTACTGGACCAACAAGGGCGTTGTGGCCGCCCTCGACGCCTATCTGGCCACCAGAGTGCGGTGCGGCTATGGTCTGGGCGAGCCGGACCAGTTCCGGGGGCTTGAGCCGAGATCACCCCTCTTCGTAGCGGTCGACGGGAAGCCCTTCACCTTCACCCGCCGCGTGACGCCGGCTGGCAAAGAAAGCTACTCCTGCGAGTCCCTGACTCAGATTGTCCGGCGCCTCCACACGCAAGCGGGCATCGAGGCCGGCTCGGCGCTCTCGGCCCGGCGGACGTTTGGCGTGAGGCTGCACCGGAAGGGTTTTGACTTGAAGCACATCCAGGTGATTCTGGGCGTGCAATCGCTCACGGCCGTCAAACGCATGGTTGAGGCCGACCCTGTGCGCCTGGGTGCCATCGTGGCGAGGGCAATCTGATGGCCGCCGAGATGACACCGGTCCAGTTCGAGGCGGTGGCGGAGCTGCTTCGGTCGCGAGAGCCAGTGAGAACGGCCGCTCGCTTGGTTCTGGTTGAGGGTGCAGCAACCAAGGATGCTGCACAGGCCGCAGGCATGCAGCCCAATGCGGTCAGCAATGCGCTACGCAGGTACCGTAACGCACACAGAAAGTTGCTTGTTGCGTATGGAAACGCTTGACGACACACGCCTAGACGTGTATTCTGATTGCAACAACCAAGGAAAGGACCTCGACATGGGAAACCACGCAATCGGAAACGCCGTAGGCCCTCAAGCGGAGGAGGCCGTTCGCGCTCGCCGGCCTGGTGAATCAGCGCTGGCCATTCTCGACCGCCTCTGCAATCCGTGGCGCAACACGGATGCGGAATGGGAGTCCGCCGACCCGGCGAACCCGGCTTGCGTGCATCCGGAGTACGACCAATACACGGACCCACATCCGAAGGCCGCTCTCGGCATGCTTATGGTTGAGGCCTTTGCACCGAATGGCCTTGCAGACCTACCGCGTTACGAGCCCATGTTCGATGCCGATGACCCCAATGAGGAGACGGCCACTGACGCTTGGTGGGACGAGGTCTATACGCCGTTCAAACAACGGTACAACTTCTGGTAACCAGCACGGAAAAGTTCATGAACAAGACACAGCTGGCAAGGCGCCGGCGCGAACAAATTCAGGCAGCAGCGCTGGGTACGGCGATGCTCATCGCAACGTGGCTCGCATGGCACTGGGGCTGGATTGAACGACTCAACCCCTTCGACGGCAAATAGACTGAAAAAGGGAGAAAAGTAGTTATGTTTGACAACAAACAAGAAGTGATTACGCCAGAAAATAAGTTGGCCGCTATGGCGCGTGTTTTGGTAGAGGCGAAGGGAAAACTGCTTCGCTTGCCAAATGGGGACGAGGCGCCAGAGCTTATCTGGTCTGGTTTCGTTACTGGCGTAACCACCAATTACAGCGGCAAGACGCAAGTTTCATTGCTAGGAATGAGTTCGGTGCCCACCTCTCTCTCCGTGGATGAAGTTGCGGCGTTGTTGCAAACGGGCGAATGAACGGAAAAGGGGAGCACCATGTTCATCGCACAGCAGTACAACTTTCAGTGGAACGACGCCTACTTCGATGCTTTCATGAGCCATGACGCTCCCGTGGGCATCGAAGGCTGTCGGGCCGATGTTGGCTTCGCCCACGTGTGGGATAACCTGTAATCGCCAAGGAAAAGGCAATGGGAGCCGCGATGGCGATTGCTGACGAGACTCACATGCTTGATGACGGCACGGACGCTGAGCCGGAGTACCGGCTGCTGACGCCCGGCGATCTTATCCAGGCGGGAGACGAGTTCCTTCAGGCCGACGCTGTCACCTGGCTCAAGGGGGCACCGATATCGGTTGGCATGCGCTACATGCGCGTAATGCTCCCCGGGCGCCGTCGTGTACCGTCGAACTAGCGACATCGGCACCATCTAGGAAAAGACCACCATGAAAACCACCGAACAACTCGAACGTCTGCACGCGATGCTGACGCACGCCGTCACCGGGGATCGCGCGGCATTCGATTCGGCAGCGAGCTTCGGTGAAGTCGATCCGGCTGCTGCGGATCTGCTGTGGAAGGCCGGGCGCGCGGTGGCGCTGTCCGGTAGCAACTGACGCCAAGGGAAAGAACATGGCCTCTCAGAAGGTATGGAGCGTCAAGTACGTCGCCGGAAATCCAGCGATGGGCTCGAAAGTAACGACGGGCGCAGGCGGGCCGTTTCGTCGTGCAGAGGCTTTGCGTAACGCGGCAAAGGTCGCCGCAAATGGCTGGCGCGTCTGGGTCGAGCATCACGAGACTGGCAAGCGCATTTTTGAGAGCGAGGCCGAACGCCAGTTCAAGCGAGCAGCCGACGAGAAACGCATTGTTGAGTTCGCAGAACGCAATGTGCCGGGCTTTCGGTAACGAACAGGAAAAGACGATGGACGAAGCCATCAGGCGCCTCGAAGCTCTCAAAGCCGAGTACGAGCAGTATTTGAAAGCGACCTACGAGCCGCAGCGTTACTACGATGACCTTGAAGCAAAGGTCTCGGCTATCGACGAGGCTATCGAGCGGCTACGCTCGTGACAAGGAAAAGGAAGCGCGGACATGGAACTCTGCTTTCGGTGTCGTGGCGAAGGACGAGTCAACGTACTCCGCACGGCGAGCGGGACGCGGCGCTCACCGAGATACCGGAAGTGCCCGGTATGCAGTGGCACGGGGAATCTACCGGAAGCAGTCGTCATTCCCCTGCGCGGCGGGCAGCGAGCCGAGGTCTATTCGCAGTATCACGAGGACACCCATATCCTGGATGAACTCGCGGTCGAAATCACTGACGCGGGCGTGTTGGGCTCCCCTGCAGCTCTCCGGGAGTTGGCGAAGCTCATCGCCCAGGACTACAGCTTGACGACTGGCTTCGAGACGGTGCGCGCGCCGCTTAAGCGTGAAATGCTGTGCATCGTGCCTCGCATTCTGGGGGCAGTTGGTCCGCAGGAAAGCTACGATGCCGCCCTTCGCGGCACATTCGGCTGACAAGGAAAAGGACGGCATGGACATCGACGCCATCATCAGGGCCGCCAAGCTGGGTCGCGAGCGCAAAGACGCCCAGGTGGAAACCTGCACCGTGTTCGCAGCGGCGCTCTACGACGTGCTCTCCGCTCAAGGTATTCAATGCGAAATGGTGACCGTCGTGCCGAAGGGTCTCGAGGCATGGGCGCATGCCCTGGTGGCAGTCGCCGGCCGGTACTACGACTCAATGGGCGAGTTTTCTGCTGACATTTACCGAACCCGCGCCAAGATTCATCCGAAAGTGCGGTTCGAGCTTGATTACCGGGCCGACGCCCGCTGCGAATGCTACGAGCCCGAGTTTGACGAGCTGCACGCTTTCTTCGTCAACGTGCTAACCAAGACCCTACACGAGCCGGCTGCTGCAGCGGCAGCCTAAACACCACGGGGAAGAGGATGAATGTAATGTCAAAACGAAATAAAGCACTGCTCAGCGCAGGCGGTCTTGGCGGACTGGCGGTTTTGATGTTCCTGGTCGGCGAGGGTTCTGCCGCCGTCACCGCTAGCTTGATGGCGCTCGGATGTCTAGTTGTTGCAGCGGCTCCAAGCCAACCTCAGCAGCAAAGCAAGTTGCAGTAGCGCCACGGGAAAGACGCCCATGGCCAAGCTGCTCTACGACGGACAAGGCGATGCCGAAGGCAAGGTGTGCTGGACGAAGAACAGCGGGGACGTAGTTGGCCGCCCCTATGTCCGGCAACGTACCTTGTCGGCGTTAGCCCGGTGGCGCAGCTCGTACAGCCTTGCCGCCCGGCGGGCTGCGGTTGCGGCAACCATCGAGACTGATTCGTGGATGACTTTCAGAGCCGGCCAAACGGTGGGTTCCATCGTGCGCGACGTCGAAGATTATCTGCTCCAACGGATGCCTGACATGAGCCAGGCGGAACAGAAATAGAGAATGGAAAAGTCCCAAAAAAATGGAAACCCCAGCCTACTTTGCTCCCAACTATTTCGAGCCCGGACAGAGCGTGGTCTATGGGGAATTCAACGCGACGGTCGTCCGACACTACACCGAGGGCATGTGGGAAATCCGCCTTCCCGGTGGGGTCGCCTGCGTCAGTGGTGCTGATTTGAAGCGAACCGGGTTCTTTGTCGACTGGGATGGCAATACGCGGCGCGTTGAGGCCCCGGGCAGCGGCTACACCTGCCTCATTGTCGAAAAGGATGGCTACCTGGGCGTGGATGTACTGGACCCGGACGGCTTCGTATGTCACGAGGCTACCTACTATCCGACGCTGGAGGCTCTCGAAGCTGTCGGCGTGACCATCAATCTCATTTGACTGGAAAAGAACATGACCCAGGAACAAGCGAAAGAGATGGCAGCGAAGTGGCATGAACTGCTGGGGCTTGCTGACGCAGCCGATGGTTCGGGCAACTTCGACGACGCGGAGGCCTACCGGATGAAGGCAGCAGACATCGAAGTGGACCTGGCTGAAGCTGGATTCACGGCATCCAAGCTGGCCGCAGGCTGAATCGGAAAAGCGTTCATGGGAACTAGCTCCCTGTCCGACCAAGGCAATCTCTGCTGCCCGAAATGCGGCGGCGCAACTGGTCATAAACACACCCTGACCGAATCGCACGCGATGAATGGGCGGTGGGGAGAGCCCGCAGAAGCAGGCGATAGCGGAACCAACCCCAAGCGCAGTCTCGTGGCGTGCCTAGACTGCGGTGCGAAATTCAATCACGACGCCTTGCGCAAGCGCAGGCTGGTCTGACAAGGACCGATTATGACGACACATCAGCGCGCACTTGGAATTGCATCTATCACCGCGATTGCCGCAATCCTCGGCTTCATTACGCCGGATGCTTCCGGGACGCGAAACGTCTTGTTGCCCTCGATTCTGCTTAGCATTGGTCTTGTTGCCGCAACGGCTGGTGTTGTCGGACGCTATGGCTCGGTTCGTATGCAGGCATGGGTGAACCGGAACTTTTGACCAGGAAGGTGTCTTCTGGAAGAAGACGCTCAAGGCGCAGGATATGCCCTACGTGCGCGAGCACATTTAACCGGCGGTCGCGCGCATAGGGAAGGGCCGTAAAACTGAAATATTCCACTCGGCGACGAGGTTGTGGGAGGGGCAATGAGCAAGACATTCGAGAAAGAGGTGCGCGCAGACAGGAATTACCGCGTAGCTGCGTTCATGGCAGTTATTCTGACGATCGCCTTAATGGGTGTAAGTTCTGAATGGCTTCCGCTTTGGGGGCTGGGGTGTATTTTTGTTTTTGGTGTGGTTGTTGCAGCGCTGCTTTCCTCGTGGCGCGATTTGCCCCGATGGGGGGTGGTGCGTAGCCACGAGAAAAGGGATTGAAGATGAATCGGTCGCAACTTTGGGTCGGAATTTTCAAGCATGTCGCCCTGCCAGCGCTCGTGACTACACTTGTCCTTCTGGCGCCAGCCGCGTTTATGCCGACGTGGGCGGCTGTCGCCTACGTTGGTTTGGTTACCGCAATTGCCGCAAAGATTGCTTGGCAGACGGTCGTCAACAACAATCCGCCGCGTTGGCTAAAGGCGCTCGGCTTTTAACCGACAGGAAAAGACGACCATGTCCGTGTCTATCGAACAAATCAAACCGGGGGCAGTGTTCCGGTTCAAGACCGCCCCGCGTCGAGTTACGAGCCTGAGCAAACCGCTTGGGACAGGCTTCAAGCGCCTATCGTCTGTTGAGGCGGCAGAGGTCGTTGCCGTGGCGGCCCGAGCAGCCAAGTAATACGGAAAAGGGTCACCAATGACAACGGATACCTTGTTCGACATGGAGCAACCTGTCGCCAC
>DAOMNN010000074.1:1946-14733 GCA_035443825.1 Rhodocyclaceae bacterium | reverse complement strand
ATCACCGTGTCGCCGCCCCAGCGGATCGCCCAGGTCATCTTGTCGACTTCCTCGGAGATCGATGAGCCCAACGCGGAGTTGCCGATGTTGGCGTTGATCTTCACCAGGAAGTTGCGCCCGATGATCATCGGCTCGGTTTCGGGATGGTTGATGTTGGCGGGAATGATGGCGCGGCCGCGCGCCACCTCGTCGCGCACGAATTCAGGGGTGATCTCCTCCGGCAGGCTTGCGCCGAAGCTCTGTCCCGGGTGCTGACGCGAGAGCAGGGCGGCCATCTTCTGCCCGGTGGGGCCTGCGTTCTGCAGCGACTCGACGTATTCGCGGCGGCGCAGGTTTTCGCGGATCGCGATGAACTCCATCTCCGGCGTGACGATGCCGCGGCGCGCGTAGTGCATCTGCGTCACGTTGCCACCGGATTTCGCGCGCCGCGGCTTGCGCGCAAGATCCGGGAAGCGCAACTCGTCGAGCGAGCCGTCGGCTGCGCGCATGCGTCCGAACGCGCTCGACAGGTCGGCAAGGAATTCGGTGTCGCCGCGCTCCTCGATCCAGGGCTGGCGCAACGCGGGCAGGCCGGCACGAATGTCGATACTGGCCTGCGGGTCGGTATACGGGCCGGAGCAGTCATACACGAAGATCGGCGGGTTCGGCTCGGCGCCGAAGGAGGCCGGGGTGTCGCTTTGCGTGACCTCGCGCATCGGCACGCGGATGTCGGCGCGCGAGCCCTCGACGTAGATCTTGCGTGAATTCGGCAGCGGGGCGACCGCCGCCTCGTCCACATGAGCCTTGGCGGCGATGAATTTTTCGTTGGCGTTCATGATGCGTCTCCGGTTTCGATGTCGTCGCGTGAGGGGGGAGGCGGGGCTGTTCCCGCCGGGCGTGTCTTGGATCAGGGTCTGGCGCCAGACCACAGGGCATGGAAATGATGTACGGGGCCGTGACCCTTGCCGACCTGAAGGGCGCTCGAGGCCACGATCGCACGCAGCAGATATTCGCGCGCCTCGCGAACCGCCGATTCGACCCCGCGCAGGTCGCCGGCGCGCCGCGGAAGCAGGGCTGCTATCGCAGAAGAGAGCGTGCAGCCGGTTCCGTGCGTATTGTTCGAGTCGATGCGGCGTGCCGGCAGCTCGACCATGCGGTCGCCGTCGAAGAGCAGGTCCACCAATTCGTTGCCCGGGAGGTGTCCACCCTTGAGCAGAACCCATCGCTCGCTCGAGGTCGGCAACAGTTCACGCAGACGTTCGACGCTGCGGTACATCTCCCGAGTCGTTTCGGGGGGGCGCCCGTCGAGCAGCACGCCCGCCTCGGGGAGATTGGGAGTGATCATGAAGCTCTGTGGCAGCAGGGCCTCGCGCAGCATCTCGACGGCGTTCTTCGCCAGCAGGTGGTCGCCGCTCTTGGCCACCATCACCGGGTCGCACACGACGAACGGGGCTTTGAAATGGGCCAGGCGTTCGGCGACCGTGCGTACGATCCCGGCCGTGCCGAGCATGCCCAGTTTCACCGCGTCGATATTCACGTCGGCGAACAGGGTGTCGATCTGGAGTTGCAGGAAATCCGTGGGAGGGGTGTGTACGCCGGTCACGGCACAGGTGTTCTGCGCCGTGAGGGCCGCGATTACGCCGCAGCCGTATGCGCCGAGCGCCGAGAACGTCTTCACGTCTGCGAGCACACCGGCGCCGCCGGACGGATCGACGCCGGCGATGCTGACTACGTTAGGAATGGTGTTGCTCAAGTGCCGCTCTCCGCTCACTCGGGCCTGCGCCGGCGGCCGCTGGTGGCGGGGGAGAACGGGGAAATGGCAGCGTGCAAGACAGGCATTTCGCGTTTCCCTACGCCGGTCCAAACCGGATCAGGTTCCAAGGGTATATCTCAGCCGGACGACAGCTCCGGCACCCCCAACGAAGGGTCAACGCTACCCGAGCAGGGTGTCCGTGGCAACAGTACGATTGTAATCGTTCAACCTGGATTCCCCAGTTGGGCGGGCTGGAGTGTGCGTCGTGCCAGGCGTGCAATCCGGTCCGCAGCGGCATTCACCTTGCGGGTGAATGCCACAAAACCACAAGACATCCATATATCCCTGCCGTCAGACCTTTCGCAAAGCGGCCAACTGCGGAATCCAGCTTCAGTCCAGGCCGACGCCGCTCAGCGTTGCGATGCCGAGCAGGGCGAACAGGGTAGCCGCGACGCCGTGCACCAGGCGCACCGGAAGGCGGTTGGCGATCCGGTCACCCGCGATCACCGCCGGGACGTTGGCGATCATCATGCCCAGGGTGGTTCCGGCGACTACCGCGACAAAAGTCTGATATTGCGCCGCGAGCGCGACCGTGGCGACCTGTGTCTTGTCACCCATCTCCGCAAGAAAGAATGCGATCACGGTGGTTCCAAACACACCCAGGCGGGGAGTGGCCGGCCCTGTTTCGTCGAGCTTGTCGGGGATCATGATCCACACTGCCATTATCAGGAATGACAGCCCCAGCACCCAGCGCAGCACGTCCGGCCCCAGCACCGTGGTGAGCCAGGCGCCGACGGCTGCGGCGAAAGCGTGGTTGGCGACGGTGGCGACGAGGATGCCCAGGACGATCGGTCCGGCACGCCTGAAACGCGCCGCGAGCATGAATGCGAGCAGCTGGGTCTTGTCGCCGATCTCGGCGAGGGCGACCAGCCCGGTGGACATCAGAAACGCCTCGACCTGCAGATTCATGCCTTTTCCAGAACTGTGTCACGACCGATGATCGCATGTGCCTTCGGTCTGGACACGACGCGTACCCGTACTCAAAGGTTTCGCCCGGTCGGGGCGCGGAGGCGATGCGCAGGTGACCGTTTCCCGATGATGCCGCGGATTGTAGCGGTTCGGGTTCGGTCCGGGTGCGTCCCGGTCGTCCGGATTCCCGGCAGCGTCCGGCGGTGGGAGTCGCGCTGACGGCCGCCGTGGCGAATGAGAACACGCCCTAAAGATCGACCGGCTATCGGCCGTTGTTGTTGACGTACCCCTTTCCTGGATGATCATGAGGACTGCAGCGATCTTCGGATGTGCCTTGTTCCCGCTTGCCATGCTGCAGGCCGGTGCCGCCATCGCGGCCGACTCCTGGGAAACGGTACTGCGCGATCGCAACCGGCAGATCCAGATCGACCGCGGCAGCATCATCCAGTCCGACCGCGGCACCAAGGTCGCGTGGGCACGCGTCCTGCTCTCGCCGGCGGAGGCGGCGGCCCAGGGCTACGCGAACATACAGGCACTGAACCGTTTCGATTGCCTCAATCGCAGCGTCGAGACGGTCAAGCGGCGCTACCTCGACGAGCGCAACATCGTCGTCAAGGAGGAGGATGTCGCCGACCCTCGGCCGCTTCTCGTGACCCGCAACAGCGTGGACGAACGCTTGTGGCGCGAAGTATGCCAGCCGCCGTCTGCCGGCGATCTGGATCGGATCGCGGAGGAGGCTGCACGCGTTGCCGCCGCCCTGGGCGCCCCGCCTGCCAGGGTGCAGCCCGGGCTCGAGCCTCCGGCCGGGGCGACGGCCATGGCAAGCGCTGCCGCACCCGTCCCGCCCGCCACAACCGCTGCGCGCCGGCAGGCACAGCCCGAGGTTCCGGTTCGCGATGTGACCGCGGCGCCGGCCGCGGCGCCACCGGTGCTGCCATCGCGCCCCGAAGTGGTCCTGTCGCGCTTCGCTCCCTCCAGTGAAACCACACCCGGTGCAACACCGGCACCGGCATCGCAGTGGAGCTACCGGGGCGAAACGGGACCTGATCGCTGGGGTCGGATGCGGCCGGAGTGGGCGGTGTGCGCCGACGGGACGCGCCAGTCCCCGATCGAGCTCACCGGCGGCATTGCGGTCGACCTGGAGCCGGTCGTGTTCGACTACCGGTCGACGCGCTTCCTGATCAGTGATGTCGGCCATACGCTCGAGGTCCATGTCGGCGAAGGGCTCGGTGTCCATATCCGGGGACAGCGCTATGAACTGGTCCATTTCCAGTTTCACCGCCCCGCCCAGGAAAGGATCGGCGGCCGTAGCCATGACATGTCGGTGCACCTCCATCACCAAGACGCCGAAGGCCGCATGGCCATCGTCGCGATCCAGCTCGAAGCCGGCGACCAGCCCCAGCCGCTGATCCAGACCCTGTGGAACAGTCTGCCGCTCGACCGGGGGGATCACTACATGCCGACGGTGATGATCGATCCGTCGGCGCTCGTACCGGTCAATCCGGCCCACTACCTCTATATGGGTTCGCTAACCACGCCACCATGTACCGAAGGCGTGATCTGGGTGGTGATGAAGGACCCGATCTCGATCTCGCACGGGCAGATGCGCATCTTCGAGCGGCTCTACCCGCACAACAGCCGCCCGGTACAGGCGCTCAACGACAGGCTGGTGCTCGAGTCCCGGTGAGTTCCGATCGACTCAGCGCGTGCGCAGGCGGTCCCTGACCGCGACCACATACGCACCCAGCGCGACTGCCGACAAGGTCGCGAGAAGAAGTGCCATCGCCGCGTGGCTTTCGCCATTCGAGATCAGCGTGGCCACCAGGATGGGTGCAGCGGCCTTGGCCAGGAACGCGGGTTGCGCGATCTGCCCCATCAGGGTGCCGTAGCCCTCGCGCCCGAACAGTTCGGCCGGAACCGTGCCGCGCACGATGCTCATGACGCCGTTCGACAGCCCATAGGCGCAGGCGAACGCGAACGCGAGCCACGGAGAAAGCCCGGCCAGCCACAGCAGCAGCATCGAGAGCAGCATCACGGCGAATGCCGCCAGCCCCACCCGGCTCGCCGCCACGCCGCGTGCGAACACGAACTCCAGGATCCGCCCCACCACCTGCATCGGCCCGATCAGGGACGCCGCGAATATCGCCATGCCCGAATCGAGCCCCGAAGCCATCAGCGCGCCGACTCCGTGCGCGGCTGTGGCGGAGATCACGAACGACGCAACGGTGAAGGCGGTGGCCAGCCACAGGAAAGTGCGGCGACGCTGATGCCCCGTGCTCGTCACATGGCTGTCATCGGCGGGCGGTACCGGGACGCGCGCGCGTGGAAGGCCGAAGCGATGAATGGGGAGGCAGATCAACAGATGCATCAGTGCGAAAGCCGCGAGGGCAAGGCGCCAGCCGATCGTGCCGTCCAGATACCAGGACAAGGGCCAGAACACCGTACTCGCGAATCCGCCGAACAGGGTGAGTGCGGTCAGGGCCTGGCGATAGCGTGCACCCGCGAACTGGCTCAGGGTCGGAAACGACGCATCGTAGAGCGTGGCCGCCATCGCGACTCCGGCCAGCAGCCAACCAGCGAACAACAGGAACGGGCCCTGCGCGAGTGCGATCATGGTCAGCGCGATTGCGCTGACCACCGAGCCCGCGGACATCACGGTGCCGCCCCCGAAGCGATCTATCGCCCTGCCCACCGCGCGCGAGGCCAGACCGGATGCGCCGAGGCTCAATGAGAATGCACCGAATACGGTGGTGGTACTCATTCCCAGGCCGGTCGCCATCGGCTGCGCAAGCACTGCCACGCTGTACATCAGGCTTCCCCACGAGATGATCTGGGTGATGCCAAGCAGTGACACCGCCAGAATCAACGGTGGCGTGGAGCGGGTAACGGCGTCTTGCGTCATTGGACCTGATTCATCGGTTTTCGTCACTGGCGTCGGGCAGGTGGTCAGGGCGGCCCGTTGGGCCCATCCCGGTCGGCAACGATCGATCTCACGGAAATCGTAATTGTCCGGCATTGTGGCAATTCATGACGGATTTCTGGTAATAGTTCACATACGATCGGCGATGGCCCGGTCATAGTCTGATCACGTTTCCACTTGCGGCAAATGTGAGCCGCTGGATTGACTTACGATGCATCCGGGTCCGGGGTTCACCGCATCCCTGACCGGACTATGGGAGACCAGAACGATGCTGCGAAAGATTCCGGGCGCATTTCTCGCCCTCGCGATTGCATTGCCGGTCGGGCATGCGTATGCCGAACCGGATCCTCAGGCTGTCGTGTGGGCGAGTGCGTGTTTTTCCTGTCACGGTCCGGAGGGTCGCTCCGAGGGCGGCATGCCGCCGTTGGCGGGAATGCCGGCGGACGCCCTGTACAAGGCGATGATGGATTTCCGTTCCGGGGCGCGTCCGGCCACGGTGATGCATCAGCACGCCCGCGGCTACACCGACGAGCAATTGCGGCGCATCTCCGATGCGCTCGGCGCCACACCGAACTGACACGGGGAACGACCATGGATAGACGGGATATCCTGCGCCTGGCAGGTGCTGTTGCGGCCCTCGGGGCTTTCGGTCCGGTGGCATCGGCTGCTTCCGGCGGACGAGTCGTCGTCGTCGGTGGCGGTTTCGCCGGTGCGACCTGTGCCAAGTACATCAGAAACTGGTCGCCCGGCACCGAAGTCACCCTGGTGGAGGCGAGTCGCGACTTCATTTCCTGTCCAATGAGCAATCGTGTCATCGGAGGAATGCTCGGCATGCGCGATCTGACGCGCAACCACCGCGCCCTCGAATTGCGCCATGGTGTCCGGCTGGTACAAGACACCGTGACCACGATCGATACCGATGCGCGTGAAGTGCGCCTCGCGTCTGGGGCATCGCTCGCCTACGACCGCCTCGTGGTGGCGCCCGGCGTCGATTTTGCCTATGAGGGCATGCCCGGACTGGAGTCCGCTGCGGCACAGAGCCTGATGCCCCACGCCTGGAAGGCCGGACCCCAGACGCTCGAGCTGCGCCAGCGCCTTTCCACGCTACGCGAAGGCGGCGTGTTCGCGATGCATATTCCGAAGGTGCCTTTCCGCTGTCCGCCGGGCCCCTACGAGCGGGCCTGCCTGGTCGCCAGTGCGATGAAGCGCTTCAATCCGCGCGGCAAGGTGCTGGTGTTCGATTCCAATCCCGACATTCTCGCCAAGCGGGATCTGTTCTTCCACAGCTTCGTCTCGGAGTACAAGGGAATCATCGAGTACGTTCCCAATGCCGGCTTCGAGTCGGCAAATGCCGCGCAGGGCAGGGTGACCTTCGATGTTCATGGTGAGGTCGAGGCCGACATATGGAATGTGATTCCACCGCAGCGAGCCGGGAATGTCGCACGTACGGGTGGCCTGGCAAACGTGGACAACCGCTGGTGCGAAGTGGATTTTCTGACCTATGAGTCCAGGGTCGTGCCGAATGTGCATATCATCGGCGATTCGATCGCTTCCGCGCCGGGCACGCCCAAGTCGGGTCATATGGCGAACCAGCAGGCCAAGGTCTGTGCCGCCGCCATCGCCGCGTTGCTGGCCGGTCGAGCCCCGAGCGATGAACCCATCATCGCCAATACCTGCTACAGCTTCGTGAACGACAAGGAGGCGATGCACGTTGCCGGGGTGTACAAGTTCGACGCCGAGAAGCGCACCATGGTCTCCGTGCCGGGCTCCGGCGGGCTTTCGCCATCGTCCTCCAGCGAGGAGGGCTTCATGGCGGTGGCCTGGATCTTCAATATTCTCAACGACACTCTGTCGTAGGACGCCCACAGCGGGCCGGGCGAGCGGGATTGGTCCAGTGCGGAGTGCATCTCCGTCTGGACCGTGCTTGCCGTCCCGTCTTCCCTGGTCAGCAATGTCACAACCGGGTACCACCCTCGTTGCCGCTCATGCGCGCAGACTTGCTCGCAGGAGATAAGACCATCTCCGGACAACCCGAGAGAGGAGACGACGATGGGCAAGAAGATTCTGATGATCTGTGGCGACTTCTGCGAGGACTACGAGACCATGGTCCCATTTCAGGCCTTGCTCGCGGTCGGGCACACGGTGCATGCGATATGCCCCGGCAAGTCTGCCGGCGACAAGATTGCCACTGCAATTCACGACTTCGAAGGCGACCAGACCTACAGTGAGAAGCGCGGGCACAACTTCACCCTCAACAAGTCGTTCGACGACGTCAATGCCAAGGACTACGATGCGCTGGTGATTCCCGGCGGGCGTGGACCCGAGTATCTGCGACTGAACACGCAAGTGGTGGAGATGGTGCGGCATTTCTTCGACGCCGACAAACCCGTGGCATCGATTTGTCATGGAGCCCAGCTCCTCGCCGGCGCTCGGGTGCTCGAAGGCCGGCGCTGCTCTGCCTATCCGGCGTGCCAGGCTGATGTCGAACTTGCCGGGGGCAAGTACGCCGACATTCCCGTCGATCAGGCGTTCACGGACGGAAATCTCGTGAGTGCGCCCGCATGGCCGGCGCATCCGGCCTGGATCGGACAGTTCCTTGCGCTGCTGGGTACGAAGATAAGCCACTGACGGGTGTCGATGCTTCAATGCCCGGTGCGGGCGCCGGGCCAGCAGGGTTTCGCAGATGATGCGCAAATCTGCCGGCGAGCCGATCGTGTGCCATTGGCTACAATGCATGGAGGCGTTCACCCGGAGAGCAACCGATGTGCCAGATCTTCACCACGGCGGACCCAGCGCTTTATGCGTCGCGGGCGCGTTCCGTCCGGCTGCGCGGCGTAGCGACGAGCATTCGCCTCGAAAACGTCTATTGGCAAGCGCTCGAAGAGATCGGTGCGCGCGATGGCTTGACGGTGCCGCAACTCGTCACCCGCCTCCACGACGAACTCGAGGCTGCGGGCACCCTGGGCGATCGTTCCAACTTCACCTCCTTTCTGCGCGTCACCTGCACGCGTTACCTGCAACTCCAGCTGGCCGGCCTGATTCCGCAAGACGCGGACATTGCCATACGGTCGCTCGATGCGGAGGAGGTGCTGGCGTGCGAGCGCCGCTATCTTGGCCGGCACGTCCCACCGGCACTTCGGCGGCCTGCAGCCATGAGATAGACGGGTCATCCGAAGGGCGGTGACGTCACTGCCGATCACAGCAATACCCGGAAACGAATCGCAGTGCGCCGAGTCTGAATCAATCCCGACTCATTGCTTCAGTTCAATCCATGACTTCATCGTTCGTCTCCATGGCGGGCAGGGTCTCGATGGTGATGCTGCTCGGCATCGCGTCGAATCCGGGCTTCGCAACCCCCGACATCTCTGCACCGGAGGCGTTTGCAGCCGCCAGTGCGGGCACCATCACCTTGATCGATATTCGAACGCCAGAGGAGTGGCGGCGAACCGGTGTGGCGCCCGGCGCAGGACGCGTCGACTTCCATCGCGGCCCGGTACATTTGCTCCAGAACGTGCTGCAGCAGACCGGAGGCGACAGGAACGCGCCCATCGCGCTCATCTGCCGCACCGGCAACCGCACCACCCACGCGCAGGAGTTTCTGCAACGGCAGGGCTTCACGCAGGTATTCAACGTCAAGGAAGGGATGGCCGGAAGCGCCGCCGGGCCGGGCTGGCTCAAGCGCGGACTGCCGGTGGACGCGTGCTCCCTTTGTTGACCGTTTCAGCCATTGCGCTGACGCGCGGGGCGTGCGTGCGTGACTGGTCCCTTCGATGGCGCGAGCGCCGATTGATGAGTCGGCCGGCTGCCGCCCCGCACCATGCACGTGCTCGCGCCTTGCGCAGCGGATTCCCGACACCGGCAAAAGATGCCTTGAATGTACATTAAATAGTGCTATGTTTAAGTGAGACTGGCCCCGCCGTTCGCGAGCCGGTTCAACGTTCCGGGCGACACCAGAAGGGACCGGTCGACGCCGTGGGACTTCGCCAGTTCGGAGACGAACATGACCGCATCGCGCTATTCCCCGTTCAGCGGGGCCATCGATCGCAGCAAGGCCTGAGCCGGCGCAGGACATGGCGTATGTGCTCGAACGACTCTGCGCGGATCACGCCAACCTGGAGCGGCGGCTGCGGTTGCTCGACGGGCGCGCATCGGTTCCGCGGCAGCCAGCCCTCGCCGATATCGGGGTACTCGTCGGTACCTTGTACGGTCTCGCGCACATTCCGGACGTGTCGCACCGTCCGATAGAAGGGCACTTCAGACAATTGCATGGGGCGATCGCCGCGCAAGCACAGTGTGGCTGCGACGCGGCCGCGCCTGATCGTCCGTGGCGGTAGCAATGATCATGCGCTCGCGATCCGAAGCTCCGCTGAAATTCCTCAACCTGTTCCAGATCCGCTTCCCGATCGGCGCCATTGCGTCCATCGCGCACCGCGTATCTGGCGTTCTGCTTCTCATCGCACTGCCGCTGCTTGTCGATGTGCTCGAACGCTCGCTTCGCAGCGAGACCGAGTTCGACGCATTGCGCGCGGCCGCTTCGTCCGGGTGGGGGACGCTGCTCATGGCGGTCGCCGCGTGGGCTGCAGCCCACCATGTGTTCGCCGGCATACGCCACCTGCTCATGGATGTCGGCATCGGCAGCGGGCTGAAACAGGCGCGCCTCAGCGCGCGCGTGGTGCTCGCCGCGGCACCGATCATCGCGTTCTACGTGCTCTTCAGGGGACTGTGGTGAGACTCTTCTCCGGTCAGCGCGCCTGGGTCGCGCAGCGGTTCACGGCCGTGGTGTTGCTGGTCCTCGCGATCGCCGCTGGTGCGTGGCTGTTGTTCGGCGCGCCACTCGACCATGGAAGTTGGCGTGCGCTGCTGGCGACCGGTCACGGCGCCGTGCTTGCCGTATTGGTCTTCGCCATGCTTGCCCTTCACGGCTGGGTCGGTGCACGTGACATCGTGCTCGACTACATACAGCCGCGCGGTGTGCGCCTTGCGCTGCTTGGCGTGATCGCCCTTGTCCTCGCAGCCACGCTGATCCGTGTCGTGTTGATCGTCGCGACCCTTGGCGCAGCATAGGAGGCTTTCATGCACCTGCGCATCTATCGATTCAACCCTGAAAACGACGAGCGGCCGCGCATGCAGGATTACGAAATCGCGCCCGAACCGGGTGACAAGAAGCTTCTCGACGTGCTGATGCGCCTCAAGGGCGTCGACGACAGCCTGTCCTTCCGGCGTTCCTGTCGCGAAGGGGTGTGCGGGTCCGATGCGATGAACATCAATGGCCGCAACGGCCTGGCGTGCATGCAGTCCCTGACGGCCCTGAAGGAACCGGTCGTACTGCGTCCGCTGCCGGGGTTCCCGGTGATTCGCGACCTGATCGTGGACATGACGCAGTTCTTCGCCCACTACCATGCGATCAAACCCTTCCTGATCAACAATGAGCCCCCACCCGAACGCGAGCGGCTGCAAACACCCGAACAACGCGAGCGCCTCGATGGCCTCTACGAATGCATCCTGTGCGCCTGCTGCAGCGCCTTCTGCCCGTCCTACTGGTGGAATCCGGACAAGTTCATCGGACCTGCCGGGTTGTTGCAGGCCTATCGTTTCATCGCGGACAGCCGCGACACGGCCACCGCCGAGCGACTCGATTACCTCGACGACGTCTACCGGCTCTATCGGTGCCGCACGATCATGAACTGCACCGAGGTCTGCCCCAAGGGCCTCAGCCCGTCGCACGCGATCGAGCAGATTCGCCTGGCGCTGCTGAGGCAGTCTTCCTGAACGCCCCAGCGCGGATCGACAATGCGCAGATGATGCCGATGGCGTGCAGGCGCCGGTTTCAGATTGACCAGCCGTGCCGGAGGGGACTTGACCAAGGAGTGTTTGATCAAGCTCATGTCGTTTCAACGAGTTGCAGCTTGCCTCCATGATCAGCGGCATGCCGGCATCCTGCACGGAACATGATCGAGTCTTCAACGGCGTGATTGGCGCTTGCTGGCCACATACAGGACGCCCGTGCCATGTATCGACAACAACGGGGTTGCACGGCGGGAGCATCGGCGCTAAATTACTGACTGGTCAGTTATTAACGTGGATGTCATGCCTATCAGTCGCGTTTCTTCCGGTCCTCGGTGGCCCGCTTCGACTTTCGAGCTTGCGGGGGCGGCATGACTGTGGTCGGTACTCGCGCCGCTCCCCGGCGCCGACGCAAGCAGGCACGCCCTCAGGAACTCACCGCAGCGGCGCTTGCGCTCTTCGTCGAGAAAGGCTTCGCGGCCACCCGGCTGGACGAGGTCGCCGCGCGCGCGGGGGTTTCCAAGGGCACGCTCTACCTTTATTTCGACAGCAAGGAAGCCCTCTTCAAGGCGGTCATCACCGAAGGCGTGGTGCCGGTGATCGAGCAGGGCGAGGCATTGCTGGAGGAATTTCCGGGCGACCCGGTGGCGCTATTGCGCGCCATCCTGTTCGGATGGTGGGAGCGCATCGGAAATACCGAACTCGGCGGCGTCCCGAAGCTGATGTTCTCCGAGGCCCGCAATTTTCCGGAAGTGGCTGCCTACTATCACGAAGCAGTGATTCATCGCGGACAGCGGCTGATACGTCTTGCGATCAGTCGCGGCATCGACCAGGGCGTGTTTCGCCGGGTCGATGTCGACACCATCTGCAATGTTCTCATCTCACCCTTGCTGCATCTCGCCTTGTGGCGTCATTCGTTCGCCTCCTGCTGCGCGCGCGATATGGACGCGGAGCGCTACCTGGAGTGCTACTTCGACATGGTGATGAACGGCCTCGGTGCCGCAAGCGCGCCCTCGGGAGACCAACCATGAGACTTCTGCCCGCGATCCTGATCGTGCCCTTGCTGGTCGGATGTGCCGAGGCCCCTCCGCCGGAAAAGCCCGTGCGTACCGTTCTTGTGCACAGTGTCGCGGATGGCGAAGCCGCGGCGCCGAACGTTTACGCCGGTGATGTGCGTGCGCGATTCGAGAGTGATCTTGCGTTTCGCATCGGCGGCAAGCTCGTCGAGCGCAAGGTGGATGCGGGCATGCGCGTGCGCCGTGGCGACGTGCTGATGCGTCTTGATCCCCAGGATGTGCGGCTTGCGGTCGACGCCGCACGTGCCCAGCTTGCCGCGGCCCAGGCCGATCTCGCGCTCGCGAATGCCGAGTTCAAGCGCAGTA
>DAOMNN010000074.1:0-1846 GCA_035443825.1 Rhodocyclaceae bacterium | reverse complement strand
CGCGAGATCGCGCCAGCCGCCGATACGGCGACGCGAACCTTTGCGGTGCGCGTCAGCGTGCCCGAAGCGGACGCGTCGCTGTCGCTCGGCTCGACCGCAAACGTCGTGTTTCCGTCCTCCCGGGATGCCGGCATCCTCCTGCCCCTTCCGGCCGTGACCGAAGTCGATGGCCGACCGAGCGTGTGGGTGGTCGACGCGACCTCACGTGTGCAGACGGTGGAGGTCGTGATTGAGTTCATGCGCGAGGACGGCGTGGTGATCCGCCCCGGACTGCCCCTCGGGACTCAGGTTGTCGTCGCAGGCGTGCACAAGCTCGTCGCCGGCGAACTGGTGCGGGCCGTTGGCGACAAGGCGCCTGTCGCGCTGGACGTGGCCCGATGACACGCTTCAATGCATCCGAATGGGGCCTGAACCACCAGTCCCTGGTGCTCTACGTCATGGTCGTGCTGACCGTGATCGGACTCTATTCATATACGCGTCTCGGACAATCCGAAGACCCGCCTTTCACCTTCAAGGTGATGGTGGTACGCACCGAATGGCCCGGCGCCAGTGCCACCGAGGTCGCGGAACAGGTCACGGACAAGATCGAGAAGAAGCTGCAGGAGGTGAGCGAAGGCGATTTCGTGCGCAGTTACTCGCGCCCGGGCGAATCCATGGTGTTCTTCATGGTGCGCGATTCCATCCACCCACGCGACATTCCCGATGTCTGGTACCAGGTGCGCAAGAAGATCGGCGACATTCGCCATGCCTTGCCGCAGGGCGTGATCGGCCCGAGCTTCAACGACGAATTCGGCGACACCTACGGCAACATCTTCGCGCTGGTCGGAGATGATGTCGATCAGGCCGAGCTCAAGCGTTACGCGGAGGCGATCCGCGCCGAGCTGCTGCGCGTGCCCGACGTGGCAAAGGTCAGTTTCTTCGGGGAGCAGCCGCAGCGGGTGTTCGTCGAGTTGTCCAATGCGCGGCTCGCCACCTTCGGGCTCGACCTGCGCGACTTCGCCGCTGCGCTGGCGGCGCAGAACGTGATGAGCGGTGCGGGTTTCTTCGAGACCGAGGACGAACGTGTCTGGTTGAGACCGACCGGCGCCTTCGATGATCTCGATGCGATTCGGGATGTCGTGATTCGTGTCGGTGAGCGCAGTTTCCGTCTCGGTGATGTCGCCGAGGTAAGGCGCGGATTCGCGGATCCGCCGCGCGAGCGGATGCGTTTCATGGGCCAGGAAGCCCTGGGGATCGGTGTGTCGATGCGCAGCGGCGGCGACATCATCGCACTCGGACGCCATCTGGATACCGTGCTTGCGCGAGTCGAGGCACAACTGCCGGTGGGGCTTGGCCTCGAGCGGGTGGCGGATCAGCCGCTCGCGGTGACGCGATCGATCAATGAATTCGTCAAGGTGCTGGCTGAAGCCGTGATCATCGTGATGGCCGTGAGCCTGCTCTCGCTCGGATTGCGCACCGGCGTGGTCGTGCTGGTGATCATCCCGGTGGTGCTCGCCATCACCTTCCTCTTCATGCATGTACTCGACATTGGTCTGCACAAGATCTCGCTCGGCGCGCTGATCATCGCGCTGGGCCTGCTCGTCGACGATGCCATCATCGCGGTCGAGATGATGGCGACCAAGATGGAGCAGGGCTGGGACCGTGTGCGCGCTGCGAGCTTCGCCTATGTCTCCACCGCGATGCCGATGCTGTCGGGCACGCTCGTGACTGCGGCGGGCTTTCTGCCGATCGCGCTGGCGTCGTCGTCGACCGGCGAATACACGCGCTCCATCTTTCAGGTCACCGTCATCGCCTTGCTGGTGTCGTGGGTCGCCGCGGTGCTGTTCGTGCCCTACCTCGGCTACCA
>DAOMNN010000073.1:13746-14948 GCA_035443825.1 Rhodocyclaceae bacterium | reverse complement strand
TTCTGCGGCTCGAGCCCGCCTGCCTGCGCCCCGACGAGCAGTTTCATGAGCGTGGTCTTGCCAACCCCGTTTTCGCCGATGATCGCGACCTTCTCACCCGCCTCGATGG
The DNA here is from genome assembly GCA_035443825.1 of Rhodocyclaceae bacterium. Taxonomy (GTDB): domain Bacteria; phylum Pseudomonadota; class Gammaproteobacteria; order Burkholderiales; family Rhodocyclaceae; genus DAOMNN01. Next base: position 14,839 of record DAOMNN010000073.1, on the reverse strand, counting down.
CGATCGAGAACTTGTCGATGAGGGGCTTCTGCATCGCAGGGTAGGCGAAGGAGATCGCATCGACCTCGCATGCGAGGCGGTGCAGCTTGTCCTTGTCGTCATAGTCGAAGCGGATCCACGGGTACTGGCGCGAAGAGGGCTTGACGTCCTCGGGCTTGAGCTTCTCGATCAGCTTCATGCGGCTGGTGGCCTGTCGGGCCTTGGACTTGTTGGCAGAGAAGCGGCGCACGAAACCCTGCAGCTCCTGGATCTTTTCCTTGGCGCGGGCATTCGCGGCGGACTGTCGCTGGCGCGCGATCGTCGACGCCTCCATGTAGTCGTCGTAATTGCCCGCGTATACGGTGATCGTGCCATAGTCCAGGTCCGCCATGTGGGTGCACACCTGGTTCAGGAAGTGGCGGTCGTGGGAGATGATCACCATCGTGCAGTCGCGAGCGTTGAGCACGTTTTCCAGCCAGCGGATGGTGTTGATGTCGAGGTTGTTGGTGGGTTCGTCGAGAAGCAGCAGATCCGGATTGGCGAACAGCGCCTGGCACAGCAGCACGCGCAGTTTCCAGCCCGGAGAAACGTTCTTCATCGGACCGTCGTGAAGCTCCGACGCGATGCCTACGCCGAGCAGCAGCTCGCCTGCGCGTGCCTCCGCGGTATAGCCATCGTACTCGGCGAACTTGCCTTCCAGCTCGGCCGCGTGCATGTAGTCTTCCTCGCTCGCTTCAGGATTGGCGTAGATCGCATCCTTCTCCTGCATGCACGTCCACATCTCCTCGTGGCCCATCATCACCACGTCGAGCACGCGCATGTCCTCGAACGCGAACTGGTCCTGGCGCAGGTAGGCCATGCGCTCGTTCGGTTCCTTCGACACGTTGCCCGCGCTCGATTCGAGGATCCCGCACAGGATCTTCATGAAGGTCGACTTGCCGGCACCGTTCGCGCCGATCAGGCCGTAGCGATTGCCGTCGCCGAACTTGACGGAAACGTTCTCGAACAGGGGCTTGGCCCCGAACTGCATGGTGATGTTTGCGGCGACGAGCACTTGAGTTCCTGTTGCGTTGTTACGCTGATAAAACAAAGCCTTGCATTATATACCAGAAGG
>DAOMNN010000073.1:9930-13646 GCA_035443825.1 Rhodocyclaceae bacterium | reverse complement strand
ACGTCCGTTCATCGGGGACGAACGGCAAAACGTGCATTTCCTCACCCTGTTTGACGTCGTTGCTCGTCTAGAATCATCCGATGGAGTGCCCTTCTTGACGTTCGATGCCTGTCGGGAAGCATGTCGCATCCGTGCGTGCGCTGCGGGAACCCCGGCTGTCCGCCGTCCGGGCAGGGTTCGAAACTGACGATGCCTAACACCGTCCCACGTCGATCGCTCAGGTCGCGCATCGTCGACATCCTGCTGCGGACCGTCGTACCCATTGTCGGGATCGGGCTGCTGGCCTGCGGACTCGTCGGCATGGTGAACTTCGCGGTACTGCCGATCATGGAATCGGTGCTCAGCCGAGGCTGGCAACAGACCGAGGCGCAGGTCGAGAGCCTGAGCCTCAGAAGTCCGACCGTGCCGATCCCGCTGCAGCTCGATCTGGTCGAGCTGCAGTATCGCTACGATTTCGACAACCGCAGCTTCGTCGGGCAGCAGTTTGGGCCGCACGGGCCGCTGGAGAGGCGAAGTTCGAGTCAGGCGTTCGTGGCGCGTGTCGAGACCGATGCGGTCATCACGATCTGGATCGACCCCGGTCGGCCCGACCGCGCAATGGTGCACCGTGACCTCAACTGGCATGTGGTCGCCCTGGCGTTGCCCGCACTGCTGTTCTGCTTTGTCGGCAGCATGATGGTCTTGATCGGAATGATGACGTGGAACGACCGGCCCGCGGTGTTGCGCCGGCGCAGACCCGAATGACGATGGCCATGCTTCACAGGAAGCGGCTGACGTAACAGGGGTCGGCGGGAGCAAAGCCGTCGGGGACCGCCAGGCGAACCCGGCGACCACTGCCGGCAACGAGTGCCAACGGGGTGCCGTCGAGCCCCTCGATCCGTTCGGCGATGGCCTCCCGGTTGCCTGCGGGCTGGATGAACTCGAGCCGGTCTCCGCACGCAAAGCGGTTCTTGACCTCGATCTCCGCCATGCGCCGCACCGCGTCGAAACCCACGACTTCGCCGACGAGCAGGCTGCGGCCCGACTCCGAATGGCCGCGGATGTAGTTCTGATACTGCGGCGTGTGGTGACGCTGGTAGAAGCCGTCGGTATAGCCGCGGTTTGCGAGCCCCTCGAGCTCACCGATCAATTCGGGCGCGAAGGGTCGGCCCGCCACCGCGTCGGCAATTGCGTGACGATAGCTCTGGCAGGTCCGGGCGACGTAGTAGGGACTCTTGGTGCGGCCTTCGATCTTCAGCGAGTCCACTCCGATTTCAAGCAGACGAGCCACATGCTCGATGGCACGCAGGTCCCTGGAGTTGAGGATGTAGGTGCCATGCTCGTCCTCCTCGATGGGCATGAGTTGGCCCGGACGCGTCGATTCCTCGAGCAGCCACACCTTCCCGGCTTCGGGGTGGCGCTCTGCGCTCGCCACTGTGGCGGCCTCGAGCGCGGCCTGGCGCGTTTGCGGATCGGATGCGTGCATATCGCCTGAAGCGTCCTCGACCGCGCCGTGAACCCTGTAGTCCCAGCGGCAGGAATTGGTGCACGAACCCTGGTTCGGATCGCGATGATTGAAATAGCCCGAGAGCAGGCAGCGACCGGAATAGGCAATGCACAGCGCGCCATGCACGAAGACCTCGAGTTCCATGTCGGGGCAGGCCTGGCGGATCTCCGCGATCTCTTCGAGCGACAGTTCGCGTGACAGGATCACGCGCTTGATGCCGACCGACTGCCAGAAGCGCACCGTGGCGTAGTTCGTGGTATTGGCCTGGACGGAAAGATGGATATCGGTCTCGGGCCAGCGCTCGCGCACCATCATCATCAGGCCCGGATCGGCCATGATGAGCGCATCCGGCCGGAGGGCGATTATCGGCGCCATGTCGTCCATGAACGTACGGATCTTGGCGTTGTGCGGGACGATGTTGCTGACAAGATAGAAAGACTTGTCGGCGGCGCGGGCTTCGGCGATGCCGGCGGCCAGTGCTTCCAGCCGGCCGAAGCTGTTGTTGCGAACCCGGAGGGAATAACGCGGCTGGCCCGCGTATACGGCGTCCGCACCGAAAGCGAACGCGGTTCGCATCATCTCGAGCGAACCGGCGGGGGCGAGGAGTTCCGGGGTGTGGCGAGGCAGTGCGGTCATGGTGGGGGTTCCGGGCAATCGCGCATTCTATCGCGTGCGCCCCGGCGGACCCAGGCGGCCGGCGTCGTCGGACCGTTCGCGCACCTCAATCGACGGCGCACTGGCAGGCCAGACGCCCCGCTCGACCACGCGCCCGTCGTCGATGACGAGCCAGCTCTGTCGACCGTAATGCGGGAGCGGCCGGATCGCATTCTCGAGCGCTGCAGCATTGTCCGCGGCGACCACCGCGATCGGTGCGCCGCTCGCAAGCCGGAACGTCCACACGCGTGCGTCGCCACGGCCGGATATCTCCTCCGGGATTGCGGGGAGTGCGTGACGGTCGAGCCAGCCCATGATCTCGCGCGCGGCGCCGATCACCAGCAGGGGGCGCGCACCCGGCGCGGTGCCGGGACTGTGCGGCCTGGGCCGGTGCTCGAGCAGCCGCGAGGCGAGCGTGCGCGCTGCGTTCTCGATGCCGCGATCGCCGAGTACGACGAGGGCGGTGTCGGCGCTGAACTGCAGTTCGCGCAGGATCGGCGGTGCTTCGTCGCGCGCAAGCCGTCGCAGTACCCGGCTGTCGGGATCGAGCACGACCCTTGACGGGCGCGCGTCGAGCCTCATCTCGATGGTCTGCCGGCCCGCGGCCAGCTCCGCAATGAGGGTCCGGGCGCCTGCGGACGTATCGATGCGCAGGGGCACGCGCAACTGGTACGGGACACCCGTCTGCGTGAGCGTGACGCGCAACGACTTCCCGTCGTGCTGCGCGTCGACCAGATGCACCTCGGGCAGGCCGCGGCGGGTGAGCCACTGTTCGAAGAAGCGCTCCAGGGCCTCGCCGGCCTCGGTTTCGAAGACGCGGCGCAGGTCGTCCCAGCCGGCCGCGCGAAAGCGGTATTCCTCCCAGAAGCGGCGCATCGCGCGGTCGAAGGCTTCCGTGCCGATATGGTCCTGCAACATCACGAACAGCATTGCCGCCTTGCCGTACCCTACGGCCTGCGAGACGCCGTGATGTCGCGAGGTGAACGCGGCCAGCGGGCGATCCGCACCATCGTCGATGGCCGACAGGTCGCGCAGCCAGCCCAGACGCATCTCGCGTGCCCTGTGCGGGCCTTCGTCGGAAGCGTACGCATAGTCGGCCATGAAGGTCGTCAGGCCTTCGCTCCAGTTGCCGCCCGCAGCGTGCGGGTAGACACCGTTGCCCCACCAGTTGTGGAGCACTTCGTGGCCAAGCGACGTGTGGCGGATGAACGGGAGCCGAAGCACGTCGATGCCCAGGTAGGTCAGCGTCGGCATTCCGAAACCGGTCGGTGTCGGGCTCGATACGACCGAGAAGATATCGAAGGGGTATGGGCCGATCGCGCGCTCGTAGCGATCGATGTAGCCGATGACCGACTCGAGATAGGCGCGGGCGAGATGGTCGAGCCCGTCATGGAACCACGTCCGGAGCACGATGCTTCGCCCGTCGACGGAGGGCATGGTTCGCTCTTCGATCCGGTAGGGGCCGGCGATGAAGTCGACGCCCTCGCCGGGATGGGGAAAGTCGAACACCGCGACGTGTCGGCCCCCCTGCTCGCCTTCCATTATCAGCGTGCCGGCGACCAGGCCCCGCTGGGGC
>DAOMNN010000073.1:8242-9830 GCA_035443825.1 Rhodocyclaceae bacterium | reverse complement strand
GCATCCAGTCCGAAGATCGCGTGCGCCATCCCTGCGACGAGATCGCGGCAGTCCGATCGCTGGTCCCAGGGGAGCAGGGTGGCATGGTCGCTCACCCCGAGGTCTTCGAGCTGGTGTGCCACCCCATCGCCATGGCGCAGATGGCCACTGCCGATCAAGCTTACGACCAGTGCGTCCGGGTGTGCGACGATGGCCTCGCGTATGCCTTGGGCCATCGCGCGATCCCACACCAGCTGCGCGTCGATGAAATGCGCAAGCGTGCCGCCGTCGCCGCGTCTTCCGGGAGGACGATGCATTTCAAACATCTGGCCAAGCCAGCGTGCGTAGCGCTTGCTTGCTTCGGCGGGGCGGGTAATCCCTTCGCGCTGCTCGACGAGTGTGGCATCGAAACCGGTGCGCCCCACCGAGCGCGTGAGCGCCGCTTCGACATTGAGCGCGCGCATCGGAATGTCGTGGTCGCGAGCGTAGCGGAAGATGTCCATGTACAGGTCGGGATCGAATCGCCACACGTTCGCCCAGTCACTCTGCTCCAGAAACTCCGCCTCGTCGATTTCGCCGCGAAGCCAGGCATCGAGGGCCGGCTGGACGCGACGCGGAAACATCTCGAGGCCGAGCACCAGCGAAGGCCGGCGCTGGTGCAGCGCGCGCAGCGTGTCCAGCTGCCACCGATGATGGGCGGCCGAATCGTGGCGCTCGCCGAGAAGGACCACCGTGCGCTGTGCGATGCCGTCGAGCAGGACCTCACCATTGAGGCTCTCGCCACCGGGGATCGACCAGCCACTGGAGACGGCGCAGTCGTTGGCGGCGGTCTCGACTGCCGCCGTGTTGTACCGGGCAACCCCGAATCCGACAGCCGCCGCCACGATGAGCGACACGGCGAAACCAGTGGCCAATCCGAACCCTCCCATGCAAGACACCGAGCATCGGTGCTCTCGGAGCTATGACGGCGAGGAGGGATTGGCGGTTCCGCGAGCCTTGTCCAAACGGATGTGGCCCCGTCGCCACAGAGGGCGACGGGGCCACGCTTGGGGCCGCTGACGAAAGGGTGTCAGGCGGACTTGCGGCGGCGCGGTGCAGTCGGTGCCTGGCCGACGGCCTTGACGGCGGCGTCGGTCGCTGCAGCGATGTTCGCTTCGGCGATTTCGACCACCTGGCGCGTCGCCTTGCTGACCTGGTCATAGGTCGAGTTGGCTGCGGCGATGCCGCTACGGACAGCTGCGACAGCCGCCTCGGAACCGACCGGCGCAGACTTGGCCGCCTTCTCGAACTCCGCACCCAGGGCCTTGTTCATTTCGGCGATCTGAAGTTCGATCGGCTTGCTTGCCTGCTCGGCGCTCTGGGCGACGATCTCGTAGCAGTTGCGGAAATAGGCCAGGACCTTCTCGGCATACGGTTGGGTCATGTCCGTCTGCAGCGCCAGAATCTCTTCCGGGCGCGTGGCGGACATCAACGCCTTGACGTTGGCCGAACTGTCTTCGAGCAGCGAACGGGCCGTGTTGAGGTTGAGGGCGGCCAGACGCTCGGACGAATCCCACGCCGTCATGATTGCGGCGAAAGTGGTGTCGAGGGCAGCCTTGTGGGTGTTGGC
>DAOMNN010000073.1:0-8142 GCA_035443825.1 Rhodocyclaceae bacterium | reverse complement strand
ACGCCGTCATGATTGCGGCGAAAGTGGTGTCGAGGGCAGCCTTGTGGGTGTTGGCGAATTTTTCGGTAGAGATGTTCATGTGTCGCTCCTTGAGATCGATGGATTCGAAAGTTACCGCTGCAACCGGTGAATCTTTCATCAAAATGCTGCAGCGCACAATTGCATGATAGACCTTTGAAACTCGGTGTCAAGTATTATTTGTGCACTGCACCAATATCCGTGCGGGAAGCCCTCATCCATTGCCGTTCACCGGCCCGCCGCGGCCCTCGATCGGACGATTGATGGTTAAATGGTGCCCATTCTCGGCAGGTATGCGGACCGCTTCCGTCCGAACCCGACTTTCGCTTCATTCCTGCGTCTTCCCTGAGCCATGCAGCTGCTGCGCCTTACCATCGTCATCTATCTGCTGATGCTGCCTGTGACGGGAATGGTGCCCGTCTTGACGGCACTGACGCAGGGGCGCTATCCGGAAACCGGTGATCTGGCACGCCATCTGTTCATGTCCGTGAACATGATCGGTGCCCTGCTGGCGGCACCGCTTGCCGGACTTGCTTCGGACGCGATCGGGCGGCGCACGCCGCTGATCGCCGCGGCATTCGCGGTCAACGGTTTGACCCTGTTGTTGATCGCGGGGGACTGGAGCTACGGTGCGATGCTGGCACTGCGCTTCGTCGAGGGTTGCGCGCACATGACCTCGCTGTCGCTGTTGATGACGCTGGGTGCGGATCACGCGCGGCGCGAAGGCATCGGCTCGTCAATGGGTGCCGTCGGTGCGGCGGTGAGCCTCGGTGTAGCCAGTGGGGCGCCGCTCGGCGGATGGCTGGGTGCGGAAGAAGCGATTCGCGTTCCCTGGCTCGGGGGATGGATGATGATCGGGCTCGCGCTTGCGGTTCCATGGCTGCTGCGTGACGCGCCGGCGGGCATGGAGCGGATGAAGCCGCGCGCCCTGATAAGTGCGCTGGCAGGGAACCGGATGCTTGCGGTGCCATACGTGTTCGCCTTCGTCGACCGCCTTACCGTCGGCTTCATCGTATCCACGTTCTCGCTTTACCTGGGCACGGTCATGGGCTTTTCTGCGCCCCGGATCGGCATGGTGATGGCCGCCTTCCTGATTCCGTTCTCGCTGCTCACCTACCCCGCCGGATTGCTTTGCAGGCGTTGGGACAGGCTGGGGATGATGATTCTTGGAAGTGCGCTGTACGGTGTGTTCCTGATCGCACTTGGCCTGGTGCCCGGACAGCTGATGATCGCGGTAATGGCCACGGGTGGCGTGGTCGCAGCACTGATGTATGCGCCGTCGCTGGTACTCACCGCCGAACTCGCCGGCCCCGGCCAGCGCGCGAGCACGCTCGCCGGGTTCAACGTCGCCGGTTCGATGGGTTTCGCGCTGGGCCCTCTGCTCGGCGGAACGCTCGTCGGCGGCTTTCGCGCGGCGGGCCTCGATCCTTATCTTCCAGTGTTCGTCATCGTCGCCGCGGTCGAGATTCTGGTCGCGGCGGCAATGATCCCGCTGTGGCTGCGCAGGGTGCGCCGGGCGCCCGTGTAGGCATTGCCCGTCGGTGCGCGCGCATCATCAATGCACCGAATCGCCGCCGAACCCGATCGGTGCCGGCGCCAGCATGAGGATGCGGTGATAGAGCGCTTCGGCTTCGTCGCGGGGCTTGATGCCGAAGAGCGGGTTGTCGTTCTCCCTGAACGCTTCGTTGACCGCTTCCCAGTCCTCTGCGGTCAGCACCCGCTCCGCGATCGGGATGAGGATATCCTCCTCGGTTCGCAGATGGGCCCACTCGAACTCGGCATAGCGTTCGGCGGTGGCGATGAATGCGTCGCCGGCCGCGGCGTCGCCCTGACGAAACGCGATCAAGTGCTGCTTCAGGCGCTCGACCATGGGCTGACCGAGCGCGTGTTCGCGTTCGAGCTTCTCGATGAGCGCGTCCGCTTCGCGGGTGCGTCGCCGGATCGCGGTGAACAGATACTTGTCTTCCTTGGGGTGATGCCATCGCTCGGGATAGGAGACGATGTAGTCGAGAATCGCGTGGAGCAGCGCGAAGTCGGCGCTGCCGCCAGCGCTCATCTCCCGCACCAGATGCCGCAACGCATAGAGCACCGTGCTGATCGCGAGGTGTTCGTCCTCGATGATGCGGACGGCCTCGGGCCTCACCGTGTTTCCCGCGCGTGCCATGGCTGCGTCAGACGTCCTGGCATCAGTAGGTCTCGATATGGAAGCGCCCGCTAGTGAGCAAGTGCGGGCGCAGTTCGTCCCAATCCCTGCCGTTGGATCGGCAGATGTCGCGGAAGGCCTCCATCACGCCGCTCTCCATGCCCTTCAGGCCGCAGATGTAGATGAAACAGTTGTCGTCGTCGAGCAGACGGAAGACCTTGTCGGCGCGTTCGCGAATGCGGTCCTGGACGTACTTCTTGGGTTCGTCGGGTACGCGCGAGAACGCCAGATTGATGTCGATGAAGTCCTCGGGCAGCTTCTGGAGCGGCCCGAAATAGGGCAGCTCGCCGGGGCTGCGCGCACCGAAGAACAGCATCAGTTCGCCGTCTTCCTTCAGGTGCATGCGTCGCCGGCGCCGCTCTGTCATCGCCCGCATGGGCGCCGAGCCGGTGCCGGTGCAGATCATCATGATCGAGGAGCCGGGATGGTTCGGCATGAGGAAGGTCGAGCCGTACGGTCCGGTCACCTGGACCTTGTCGCCTTTCTTCAGATCACAAAGGAAGTTGGAAGCGACGCCGCGGGCCGGCGCGCCCTCGTGGTCTTCCGTGACGCGTTTCACCGTCAGGGCAAGATTGTTGTAGTGGGGGCGCTCACCATCGCGCGGGCTCGCGACCGAGTACATGCGCAGCAAGTGGGGTTTGCCCTGTTCGTTCGTGCCCGGCGGTATGACGCCGATCGACTGGCCTTCGAGCACCGGGAACGGCGTCGCACCGAAGTCGAGCACGATATGGTGGATCTCGCTCGACGTGTCCTCTGCCGTAAGGCGGTAGTTTCCACTGACGGTGGCGGTCACGGGCCGGGTCGGAGAATAGAGGTTCACGTAAGGATGGGCTGCCGACCAGGGCGCGAGCGCGGCACCGCCCTGACCGGCAGTCGCCACTTCCGTCAGCTCGCGCACTTCGGCAGGTGTCTGCGGCGCGCCGCCGATCGTGGCTTCGATCTCGTCCAGTTCGCGCGTATCGGGCAGGACCTCCCACGAGAACTGTTCCTCGACGGTGTACGGGCTGTCCCGCTCGACGTTGCGCCATGAGTCGATCGCGCCGGTCGGGCACGGCGAGATGCACGCCATGCAGCCCTCGCAGACGTCGAACTTGACCACGTAGTTGAGTGAATCGTGCGTGATCGCGTTGACCGGACAGGTCTCTTCGCAGGTGTTGCAGCGAATGCAGATCTCGGGGTCGATGAGATGCTGCTTGGCGATCGTGGCGTGCTCTGTGGGCGCGTTCATGAGTCTCTCTCCAGAGGGTATGCCGGTTGGGTGGCAGCGCGACGTACGGGTGGCCGAGCCTGTCTCCTCCCCCCTTCAAGGGGGAGGCCGGGAGGGGGATGGGGTTCGTGTGGGGATCGGGCATGGTGGTAGCGCCACCGTACACCCATCCCCACCCCGGCCCTCCCCTTGAAGGGGAGGGAGAAGTCACCACCTTCGGCGGATGGCACGACTCAATTGAAGCGGACGTATTCGAAGTCCACCGGCTGATTGTTGATGCCGCGTGCCGGGGGTGCGATCCAGTTCGCGAACTTGCCACGTTCGAGGCACGGGCCCATCAACGCATGCACGTGCAGGCGGTCTTCCTCTGTCGGAAGCCACTTGTGGTGCTGATGCGTCCACTCCGCTTCCGAAATGAGGCGCCCGTCCGGACTTACGTGAATGTCGGCGAAGATCCCGATGCGACGGTGGAAACCCTTGTGCGGCAGGGTGAAGCGGAAATCGAAGCCGAACTTCGCGGGTATCCGGTTCCAGCGGTCGACGCCGGCCTGCACGTCCGCGATCCAGTCGTCGCGGAGGCGATCGTTCAGCGCCGACAGCGCCGGAACGTGGCGTGTGACGATGCGGTCGCCGGAGACGTCGAGAATCGCGTACTCGTTGGCCTGCAGCTTGTGGTCGTCGTCGATCTTGCCTTCGTCGAAACGGCCCTTGAGCCCGTTCGTATAGTAGGTCGCCGCATTCGACGAGATCTCGGCACCGTAAAGGTCGCTGGTGACGCTGTAGTGGAAGTTCAGATACTTCTGCAGGGTCGGCAGGTCGATCACCCCGGCCGCGCGCAGCCGCGCGGGATCGTCGGTCTTGAGTTCCTTCATGACTTCGCACGTGCGCTGGATGATGCGCGCCACGCCCGACTCGCCGACGAACATGTGATGGGCCTCCTCGGTGAGCATGAACTTGCAGGTACGTGCGAGCGGGTCGAAGGCCGACTCGGCGAGCGAAGCGAGCTGAAACTTGCCGTCACGATCGGTGATGAAGGTGAACATGAAGAAGGACAGCCAGTCGGGCGTTTTCTCATTGAACGCGGTAAGGATGCGCGGATTGTCCGCATCGCCGGAGCGCCGCTCGAGCAGAGCCTCGCCCTCCTCACGGCCGTCGCGCCCGAAATAGGCGTGCAGCAGATACACCATCGCCCACAGGTGGCGCCCTTCCTCCACGTTGACCTGGAACAGGTTGCGCAGATCGTAGAGCGAGGGCGCGGTCAGGCCGAGATGGCGCTGCTGTTCGACCGACGCGGGCTCGGTGTCGCCTTGCGTGACGATGATCCGGCGCAGCGTCGAACGGTACTCGCCCGGAACTTCCTGCCATGCATCCTGGCCCTTGTGCTCGCCGAAGTGGATCTTTCGCTCTCCGTCCTGCGGCGCAAGGAAGATGCCCCAGCGATAATCGGGCATTTTCACGTAGTCGAAATTCGCCCAGCCCTTCGGGTCGACGCTGATTGCGGTGCGCAGGTAGACGTCATAGCCGCTGGAATCGTCCGGACCCATCTCCTGCCACCACTGCAGGTAGGACGGCTGCCAGTGCTCGAGCGCGCGCTGGAGCGTCTTGTTTTCCGAAAGCCCCACGTTGTTTGGAATCAGCTCGCTGTAGTTGATCATTTCGTGTCACTCCTCAGGTTTCTCTTGCCGTGACGGGGCGGCCTGCACCCGTCGTGTGGTATCCGATCCCGTACCGGCCACGCGGCCGGCACGGGATGTGTTTCGATCAGACCCGGTCGCGGTCGAACTGGGGTTTGCGGCCGGTGCCGAACAGCTTCAGCGCGCCGGTGGCGCCCACTGCGTTGGGACGGTTGAAGATCCAGTTCTGCCACGCGGACAGGCGTCCGAAGATGCGGGTGTTCATGTTCTCGACGATCCCGAAGCGCAGGTTGGCCTCCAGTCCGGTCAGCGCATCGGGCGACAGTGCGACGCGTTCTTCGATAGCGATGCGAACCTCGTCCGCCCAGTCGAGATCGTCCGGAATCGCCGTGACCAGGCCGAGTTCGAATGCCTCGGCCGCCTTGAGCAGCGTACCTGAGCGTGCCTTGACGGCTGCGACCGGTTCGGCTTCCTGGTAGAAGCGCGCCGCGATGCGCGACAGTCCGTTGACCATCGGCAAGACACCGAAATTCATCGCGGAAAGGCCGAGTCGGTTCGCTCCGTCGGAATCATCCAGCATGTAGCTGCGATCGGCTGCGAGGGCGATTTCGAGCAGGGTGCCGGCAAAGCATGAACCCGGTTCGACGATCGCGAACAGGCTGCGCGAGGACACGTCGATGCGCGCCAGGGTCCGGCGCAGCATGCCCACCGTCTCGCGCACGAACCAGTCGTTACGGTTCGCCTCCAGCGTGGCATCAAGGTCAAGCATGACCTGCGGGTCACCCTCGGTGCGCAGCAGCCACAGGCCGACATCCAGATGGTTGGTGCGCAGGTTCAGGATCGCATCGTCGAGTTCGCGGGCCATCCTGAGCGGCCACCAGTTCGCGCCTTCGGCCGCAATCTCGGCCGCAGTTCGTGCGCTCACCCTTGTCGGTGCGCGCACGGTGAGCGTAACGGTGCGCGCTTCCGCATCGATTGCGGCGTCGACGAACTCGTAGTGGTAGCCCTTCTCGTCGTCGCGGCGCTCGAGCCGGGGCAGGACCACGCCCTTGACGCCGTCGGGCCGGTCGGACTGCTGCGCCAGCGCCGCGGCACGTTCCGCGATGTGCTCGTCGAACTGCTGGGCGCGCACCACTTCGTCGACCAGGCGCCATTCCTTTGCCCGCTGCCCGCGCACGCCTTCCGAAATGGTGCAGAAGATATCCGCATGATCGCGGCGCACGCGGCGCTTGTCGGTGACGCGGGTGAGCCCGCCGGTGCCGGGCAGGACGCCAAGCAGGGGGACTTCCGGGAGCGACACGGCCGAATTGCGGTCGTCGACCAGAACGATCTCGTCACAGGCGAGCGCGAGTTCGTAGCCGCCCCCGGCGGTCGTGCCGTTACACGCGGCGATGAACTTGAGGCCGGAGTGCTCGCTTGCATCCTCGATGCCGTTGCGCGTCTCGTTGGTGAACTTGCAGAAGTTCACCTTCCACGCGTGAGTCGACAGGCCGAGCATATAGATATTGGCGCCCGAGCAGAAAATCTTGGGCTTGCCCGACGAGAACACCACGGTTCGGACCTCCGGATGCTCGAAGCGGATCCGCTGGAGGGCATCGTGGAGTTCGATATCGACGCCCAGGTCGTACGAATTGAGTTTGAGCTTGTATCCCGGACGAATCCCGGCGTCTTCGTCGATGTCCAGTACCAGTTTCGCCACCGGGCCGTCGAACGATAGTTTCCAGTGCCGGTATCTTGACGGCTCCGTGCGGTAATCGACGGCCTGCTCCGAGGCACCTTGCTGTTTCATTGCAACTGCGTCCACTGTTGTCTCCTTCAGAACTGTTGTTTCAGCCGGCGACGAGCGCCCTGAGCGTTGCGAAACTCTGCTCGACGCTCTGGCCCGCGGTGTCGATCGTGCTGTCGGCTCTTGCGTAGAGCGATTCGCGCGCATCGAGAATTCGTTTCAGATCGTCCATCGCCTCGTCGTTGCCAGCCATGGGGCGCAGATCGCCCTGCGCCATCACGCGTGCCATGTGCTCCTCCGGGCGGGCCTTCAGCCATATGGTCAGGCAGTTCGCGAGCAGCAGGTCGTAGGTTTCGGGCTGCGTCACGACACCGCCGCCGATCGAGATCACGGCCTTGCGGTGTTCGCGAATGACCCGTTCCAGCGTCCGCTTCTCGATGCGCCGATAGCCTGCCTGCCCGTACAGCGCGAAGATCTCGCTCGCAGGAATGCCCGTCTCGCTCTCGATCTCGCGATCCAGTTCGATGAAAGGCACGCCGTGCTCGCGCGCGAGTCGTGCCCCCAGCGTTGATTTACCCGCTCCACGCAGCCCGATCAGCGCGATGCGCTTGCGCCGCACCGTTTCCTCGTGCCCGAAGTCACGCATCAGGCGGAACACCACCTCCTCGAGCCGGTGCAGCGGCAGGCGTTCGAGGAAGCGACGGATGAGGCGCTTCTCGACCGTGTCGTCGGTCTCCGGTGCGAGCAGTTCGCCCAGAGGGACGTGCAAGGCGGTCGCGATCTGGCGCAGCAGCACGATCGACACGTTTCCCTCACCAGCCTCGAGATGCGCCAGATGGCGCTCCGACACGCCCGCCTGTCGCGCGACGAGCCGGCGCGTCATGCCCCGGCGATCACGAACTTCGCGCACGCGCTTGCCCAGCGTGGCGAGGAACAGGCCGCTGTCGCCGTCCGCGCCATGGGCGACTGCCGTGTCAGCCGGGTTTGCTGTTTCGAGGTCCATTGTCCGCGTCGCGCTCCGATCCGGTTCGTTCATGTAGAAGAATAGTGCATCAAAAGACAAGAGTAAAGAGATATATTGCACTTTATCGCAGGTGTAGACAGAGTCAACCTGCAGTTTGCTGCTTCTTTGCGTGGCGAATAGGTGCTGGAGCAGTCCCTGCATGCCAGCAGGGGCGTAGATGTAGATCGTGTGTATGCAGGAAAGTGCAGTTTATTCGATGTCGTCGCCGAAACGGTTTGTGCGCCGATCGGGCTGCCGTGGGGAGCCACACATCGGGAGTCGGGATCGGGGTGATGCGGTGGGGTGATGCGGTGGGGTGATGCGGTGGGGTGATGCGGTGGGGTGATGCGG
>DAOMNN010000072.1:0-15270 GCA_035443825.1 Rhodocyclaceae bacterium | reverse complement strand
GGGGACCGCACCAAGGGCGTGCTCATCGGCGCCGCAGTCGGTGCCACGGTCGGCGGACTCATCGGCCGACAGATGGATCAGCAGGAGGCCGAACTGCGCCGTCAGATGGAAGGTACGGGCGTGGAGGTCCAGCGCGAGGGTGACACCATCCGGCTGCAGGCCCCCGAGAACATCACCTTCGACACCAATCGCGCCGACATCAAGCCGCAGTTCCGCCCCGTGCTCGACCAGCTCGCGGCGAGCATCAGCCAGTATCCCGGCACGATCGTCCGGGTCGAAGGGCATACCGATTCGACCGGGTCGGCCGCATATAACCAGACGCTGTCAGAGAACCGTGCCGCAAGCGCTGCAAGCTACCTGATCCAGCGTGGAGTCGACAGCACCCGCATCGAGGCGATCGGCTACGGCTTCACCCGCCCGATTGCCGACAACAACACGGTCGAGGGGCGCGCCCAGAACCGCCGCGTCGAAATTCTGATCATCCCGGTCCAGCAGTAAGACCCTGCACGCGCCTGCCGCGCAGCGCGGCAGGCGCGTTTCGTTTACGGAACAAGCTTGTAGATCCGGATCAGCGGCTCGCCGGAATCGCTTTCGATCCACTCGAATATCAGTTCCGCACTCACCGCGCGCGGAAGCGATTCGATCGCGTCCATGCCGCGCGACTCTACGGCGAGCAGGATCGGTGTTTGACCGGAGGCTAGCAGTTCTCGCAGATCCTGTGAGCTCAGCCAAGGGTGAAAAGTGCCAAGGTACATCTGCAAGGTCACGGAAGTGCCGCTATGCTGCAGTTGCTGCGGATCCAGGCCTTGAGCCACGATCGCATCCGCAGCAAGCCTCACCTGAGCGGCGTGGTCGGTGTTCTCGGCACGCTTGCCGAACGTCACGTGGTAGTTCGCAAAGATTACGGCAACGAGGATCACGCATACCGTGGTCAGGCCGGCAGAGAAGCGAGCCAGTCCGACCCGCTCCGAGAAATGCACGAGTTCGCGACCGGCAAGCAAGGCACACGCCGGCCACAAGGGCAGCAGAAGGTCCGCCCGATGATGTGCCGCAAGCGAAAAGATCACCAGACCGGTCAATACCCACGCCGCCAGGAAGCGCTCGAAGCGTCGTTCATGCGGGTCGGCGGCAGGCTCGCGGAAAACCCGCCACAACCCGTAGAAGAAGAAGACGCTGAACGGCAGAAAGCGCAACAACAGGAAAAGCGTCGGCTTGGGCAGATTCTCACCGGGAAAACTATCCTTGCGCGCACCCACGGCCTGACCGACCAGTTCGTCGAAGAACATCTTGTCGATCACGTCAAAACCCTGTTCCCGCACGGCAAGCAGGAACCACGACAATGTCACGAGCAGGAAGATCACGATCCCGGGTAACTGCGAACCACGCGGCGGGGACACAAACGGATCCGTTCGCTTCTCCCAGAAATAGGCCAGCAGGCCCGCGGCCGCGAGTATGATTCCCAGCGGCCCCTTGGTGAGTGTCGCCACGGCCCCTGCGACCCAGAACAGCATCCAGCCCCGTCCCGTTTCCCATGCACGAATCGCCGCGAACGCGCCCACGGCGATCGCGAGCGCAAACACGGGATCCGATCGAACCAGCGCGATGTGCTTGGAAACCATGGGCGCAAGCACCACCGAGAGGGCCGCGAGGCCGCCCGCCATCACCCCGAAGCGGCGGCGACCTTCGAAAAAGACCAATAGCGACAGGGCAAATACCGCGAGGAACGACGGGATCGTCATGGCCAGGCGATCGACACCGAATACCGCCGCGAAGGGTGAAATCAGCCACGTATGCAGGGGCGGCTTCGACAGGATGCGGCCCTGGATGTCATGTTGCACGATCCAGTTCCCCTGCCACATCATGTCCATCACGTAGCCGACATTGCGATGCTGCGCCCATCCCTCGAGGTCGGTCGGGCCGGTGATCCGGATCACGAAGATCAGGATGCACAGTGCACCCACCAGGACCAGCCAGAAGCGGGATGAATCGGACCTATTTTCCATTCGATACCGTCGTGCTTGTCTTGCCCGCGCGCATGCGGCGCGAGGCCCAGACGAGAATCAGCGACAACACCGCCGCGGCGATCCCGAGCGGAACGCCCACCTCCCAGAATGCGTCGTCAGCGATCCCGGCACCGACCAGGGTCGCGACGATGCCCTGCGGCAGGAACCCGAGCATGGTGCCGAGCATGAAATCCCGGTTTCCCACGCGGCTGAGCGACAGACCTATGTTGATCAGGGCATTGCTGATGGGCAGCATGCGCACCAGTGCGACCGCCGCTGCTGAGGGTTGTGTGTCCGCGACCCGCTTGACCGCGGATTTGGTACCAAAGCGTGCCAGCAACCAGTTCCGCCCGCCCCAGCGCGCCGCCCGAAACATCAGGAACGAACCAAGGAGACTGCCGCAAACGGAAAGCAGAAGGCCATTGACGACGCCGAAGGCGAATCCCCCCAGGGCATAGAATGGAAGGCGTGGCGTACCGACCGCCATCAGCGCGGCGGTCAGCACCACAAAGTAGGCGGCCGCCTCGATTCCGCCCTCGTCGACCAGCGCCGAAATCGCCGCCCGGTCCCTGACCCGATCGCCAAGCGGTGTGTAGTGCATCAACAACAGGATCGCTACCCCCGCGCCGAGCAGGATCAGGAGTTTGACCGAACTTCGCCGGGCCACCTCCTCCAGCGCCGGCGCGCTTGTGTCGTCGTCGCCCGCCGGCAGTTCCACCCCGGGCTTCGCGTCCTTCATGCGTCCGGTTCCAGCAGTCGATCCGAGCGTACCGCCCGCTTGAGGTACCAGCGCACCCCGAAACAATCGCGGATACCCCGCCAGAGCCTGTTGTGAACGCCGTACTTGGAGATCCCGCTCAGGCGCTCACGATGATTGACCATGTGTTCCATCACCACATACCCCTGTCCGCGCAGCAAGGTCGGCAGGAAACGATGCATGCCGTTGAACACCGGCACCTCCCGCAACGCGCTGCGGCGCACGACGCGCACGCCGCAGCCGCTGTCGGTGACCCGGTCGCCGGTGATCCAGTCGCGAAACGCGTTCGCGACGCGCGATGAAACCTTTCGCACCAGGGTGTCGCGCCGCTTCGCACGAACACCGGTGACGCAGTCGATCCCCTCCTTCAAGGCCAGCGCGAGCATCGCCGGAAGATCCGCAGGGTCATTCTGGCCGTCCCCATCCAGCGTCGCAACCCAATCCCCTCGCGCAGCCTGAAAGCCACTCGCAATCGCTGCGCTCTGGCCGCAGTTCAATCGATGAAAAACGCCTCGCACATTCGGTATCGTCAGTTCCCGCAGCACCCTGGAAGTTCCGTCGGTACTCGCGTCGTCGACCAGGATGATCTCAAATCTTCCGTGCAGGGATGCCAGCGCTGCGGAGATCTCCTCGGCAAGGGGAACGATATTGTCCTCCTCGTTGAAGGCCGGTACGATCACCGAGAGAAGCACGGACTCGGAGTCGCAGGCTGCGCCGGCGGAGGAAGAGGCAGGATGGGGGGTCATGATCGAATGTCTTGTCTGGCATGGAAGTGATTGCATGCCGCGAAATACCGACATGAGCCGGTATTATAGAAGCATCGTCTGATCTTCACATTAACTTGCCCCCACCGCAAACCCGTCCGCCCCGTATCCGTTGGCGTGCTGACGGCGGCCCCGCAACTGACCGCCCCTACCGGACCCGAACCGACGCACGATGTCACTCTTCGAACAACACCCCTTGCGCCAATCCCTCAACGACGAGGTTCACGCCCGACCTCCGGTGCCGTTGCAGGCGCCGGAGGTCGTTACCTATTTGGCCTTCCTTGGCGATTCGGACAGTGCACAGCACGAAACTGCGCATCTCGCGCTGCTGGCCGGGCAACTCGGCCTGCCCGAACCGGTGACCGACACCGCCCACGTGTCGCTGGACGCCGGAGAGTTCCGCCTGAAATGGGAACGCCACAACGAGTTCTCCAGCTACACCTTCTTCCGGCGCGCCACCGGGACGGAGTCACAGGACGAGCACGCCCTTCTCGCGGTTCCGGCGTCCTGGCGCAAGAGCATTCCGGGACAACTCATCGTCGCGACCCACGTTACCCTGCGCACCGTTGGAATGCTCGATCCGCAGGAAGTGATGGATCGGTCGTCCGGACCGGAATCGAGCCTCGTCGCCTCGCAAATCGCCGACGGCGCCGGATGGGTGTTCACCGACTTCCGGATCACGGATGGATTCTCGCGCTTTCTCGTTCTGAATGCTTCGCTGACCCCACGCCAGGCCGGCCGAACCGTGCAGCGACTGCTGGAGATCGAGACCTACCGTGTCATGGCGCTGCTCGCATTCCCGGTCGCGAAAACAGTCGGGGCGCTGCTGTCGCGGGCCGAAACGGAGCTTGCCGCGTTGATGGACGACATGGGCCGCGCCGCCTCGCCGGACGACGAGCGGGACGTGCTCGAACGACTGACGCGACTCGCCGCCGAAGTCGAGCAATCGGTGGCCCGGACCACCTTCCGCTTTGGCGCAGCCGCAGCCTATCACCGCCTGGTCGAGCAGCGCATCGAGGATTTGCGTGAGGTACGCGTACCCGGGTTTCCGACCGTCAAGGAATTCATGGGTCGGCGCCTGACACCGGCAGTCAGTACCTGCGCGAGCATTGCCCGCCGCCAGGAAGACCTCTCAGGGCGGATCGCACGCAACTCGCAGCTACTGCGCACCCGTGTCGACATCGAACTCGAACGCCAGAACCAGGAACTGCTCGTGCAGATGAACCGCCGCGCACGGCTGCAGTTGCGCCTTCAGGAGACGGTCGAGGGCCTGTCGATCGTCGCGATCACGTACTACGGATCGCAACTGGTCCACTACGTCGTGAAGGGCGCGGGCACGTGGCTCGCCCCGCTGACCCCGGAAGGGGTCACCGCGATTTCGATACCCGTCATCGCGACGATGGTCTTCCTGGGCCTCAGGCGAATGCGCCGAGCCGTCGCAAGCGAGGCGGCCGGGATCGAGCATTGACCCGCCTGGCTTATAATCCTGCATTGCGTTGAGGGCGCCTCAACCCGTCTGGAGAAACTGTCCCGTGGCAACCCCCTTGTTCGAATCCTCGATTACCAGCCTGCCCTTGCTCGGCCGCGGCAAGGTGCGCGACATCTACGCCGTCGATACCGACAAGTTGCTGATCGTCACCAGCGATCGACTGTCGGCCTTCGACGTGATCCTGCCCGATCCGATTCCCGACAAGGGGCGGGTACTCACCGCGATGGCGGGTTTCTGGTTCGACCGGCTCGCCCACATAATCCCCAACCAGCTCACCGGAATCGATCCGGAAAGCGTGGTTGCACCCAAAGAGCGCGACCAGGTGCGCGGACGGGCTCTGGTAGTCAAACGTCTCAAGCCGCTGCCGATCGAGGCCGTCGTGCGTGGCTATGTGATCGGTTCCGGCTGGAAGGACTACCAGACCAGCGGTGCGATCTGCGGCATCACGCTGCCCGCGGGACTGCAACAGGCGGCAAAGCTGCCCGCGCCGATCTTCACCCCCGCGAGCAAGGCCGAAGCGGGCGATCACGACGAGAACATCTCCTTCGAAGAGGCGCGCGCGCGTTGTGCAGCCTCGCTCGCGGACACCGCAGCGAATGGTGCGCAGCTCGCCGAACAGGCCCGCGACGCCGCACTCGCGCTGTATGCCGAGGCGGCAGCGTACGCGCTGGAGCGCGGCATCATCATCGCCGACACCAAGTTCGAGTTCGGCGTCGACAACGCCGGCGTGCTACACCTGATCGACGAAGCGCTGACCCCCGATTCGTCGCGTTTCTGGCCGGCCGACAGCTATCGCGAGGGCATCAGTCCGCCCAGTTTCGACAAGCAGTACGTGCGCGATTACCTCGAAACCCTCGACTGGAACAAGCAGGCGCCCGGCCCCAGACTTCCTGCCGAGGTGATCGAGCGTACCGCTGCGAAGTACCGGGAAGCATTCGAGAAACTGACCGGACACACGCTGGACTGACCGCCCGGGCCGCAGCGGCCGGGCACCAAAAGAACAAGGCGCACGCGCCCGATGCGCCCACAGGAGACCTCATGAGCAATCCGGCCACCGGACGCACGATCGCGCTCGGCGTCGTCATCGCCGCCTACGCCCTGTCCTTTTTTCACCGTTTCGCGCCCGCCGGCATCGCCTCCGACCTGGCCGCGGCGTTTCAGACCAGCGCGGCCTCGCTGGGCGTTCTGGCTGCGACCTATTTCTACATCTACACGATCATGCAGGTGCCGACCGGCGTACTCGTCGACACCCTCGGCCCTCGCCGTATCCTGGTCGGCGGCAGCCTGCTCGCGGCCGCCGGCAGCCTGCTGTTCGCCCTTGCGCCGGACCTTAACATCGCGATGCTCGGACGCATCCTGACCGGACTGGGCGTGTCGGTGGTGTTCATTGCGATGCTGAAGCTCATCGCAGTCTGGTTCGACGAACGCCGCTTCGCGACGATGGTGGGCCTGGCCATGCTCATCGGCAACGCCGGGTCGATTCTGGCCGGAACGCCGCTCGCCGCCATGGCCGAGGCGACCTCGTGGCGCGCGGTTTTCGTGGGCGCCGCGGTCATTTCGCTGCTGATCGCGGTCGCGAGCTGGGTGCTCATCGCCGAGAACAGCGGCAGGGCAGCCGACCGCCCGCGCTTCGACCGTACGGTAGTGCTCGGCGGCCTGTCGGGGGTGCTCAGGAATCGCGACACGTGGCCTGCGGTGATCGTCAATTTCGGCCTGACCGGCAGCTTCTTCGCCTTCGGCGGGCTGTGGGCGACCCCGTACCTCACAGTGATCCACGGGCTGAATCGCGTGACCGCTGCCAACCATTTGTCGCTCTACTTCGCCGGCTTCGCGGTCGGGTGCCTCGCGGTCGGCGCACTGTCGGACCGCCTGGGGCGGCGCAAGCCCGTGCTCTTCGGCACCGGGGTCGTCGTCTGCCTGTTCTGGCTGCTGTGGCTGTCCGCGGTCAAGCTTCCCCTGCCCGTCACCTACGCGCTGTTCACGCTGATGGGGCTGGCCACGGCAGGTTTTTCACTGACCTGGGCCTGCGCCAAGGAAGTCAACCCGCCGCACCTGTCGGGCATGAGCACCAGCGTGACCAACATGGGCGGCTTCCTCGCCGGAGCTTTGCTCCAGCCGGCCGTCGGATTCGTCATGGATCTCGGCTGGGACGGCACCATGGTCGACGGCGTGCGGCAGTACGCACACGATACCTTTCTTCTCGGCATCGGCCTGATCGCGGCCTGCGCCCTGCTCGGCACCATCGCAAGCCTGTTCGTGCGCGAGACCGGCTGTCGCAACATCTGGAAGGCCGACTGAACCGCATCCCCCCGCCGTTATCCAATCAGGACCATAGCCCGCTCGAATCGCACGAGCGGATAGAATTGCGCCAGGACTCGGTCGCCAAGCCCGACGGACGTTTCGCTGCAAAACCCACAATGAGGCCTGCATGAGCAACCCGCTTCTCGACTTTTCCGCCCTCCCCCGCTTCGACACCATTCGCCCCCAACATGTCGAGCCCGCGATCCGCCAGTTGATCGACGAAAACCGCAGCCTGATCAAGCGCCTGGTCGACGATCCCGAGACGCCGACATGGGATGCGTTCGTCACGCCGCTGACCGACGCGGGAGAACGGCTCGGGCGGGCATGGGGGGTGGTCGGCCACCTGCACAGCGTCATGGACGTGCCGGAATGGCGCGAGGCATACAACCGGATGCTGCCGGAGATCTCGCGTTTCTACGCCGAAGTCGGCCAGAATCTCGCCCTGTACCGCAAGTACAAGGCGCTGCACGACGGCCCAGAGTTCGCGACGCTGAATGCGACGCGCCAGCGCATCCTCGAGCACGAACTGCGCGACTTCCGGTTGTCCGGGGCGGAACTCGCGGATGAACTCAAGCCGCGCTTCAGCGAGATCCAGGAAGAGCTGTCGGCACTGGCCGCAAAGTTCTCGGAGAACCTGCTCGACTCGACCAACGCGCATGTCGAGTGGATCGAGAGAGAGAACAAACTTGCCGGCCTGCCCGAGGATGTGAAGGCGGCCGCCAGGGCTGCGGCCGCAAGAGTCGATCGGCCGGGCTGGAAGCTCACCCTGCAGATGCCGTGCTATCTGCCGGTGATGCAGTACGCGGAGAGTCGCGAGCTGCGCGCACGCATGTATCGCGCCTACGCGACCCGTGCCTCGGAGTTCGGCAAGGCGGAGCTCAACAACGGACCCCTGATCGGACGCATTCTCGCGCTCCGCGCCGAGGAGGCCCGAATGCTCGGTTACGCGAATTATGCCGACGTCTCCCTGGTCGCCAAGATGGCGGAAAGCGCCGACGAGGTTCTCGGCTTCCTGCGAGAACTCGCGGCCAAGGCCAGGCCGTTCGCCGAGCGGGATCTCGCCGAACTGCGCAACTTTGCGCGTACCGAGCTGGGCCTAGCCACATTGGAACCGTGGGACACGACTTTCGCCGCAGAGAAGCTGCGTCAGGCACGCTACGCGTTTTCCGAGCAGGAGGTGAAGCAGTACTTCCCCGAACCGAAGGTGCTGGCAGGACTGTTCGACCTGATTCGAAAGCTCTACAGCGTCAACATCATCGCCGAAGAGGCACCCAGATGGGATCCGGACGCGCATTTCTTCCGCATCGATCGCAAGGGACAAACCATCGGCCACTTCTTCCTCGATCTGCATGCGCGTGAAACCAAGCGGGGCGGCGCATGGATGGACTCGGCCCGCAGCCGTCAGCTCACAGCCCGCGGCGTGCAGACGCCCGTCGCGTACCTGGTGTGCAATTTCTCGGGGCCCTCGGCGGACAAGCCCGCCACGTTCACCCATGACGACGTACAGACACTGTTCCACGAGTGCGGTCATGGCCTGCATCACCTCCTGACGCAGGTGGACGAACTGGCCCTTTCCGGCATTCACGGCGTTGAATGGGACGCGGTAGAGCTGCCCAGCCAGTTCATGGAGAACTTCTGCTGGGAGTGGGACGTGCTGTCCGAGATGACCGGGCACGTGGATACGGGTGCACCGCTGCCTCGCGAACTGTTCGACAAGATGATCGCCGCGAAGAATTTCCAGAGCGGGATGCAGACCGTGCGCCAGCTGGAGTTCGCGATGTTCGATCTGCGTTTGCACAGCGAAATCGACGCATCCGGCGGTCCGGTACCCATCGAGAAAGTACTTGCGCTGCTGGACGAGGTGCGTCGCGAAGTGGCGGTGATCGTTCCTCCCGCATGGCATCGTTTCCCGCACAGCTTTTCGCATATTTTTGCAGGCGGTTATGCAGCCGGGTACTATAGCTACAAGTGGGCCGAGGTCTTGTCGGCGGACGCCTTCGAGGCCTTCGAGGAGGCTGGCGCCGGCAAGGGCTCACTGCTCGACCCGGTCACCGGCGAACGCTTCTGGCGCGAAATCCTCGCCGTAGGCGGCAGCCGACCGGCCATCGAATCGTTCAAGGCGTTTCGCGGGCGCGAACCCAGGGTCGACGCGCTGCTGCGCCACAACGGGATGGTGACTGCATGAAGCGTTTCAGTTTCACATTACTGGTCGCAGGAGGGATGCTCGTCGCAGCGGGCACGTTTGCGCAGACCGAGACGGTCTATCACTGGAAGGACGAGCACGGCCAGGCGCATTATTCGGACAAACCCCCGCCGGCGACCGCGCGCGAGGTCGAGGAACGGCGCGTGTTTTCCGGCCGCCCGGAATCCACCGCATCCTTCACCGTCCGCCGCGTGGCGGCCGACTTCCCGGTCACGCTCTACAGCGCGGACAGCTGCGGTGAAGCCTGCGCACGGGCCCGGGGCCTGCTGCAGGAGCGCGGCATCCCGTTCGCCGAGGTGGTGGTGGAAACGCAGGAAGACCTCGAAAACTTCCGCCAGACTTTCGGACCGCCCGACGAGGTTCCGGCGGCGACCGTCGGCCCGCGCCAGCTCAGAGGTTTCGAGTCCGCCGCGTGGCATCGCCTGCTCGACAACGTCGGCTACCCGCGCGAAGCCCCGCCACCTCAGTAAGTGATCGGTTGTGCGGATTGCGCGGCCCACACTGACCACAGACCAACCGCACGCTCTGCACAGTCCGCGGGGCTGACCACTGCCTGTCCGCTTGCCTTTCCAGCGGGCAAGGTGTCGGAATTCTTTACAGTCCACACTCGCTGAAGCAGTCGCGTGCCGTCCATCCTTGCGTCATTACTGGCGAAACTGTTTGCAGGTCCAATTGTTGCTTCCATCTCGGTTTCGCACAGCGACGGGATCGAATAACAATGACAACCACTGCGCCTTACCGCATCGCAAACCCTGCCTCGCGCCCGAGAATTACCCTTCCTACAATACGCTCACCGGTACGCAAGTCTGTCCTCGCCATGGCCGAAGCGGCCCCGACCCAGCGCATGCAAGCCGCACTATCGGCCGCGCGTCCCACCCGAATGCGGCCGTTACCGTGGGCAATCGCCGTCGCGCTCGCCATGCCTGCCGGGGTCGTGCATGCAGTCTGCTCACCCAACGAGGTCGAGGAAAGCTATACGGAAGTTGTGTGTCAGGACAGCATGGATACGACCGGCGTGCTGGCCAAACAGGGGGTCCATAACGTCACCGTAAGCGTATACAGGAGCGGCGGGATCGAAACGGGCGGCGATGCGATCCGACTCAACGGCTACAGCAAGGTCGATATCAGCAGCCTGGTTTCGTCGGGTTCCGGGATCGGTGTCCGGCTCGGCGGCACGGGTTCGCAGCAAGTCACGGTCAATGGTTCCGGTGAAGTACTGGGTCGCACCTATGGCATTTACGCCCCGGGCAGCGGCGAGGATGGGTATGTGACCATCACCAACTTCGGCCTCATCGGCGGTCCGCTCAACACCGGTGCTATCTACGCGTCGGCGACCCGCCGCGGATTGGTCCGGAATTTCGGTGAGATCGCCGTCAGCGGCAGCGGCTACGGCATCAACCTGGTCGGCGGCGGCGCGGATCTGCTGCAGGTAATCAGCAGCGGCCCGATTCTGGCAGGAAGCTTCGGCATTCGCGTCCAGGGAAGCCAGCAGCTGCGAATCGACAACTCCGCCAGCGTCGATGCAGGCGGCACCGCGCTCGAAGCCCGCTACGGGAATGACATTGAGATCGTCAACAGCGGCGACCTTACGGTCAGGACCGGCAGCGGTCATGGCATCTACGCCGACGGCGACGATAGTTTTCGGCAAGGTCCGGCAGTCGTCAAGGTCACCAACACGGGCGACATTGTCCTCGGCGAGAACACTTATCAGGCCAGAGCCATCACCGCGTATGCACGATCTGGGCACGATCCTGACGGCAATCCGTGGCCGGGAGACGTAACGATCGTGAACAACGGCAATCTGATCGGCCCGGGCGCACAAAGCTACGGCATGGTCGTGGACGCCCGCAGCTCCGCCTCGGTGACCAATACCGGCATCATCTCGATGCTGTTCGGAGCGATGTCGGTGACCGCCGCCGATGCGCGCATCGACAACACCGGCTCGCTCACGGGGGGCTCAGGCATCACCATGCATGGCAGCACCGGCCCGCACTGGGCACGAGCGACCCTGATCAACAGTGGCGACATCACCGCACTCCAATACCACGGCGTCCTGATCAGGGGGCGACTGATCGAGATCAACAATTCGGGCAACATCACTGCGCCCGCCTTTCGTCGTGGTCTCGAGGTTGCCGCAAGTACTGGTAACCAGGGGGGGCTGATCGATGTGGACATCGTCAACAGCGGGCGGATCCAGTCAGGCTATTCCGCGATGGACATCAGCGCTTCGTCGTTGTACTCGACCCAGGGCCACGTATCGCTGATCAACGAGGGCGTGCTGCTTCCCTCTGACGGGTATGGAATCGATGTCAGCGCAGGGAGGAGCATCAACATCGACAACCGGGCGGCCATCAATAGCCGCAGCGCAGCCATTCGCGCCAACGTCTACTACGACAATGGAAGCATCAATATCCTCAATAGCGGTGCGCTGACCGCCGCAAGCTCGCCTCTTGGTTACCGCCTCAGTGCGAACATTGCGCCCGGCAGGACTGGCAGCATCGTGGTCGACAACAGCGGGCGCATCCAGGGAATCGGCGGGATCGAGGCCGTCACAACCGCCGGGGGCCTGACGCCGCTGGATCAGTTTCTGGGAGACGTCACGGTCATCAACAGCGGTGAAATCTTTTCTTCCCAGGCCAGAGCCATCGAAGCAAGGGCGGGACGCGGGACCGCCACTATCCACAACAGCGCGTACCTGTACTCCAATTCATCCTTGAGCGTACTTCGCGCCAGCGGTCTTGACGCCGTCGTAAGCAACAGCGGCGAGCTGCATGTCGATGGCCGGGGCTATGGCATCGAGACCTGGGCCTACGGTCCGGACGGCAGCATCGATATCGTCAATTCCGGCCGCATTCTGCTGGACGAAACGTCCAACAACGGGGCCGGCATACTCGCCCTGGTATCACTCGCCAATGGGTTCGACAACACGGGCCACGTCAACATCGAGAACTCGCAAGACATCGTCTCTTTCGGGACCCGCAACCGCGGGATCGATGTGACAACATACGGGGGTGGCGCAGATATCAACAGCAATGCCACCATCAGCACACAGTACGACGCCATCGGGATTGTCACCGCTCAAAGTGGCGGTGACATCAATCTGTACACTGCGGGTTCGGTGAGGTCTCAGGAACAGAGCGGTGTGGCTCTGCGCACCTACGATGGCGGCAATATCGATGTCGTCAACAACGCCATGATCCTTGCCCACGCCGTCGGCATTCAGGCCGCCGCGCCTGGTGGCGGAGCGGTCACCATTGCCAATTCCGGCGCAATCACGATCGGCAGCGCGACCTACAATGAGTACATCAGCTACAACAACAACACGTACGGTGTGGCCAAAGCGGCGCTGTACGGACTCGGCGATTCGGTGCGCATCGAGAACCACGGACTGCTGCAGACCACTGCGAGTTCATGGCGCATTGGCATCGGCATCAATACGGCTGCACCGGGTGGCGTGGGCGAAGTGATCAATCGTGGCGACATCCTGTTGAATCACGCCGGTTTCGACTTCGGCACGGGCATCAGCGTTTCCGCCGGTATCGGTGGCCGTGCCTCGGTGGAGAACTTCGCCGACGTGAGGATGGGCCGTAGTTCGACGGGCATCGAACTCTATGGCCGTGCCGGCACACATCTTTCGCTCCTCAACGATGGACTGGTCGAGTCCGACACCTACTACGGCGTACTGGTCTCGGGTGAGGCCACGACCACCAGCCTCGTACACAACGACAAAGGAGGCCATATCGTCAGCGTGTCCAGCCGCGCCTTCAACGGGTCCGCCGGCAACGATCACCTGATCAATGCAGGCGTGATCCGTACCAACAGCACCAGCGATTCTGTGGGCGCGGTGAATCTTGCGGGCGGGGACGACATCATGGAGATGATCGGCCTGTCGGAGATCCACGGCCGCGTCGATGGCGGCATTGGCACGGACACGCTGCGCTGGGGCGGCGACGTCATCGGGCGATTCGATATGGGCCTGGTAGGCGGCCAGTACATCAACTTCGAGCAGTTCGAGAAAACAGGCTCGTCCATCTGGATCTACGACGGCGTCAGCACCGCCATCGATCATCTGAAGGTGCACGAAGGCACCGCACGGGTCAACGGCGACCTGAACGGGGACGTGACCGTCTCGGCCGATGCTGTGCTCGGCGGGACCGGCTCGATTGTTGGTCACGTCACGATACTCGACGGAGGGATCTACTCGCCTGGCGCTTCGATCGGTAGCCAGACGATGGATAACTTCACCATGATCGGCAACGACGCGACCTTCCGGCTCGAACTCGAGGGCGGCCAGGTCGATCAGGTTACCGTCACGGGAACGGCGACCATCGACGGGCTGCTCGAAATCCTGTTCCTTGATACCACGGGTTTCGACGTCGGCTGGAGCGCGTTTTTCCTGACGGCCACCGAGTTGACCGGTGAGTTCGACGGCTATCGCGTCGTCGATCTGAACGGCAGCGCCGAGTTCAGCCTGTTCACCGAAGACAACCGGCTCGGATTGACGTTGACCGCGCTCGATCTCACCCCGGAACCGCCTGTCGATCCTCCTCCGGGACCGGACCCCCAACCCGACCCGGGTCCAGACCCTGACCCAGGCCCTGATCCCGATCCCGGCCCTGACCCGGACCCGGAACCCGGACCTGATCCAGCCCCGGCTGATCCGCCTGCAAGTCCGGTCAGGACCCCCGAGGCGGTTCGCTCGCTCGTCCGGTCAGTCACCGAAACGGGCCGCCTTGCCGTTCGATCGGTTGCGAACGTGCCCGGCCTCGCCCTGTTCGGCGCACATCACCGCTCCATTCTGGACAACGGCCTTGCACGCAGCACCGACGATGGAGCGTGCGCCTGGGCTACCGCCGATGCGGCGCGTCACGATGGCAGCCGCACGCGCTCGGAGCTCGCGGAAATCGGCGTGTGCAAGGACATCGGTCTGACCCGCGTCGGGATTGGCATCGGCAACACATGGGCGCGACAGGACTGGAGCCATGGCGGTCGGGCGAAGTACCGCGGACAGTACCTGATCGCCGAGGCTGCCGGAGAGCTCGATAACGGCTTGCAACCGAGCGTTACCGCCTTTTACGGACGTTTCGACACCGATCTGCGACGGCAGTATCGCGACGGCAACGCAACCGAACGCTCGCGTGGCACACCAGATGCACATTCGTATGCGTTGCGCCTACGGCTCGACTGGAAGGATGCCGCACGACTTGGCCAGGCACGCCTGAGCCCCTACGCGGCCTATACCTTGATGCGCAGTCGCGTAGACGGCTACACGGAGACGGGCGGCAGTCTTCCGGCGCAGTTCGATCGCAGCCGTTCGACCACGCGCGACGTTCGCCTGGGTGCGGCAGCTGCCTTGCCGGTCGGCACGTCGACCGACCTGCGTCTCGGGCTAGAAGCCGTTCGTCGTCTCGAAGATTCGTCGAGCACCGGTGCCCGTGTGTCCGGCCTGTTCGATCTCAAGGTCGATGGGGAAAGAACCCGGCGAAACTGGGCCCGTGCCACCGTAGACGTCGATCACCGCATCAGTCGTAACGCGCTCGTCACGGTCGGCGCCACGGCCGCGACAAAAGGCGCCGATTCAAGCTGGGGGGTAACGATCGGCGTACGGATGCGCTTCTGAGGCGCCGTCAGCGCGTCAGACTCGCGAACAGTTGCGGCAGGCGTTCGGGCAGACGCTCGACGTCATCGACGACCGTATAGCGCGTCGCCCCGAAAATGCGTGAGACGTAGGGATCGGCTTCCGGGTCCAGCGT